>JAUNFZ010000075.1 GCA_030524785.1 Eubacteriales bacterium
GAACACCAGCCTTCCAAGCTGGATACGTGGGTTCGATTCCCATCACCCGCTTTTTCTATGCCTATTCATGTCAAAAATTATTTAAAAACACCAATAGAACCACGCGACTATCACGTGGTTTTCTTGATACAAAAAGCCGTCTGCCGCAGTGTCCAATTTCCGCGGCAGGCGGACAGATTGTAGCGTCGCTTGACGCTGTTTTTTATTCTAAATACAGGTATGGATCAACGGGTTTCCCGTCTTTTTCCATTTGGAAATACAGGTTGCTGCCTTCTTCACAGTAGTATTTCGTCGGTTCGCTGACGTATCCCAGCAGCTGCCCCTGCTCCACCACTTCACCTTCGGAGACAGCTACTTCCTTCAGCTGTCCGTAAGTCAGGCTATAGTTATTTCCCAGATTCAGCTTCAGCGTGGTTCCGGTTTCCTCATTGACGGTAATAGATTCCACAATTCCTTTTGCCGATGCAATCACCTGGTTTCCTGCCTGGCTTGCGATAATCAGCGCCGGATTATATTTGTACTGGTTCAGCGTCTTAAAGTAAACGGTGCTGTCCATGTCATATTCCATCAGTACGGTGCCTGCCGCCGGCCAGGTCAGCAGAGAATCCTCCTGGAAATTCACCGTAGGCTGGATAACGGCCGATGCCTCTACTGAGTTATCCGCACTATCCGTCTGCGCCTCTGTCGCCGCCATATCTCTGTATACCAGGGTTGCCGGGTCTACGTCCTTTTCATTGGCGGCCGTATAATCCCCCGTTCCCTCCAGATTTGCCACAACGTCTCTGCCTGCCGCCTCCAGATTTTGTTCCTCCGTTTCCTGTTCCTGCGACAGTACAGTGTCCGGAGACACTTCCTGGGAACCGCCGTAGCTTGTCCTGTATGTGGCAAACGCAACTGCACCCACCAGGCAGAGTGTAAGTACTCCCAGGGTTCCCTTACTTTTCAAAAAACCAAGCATCTTTTCTTTCTGCATATTCGTCACCTCATATTATGTTCATTGTCGTTCTACACATATGATTTCCATAAATGAGTGATTTATGCAGTGAGTTGGTGCAAAAACATTCAATACTCTGTCAGTTGTGTTCCCGGATAAAAATATCCCAGAATTTCTGTATAACTTTTCCCTGTCAGCGCCATCTGCTGGGCCGTATACTGGCTCATTCCAAGGCCGTGACCAATGCCCCGCACAGTCAGAAAAACGCCGTTTTGTACCTGTATATCAAAGGCAGACGACGGCAGCCCCAGAAGACTTCTGAATTCTTCCCCGGACATGACCTCTCCCTGCATTTTTATCTGCAACACGTATCCCGCGCTATCCCGCTCTGCAATTTCCATGCCGCTCCAGGAACTGTCGATCTCAATTACGCTGATTGCTCCGGGCGCATCCTCATCCGAAGGACATGTTCTGGAGACGAGGTAAGGATATTCCTCCGACTGGAAAACCTGCGCTCCATCCCTGGTGCTTCCTGCGCTTACTGCATGAAAAGACGCAAGAACAGGCTCGTCCTCCCAGGTAAGAATCTGTCCCCTGGTGGCTCTCTGGGCCCTCAGAAATTTTTCCGCAGCCCCCGCCCGTTCCAATTCCTCCATCGTCATATATTTTTCTGCCGTCACTTCCCCATCCTGCTGAATCTGACGGCAAAGATTTGTCCTTACAGCGACCATCTGAGCTTTCACCGCTTCCAGGTCATACCCAAGAGGTATCTGGGCCGCCGCTGCCCCAATCACGTATTCCTCCAATTCAAGCTCCAGTGTTCCGCCATTTGTTTTCAGCAAAATGTAATCCGTTTCATTTTTGATCGTCCGGTAAATTTCTTTCATTCTGCCGCCCAGCAAAAGCGTCATGGCACAGGGCAATATCAGGATAATTAAAATAAATGTTAAAATATGCTCCGCTTTCTCTTTCATAAAAATACCCTCTCATACTACTATATGAAAGGGTATCATCAATTATTCCTACATTATTTTCTCAATAATTTTCTGCTTTTATCTGGAAAAATGCCTGCTCATGTCCGCATACGGGGCATTTCTGGGGAGCCTTTCTGCCAAAGTGTATAAAGCCGCATTTTCTGCACTGCCACATCATGTCCCCGTCTCTTGAGAACACAATTCCTTCTTCCACGTTTGACAGCAATTTTCGGAAACGTTCCTCGTGCTCTTTTTCCACCTGCGCCACCAATTCGAACTTCCGGGCAATTTCATTAAAGCCTTCCTCATACGCCTCCACCGCCATACGGCTGTACATTTCTGTCCATTCGTAGTTTTCTCCATTGGCCGCCGCCAGCAGATTTACAGGCGTATCGTCAATCTGACCGCCGCAGATATATTGAAACCACTGCTTCGCGTGGGCCTGTTCATTCCCGGCCGTCTCCTCAAAAAGCTCTGCGATTTGCTGATACCCGTCCTTTCTCGCCTTTGCGGCATAGTACGTATATTTGTTTCGGGCCATGCTCTCGCCCGCAAACGCCTCCAGCAGATTTTTTTCTGTCTTGCTTCCCTTTAACTCCATAGGACACCCTCCTTAAGAAATTTTATTTTCTCTCAGAGGATGTCCTATATCTGGAAAATCTATACAGTTTTCACAAAGTTTCTTTTATACCCAGGCCTTAATCTTATTGTAGATGCCTTCAGCATCCAGCCCATATTTGTGAAGCAGAGCTACTGCCGCCCCTGACTCACCGAACCTGTCGTTGACGCCAATGCGAAGTACCGGCGTAGGCGCCTTCTCAGAAAGAGTTTCGCAGACTGCCCCGCCAAGACCGCCGATAACAGAATGTTCCTCTACCGTCACAACTTTTCCTGTCTCTTTGGCAGCCGCAACAATCAGCTCCTCATCCAGCGGCTTAATCGTATGAATATTAATCACCTTTGCGTCAATGCCGTCTTTTGCCAGCATTTCCGCCGCCGCGAGAGACTCTGCCACAGGAAGGCCTGTTGCCACAATCGTCAGATCCTTGCCCTCACGAAGCACAACACCCTTGCCCAGTTCGAATTTGTAATCGGGTTTATCGTTAATTACCGGCACAGCCAGACGTCCGAATCTTAAGTATACCGGTCCCTCATGCTCTACGGCTGCCTTTACAGCCGCCTTCGCCTCCACGTCGTCAGAGGGGCATACCACTACCATACCAGGAATTGTTCTCATCAGCGCGATATCTTCATTGCACTGATGGCTGGCTCCGTCTTCTCCTACAGAAATACCTGCATGGGTAGCGCCGATCTTTACATTCAGATGCGGATATCCGATGGAGTTACGGATCTGTTCAAAATTTCGTCCTGCCGCAAACATTGCAAAGGAACTGATAAAGGGAATTTTCCCGGTAGTTGCCAGTCCCGCCGCAATACCCGTCATATTGCACTCCGCAATACCGCAGTCGATGTGGCGCTCGGGAAATACTTTTTTAAACGTACCTGTTTTTGTAGCCGCCGCAAGGTCAGCGTCCAGAACAACCACATTCGGATTCTCTTTTCCTACTTCTACCAAAGCATTGCCGTAGCTTTCTCTGGTTGCAATCTTCTTTACTTCTGACATAATGCTTCACCTACTTTCTCTAAGTCTGCCATAGCAATTGCATACTGCTCGTCGTTCGGAGCAGTTCCGTGCCATGCTACCTGGCCTTCCATGAAGGAAACGCCTTTGCCTTTCAGCGTCTTCATCACAATCGCAGTAGGCATACCCTTTGTCGCTTTGGCCTCATCAAAGGCCGCCTTTAACTGATCAAAATCGTTGCCGTCCGCCACATTGATCACATGGAAATTGAACGCTTCAAACTTTTTGTCAATCGGATAGGGGCTGCATACGTCTTCAATCCTGCCGTCGATCTGCAGACCGTTGTTGTCCACAATCACAACCAGATTGTCCAACTTTCTTGCGCCCGCAAACATAGCTGCCTCCCATACCTGACCTTCCTGAATCTCTCCATCGCCAAGCAGGGTGTATACGCGGTAATCCTCGTTGCTCATTTTTGCGGAAAGAGCCATGCCCACCGCAGCAGAGATGCCCTGTCCCAGGGAGCCGCTGGACATATCCACGCCCGGAATATACTGCATACTGGGATGTCCCTGAAGATAGGAGCCCAGCTTACGCAGTGTTGTCAAATCCTCTACAGGGAAATATCCCCTGTGAGCCAGTGTGGAATAAAGACCCGGCGCTGTGTGTCCCTTTGACAGCACAAAGCGGTCGCGATCCGGCTTTTTGGGATCCTTCGGATCAATGTTCATTTCCTCAAAATAGAGATATGTAAATACCTCTGTCGCTGACAGAGAGCCGCCCGGATGTCCGGCTTTTGCACTGTGAACCGCCGTAACAATGCCTTTACGTATCTCGTTAGCAGTCTTCTGTAACTCTAACTTGTTCATGTTTCCCTCCTGTTTTGGTTTTCCTTCCCGAGCGCTTACTCGAAAACTTGCGTTTTCTCTGCGCCTGCCCGGTGTCCGCGCCTTCGTTTCACACGAGCGCTTACTCGAAAACTTGCGTTTTCTCTGCGCCTGCCCGGTGTCCGCGCCTTCGTTTCACACAAGCGCTTACTCGAAAACTTGCGTTTTCTCGTTGTTCGTTACACTCACATAGCTCCGTCAGGAAATCCGCCTGTCCGCAAGCGGCCAGCGTATTTCCTTTCCGTCGCTGCGCTCGTGTTTATGCGTTTAGTATATCACAAAGGGGAGCGCATGTGCAATTATTTGGGGCCGCGAGTTTACGTTTTTTTATGAAATTTTTGTGATATTTTTACTGGCGTCAGAGTTCTGTTCTGCCCTCCAGGGCTCGCAGAAGCGTTACCTGATCTATATATTCCAGATCGCCTCCCACGGGAACTCCGCTGGCGATACGGCTTACTTTAATTCCAGTGGGCTTTATCAGCTTGCTGATATACATCGCCGTCGTCTCACCTTCCAGGCTGGAATTTGTGGCGATGATCACCTCGTCCACCTCCCCCTGAAGGCGCTGCATCAGTTCCTTCAAACGAATATCATTCGGTCCGATTCCCAGCATGGGAGAAATGGCCCCGTGCAGTACGTGGTAAACGCCCTCGTATTTTCCCGTTTTTTCGTAGGCCGCCAGATCTCTTGTATTTTCCACCACCATGATCGTTTTCGGATCCCGCTTCGGATTGCTGCAGATAGGGCAGAGTTCGCTGTCTGTAAGCGTAAAGCACTGCTTACAGTAGCGCACATTTTCTCTGGCCTCTATAATGGCCTGAGACAGGTTGCGCACTTCCTCGATGGGACGGTTGACAATATGAAAAGCCAGCCGCTGGGCCGATTTGGCTCCTACGCCCGGCAATTTGGAAAATTCTTCAATCAAACGGCTGATTTGCTTACTGTAATATTCCATCAGAACGGAAACCCTCCGCCCAGGCCGCCCAGACCGCCTGTCAGCTTCGACATCGCCGCTCCGGATTCCTCGTCTACCTTGCGCAACGCCTCATTTGTAGCGGCCATGATCAGATCTTCCAGCATTTCTATATCGTCCGGATCCACCACTTCTTCTTTCAAAGTCACTTTCGTGACCTCCCGCTTGCCGGAAATTGTCACCTCCACGGCCCCGCCTCCTGCAGCCGCCGTAAACTCCTTTTCCTCCAATGCGCGCTGGTTTTCTTCCATCTGCTTCTGCATTTTCTGCGCCTGCTTCATCAGGTTATTCATATTGCCCGGCATACCTCCGGGAAATCCACCGCGTTTTGCCATATTCTATTCCTCCTTTATTTTCGTCCCTGCTTCTTCGACAAAGCGAAGTTTCTATATAAAATCGCCTTCTGAATCATCGATCTCTATATTTATATTATGAATATTCTGACGAAGCTTTTCGTCAATTGAAACATCCTCAAGCTGCAATCCCGAAGCTGCACTGTCCGCTCCCAGCACCATTTTCACTTCTATCTTCTTGCCGGTCTTCGACGCGATAATGCTTTCCAGAAGTTCTCTTTTCTCCTCGTCATGCAGATAAGTTTCCCCCAGGAAATCTGTGAATACCACATAGAGTTTTCCTTCCTCCGCAGGATTGTACTGGGGCTTTGCCTTTGTGGAAAGCACCGTGCGGAAGCGTCCGTCTGTCTCATCGACAATACTTTTCCATATGGCGACTGCTCTCTGCAGATCCTCCGGCGCCGCTTTTCCAAAGCGTCCGGTCTCCTCCGTCCTGTTTTCCGTCGGTCCCAAAGCTGCCGCAGTTCCTGGCGTTTTATTCCCCGTCGCTGTGCTTTCGGCAGACGGTACTGCAATCGCTATGCCTTCTTCCAGGCGCTTCTCCAGGCTTCGTATCCTTTCAAGCAGGGAAGTATTGTCCCTTTCCATTTCAGGACGGCACATCTTTATCAGTGTCACCTCCAGCGCAAGCCGCTTTGAGGATTCAAACTTCATGCGATTTGAAAGTTCGGAAAGGATACGGATATACCGCATCAGCGCTTCCTCCCTCACCAGGCCCGCTTCCTCCTGCAGAAGCTTCAGATTTTCCTCCGAGATATCCAGCACATCTTCCATAGAATCTGAAGTTTTCAAAAGCAGCAGATTTCTCAGATACCATGTAAAGTCTGTGACAAACTGCCCCAATTCTCTGCCCTGCAGCACCAGTTCTTCAATTTCCTTCATCAGCCCGCGAACGTCTCTTTTCAGCACCCTGCGCAGCATAGCGCTGAATACCTGCGTATCCACAGCGCCGAGCACATCCAACGTCTGTTCGTACGTCAGCTTCTGTCCGGGATAAAAAGCGATGCACTGATCTAAAAGGCTCAGCGCGTCACGCAGAGCGCCGTCGGCCTTTACGGCAATATACCGCACCGCCTTCTCCTCCGCCTCCACTTTTTCTATCTTCAGAAGTTCCTGAAGGCGTTCGGTAATGGTTGCCACAGAGATTCTTTTAAAGTCATATCTCTGACATCTGGAAAGAATTGTCACCGGCAAACGGTTTGCCTCGGTAGTCGCCAGAATAAAAATTACATAGGAAGGCGGCTCCTCCAGCGTTTTCAAAAGAGCATTATATGCTCCCGCTGACAGCATATGAACCTCGTCGATGATGTAGACCTTGTAGCGTCCCTCTGTGGGAGAATAGGAAACCTCCTCCCGAATCTCACGGATATTATCCACGCCATTATTTGAAGCCGCATCAATTTCGATCACGTTCATGGAAGCGCCCGACGCGATTGCCCGGCAGGAAGCACATTCATTGCAGGGATTTCCATCTACGGGGTGTTCGCAGTTGACCGCTTTCGCCATAATTTTGGCAATGGTTGTCTTTCCTGTTCCTCTCGTTCCGCAAAACAGATAAGCGTGCCCTATGCGTTCCAATTTTATTTGATTTTTCAGTGTCTGCACAATTGCGTCCTGACCCTTCACATCTGCAAAGGTGTCAGGACGGAATTTGCGGTATAAAGCAGTATATGACATGCCTGTCTCTCCTGTCTTCTTCCGCCGCATAAGCGGCGTTATACCGGATTAATCACCAAAACTGATGCCGATCAGTTTTGCTTCCTTTACAATCTGATCATCCGGAGATACCATTTTCAGCTTGCCGGCAACCTCGCCCAGCGGAACCTTCTTTGTCTTTCCGTTTACAATACCGATCATATAGCCAAAATCCCCGTTCAAAATAGCCTTTGCCCCGGCGGCGCCCAATCTTGTGGACAGCACGCGGTCATAGGGGCACGGGCTTCCGCCGCGCTGGGTATGTCCGGGAACGGTTATGCGCACTTCTGTACCGGAGCGCTCCTGAATCGCCGCTGCGATTTCATAGGAAACTGCCGGATGCTTGTTTTCGTCCATATATTTTTTAAACTCTTTTTTGCTCATGGCGGCCTTTTCCTTTGAAATTGCGCCCTCTGCCACCGCCAGCACTGTAAATCCCTTGCCCTGCTTTGTTCTCCTGTCAATCGCCTCGATTACCTTGTCGATATCGTAAGGAATCTCGGGAATCAGGATAATATCTGCGCCTCCGGCAATTCCGGCATACAGACAGAGCTGACCTACCTTGTGGCCCATGATTTCAACAATAAACACGCGGTTGTGAGAAGACGCCGTCGTATGAATACGGTCAATGGCATCCGTGGCAATATTCACTGCGCTGTAAAAGCCAAAGGTCATATCCGTTCCATAGATATCGTTGTCAATTGTCTTCGGCATATGAATAATATTCAGACCTTCCTCACGCAGCAGATTGGCCGTCTTCTGCGTTCCGTTTCCTCCAAGGATTACCAGGCAGTCCAGCCGCAGTTTATAATAATTCTGCTTCATCGCCTCCACCTTGTCCAAACCGTTTTCATCCGGCACCCGCATCATCTTAAACGGCTGTCTGGAAGATCCGATAATCGTGCCGCCCTTCGTCAGAATACCTGAGAAATCGTTGGACGTCAGCAGACGGTAATCGCCGTAAATAAGTCCTTTGTAACCGTTGATAAAACCGTAAACCTCCAGCTGTTCCACGTTTGCGGAAAGACCCTTTACAATACCGCGCATGGTCGCATTCAGAGCCTGGCAGTCGCCGCCGCTTGTCAGTAAACCTACTCTTAACATGTTTCTTACCCTCTTTCCCTTATATAGTTTTATTTCCGCAGACATCCTGGGGTAAATTTTCTTGCCCCAACATCATATATTTACTATACTACATTTTTTCTTTCTTCTCAACGAATTTTCTAATTTTCTTTGACAGATCACCGTAAGTCTGCTATAATCAGCAATGCGTAAAAGCATCCGGAGAGTTGTCCGAGTGGTTTAAGGTGCGGCTCTCGAAAAGCCGTGTGGCTAATACCCACCGAGGGTTCGAATCCCTTGCTCTCCGTTACAAAAGAAAACACGATGGACAGTATTTTTTTAAAAAGCTGCTTCCCATCGTGTTTTTTATTTTATATCATTTCATGCAGGCCGGACATATGCTCCGTATCCTTACGCCTGCCTTCCTGTAAATACTGCCACGGAACGCGGGCGCATAATAAATTCATTGTCAATACGCGCTCCCTCCCCCTCGGGATAGCAATACTGTCCCCGGCCATCTCCGTAGGTGTTTACGCTCAGATACCAATTCAGGCCGCGGGCCAGTTTTGGAAGGGTAATCGTCACATCCTCCCAGTAGGTATTGACGGCCACATAGACCAGGTCGTCCCTTCCCATTTCTTTATCATACCCGGCAAAGCTCACCGCCAGCGTTCTGGTATCCTTTGGGAGTTCTGTGATTCTGGCATCCACATCATGGGCATGGAGCGCTTCCATGCCGCAAACCGCATCCGGCAGTTTTTTCCGAATCACCGGATGGCAGAGGCGGTAATTTATCATAAATCTGAAAAATTCAAATAAATCACGGTTTTTCTCCAGCAATCCCCAATCCAGCCAGGAAATCTCATTATCCTGACAGTACGCATTATTATTTCCGTACTGAGTATTTCCAAATTCATCTCCCGCCAGAAACATTGGCGTCCCACGGCTGCACATGAGCAAAGCGCAGGCGTTTCGTATCATGCGGTAGCGCAGCGCCAGCACATCAGGATTGCCCGTTTCTCCTTCCTCGCCGCAGTTCCAGCTGCGATTATCGTCGCTGCCGTCGGTATTTCCCCAGCCGTTTGCTTCGTTATGTTTTTCGTTATACGAATACAGATCATATAACGTAAACCCATCATGACAGGTGAAAAAATTCACACAGGAATTATAGCCGGCATACGTGCCGTTATGTTCCTGATCAAATCCTCCATATAAATCGCCCGACCCGCAAATGCTCCAGGCCGCCGTCCACGCTTCCCAACATTCTCCCTTAAGAAAGCCGCGCATGGAATCCCGGTACCTTCCATTCCATTCCGCCCAGCGCCGGCTGGCCGGAAAACTGCCCACCTGATACATTCCGCCGGCATCCCACGCCTCGGCAATCAATTTTACGTTGCTAAGCACAGGGTCGTTCGCCAGCGCCTCCAGAAGGGGCGGGTTATTCATGGGCGAGCCGTCCTCATTTCGTCCCAGAATACTTGCCAGATCAAACCGAAAACCATCTACACGGTAGCTGACCGTCCAATAGCGCAGACATTCCAAAATAAGCTGGCGCACAATTGGGTGATTGCAGTTGATGGTATTGCCGCAGCCGCTGAAATTATAGTAATTTCCATCAGGCGTCAGCATATAATAAATCTTGTTGTCAAATCCTTTAAATGAAAAAGAAGGCCCCATCTCGTTGCCCTCCGACGTATGGTTAAACACTACGTCTAAAATAACTTCTATTCCATTGTTATGGAGCTCCCGAATCAGTTCCTTCAGCTCGGTGCCTTCATGATTATATTCAGATGTAGACGCATAGCTGGTATTCGGTGCAAAAAAGCCAACGGAATTATATCCCCAGTAGTCCAAAAGCCTCCTGCCGTCCACCTTTCTGGCGTTGATCGTCTCGTCAAACTCAAAGATCGGCATCAGCTCCACCGCATTAATTCCCAGGTATTTCAGATAAGGAATTTTTTCCTTTAACCCGGCAAAGGTTCCCTTATGCTGTACCCCGGAGGACTCATGGCGCGTAAAACCCCTTACATGCATTTCATAGATTACCAGGTCGCTCATCTCTCTGGAAGACTGGCGCATATCGCCCCAGTCAAAGATGTCCTTCACAACCCGGGCATGATAATTTTTTTCGCTTTTCTCTCCCCAGACGCCCTGGCCGGTGACGGCTTTTGCATAAATATCCAGCAAAATATTATGCCTGTCAAACAGAAGCCCCTTCTCCGGCTCGAAGGGACCGTCCACCCGGTAGGCATACTCAAACTTCTCAATGTCTAATCCGAAAACAATCATGGAATATACGTCGCCGATCTTATATTCCTCCGGAAAAGGAAGAACCGCATAGGGCTCATCTTCATTTTTGTGAAACAGCAAAAGCTCCACGCCGGTGCCATAATGGGTATGTATTGTAAAACAGACCCCACAGGGCAAAGCTGTGGCTCCGTTGACGTCAAAGGCGCCCGGGCGCACCGGAAATCCTGCGATCTCACCCATGGGCGTAATCGACATAGGATAATCCGGCGTAAATTTCTGACTGTATGATTTCATAAATTTTCTCCTGCGCTCAGTTGATTTCTTTCCGGATTTCGCTTGCGTTCAATCCTGTCGTTCCTAATCACGGTAATTGCCACTCTATTTTCTCTGCTCTATGGGTTCAAATTCCATATGCGTACCCACATACTTATACGCAGGACGAATAATTTTGCCTGCATTCATTAATTCTTCCAGACGATGGGCGCTCCATCCCGGCATACGTGCAATCGCAAATATCGGAGTAAAAAGTTCTTCCGGTATGCCAAGCATAGCATATACCAATCCGCTGTAAAAATCCACGTTTGCACACACATTTTTAAACAGCTTCCGGTGCTCCATAACCAGCCGTCCCGCCAGGCGTTCCACCAGCTCATAAAGGGCAAACTCATCCGTCATGTCCTTCTCCTCTGCCAATTTTCCGGCAAAACTTTTCAGAATGACCTCCCTCGGGTCGGACAGCGTATAGACCGCATGGCCCATGCCATAAATCAGCCCGGTCTTATCGAAAGCCTGCTTGTTCAGTATTTTTTTCAGATACGCCGCTACTTCCTCCTCGTCTTTCCAGTCACTGATATGTGCCTTGATATCAGCAAACATATTCTGAACCTTCAGATTCGCGCCGCCATGGCGGGGGCCCTTCAGAGAACCGATAGACGCCGCTGTGGATGAATACGTATCTGTTCCGGAAGATGTTACCACATGAGTTGTAAAGGTAGAGTTATTTCCTCCACCGTGCTCCGCATGAAGAATCAGTGCAATATCCAGCACTTTTGCCTCCAGCTCCGTATACTGGCCGTCCGGCCGCAGCATCAGAAGAATATTTTCTGCCAGCGACAGCCCTTTCTGCGGATTACGGATAAACAGTGTTTCATCTTTGCGGAAATGGCAGTAAGAATGATACGAATAAACAGCAATCAGAGGCAGTTTTGCAATAAGTTCCAGAGACTGACGCAAAACATTGCCCGCTGAAATATCTTCCGGCTTATCATCATAAGTATACAGAGTAAGCACACATCTCTGCATAGCGTTCATAATATTTGAATTGGATGCTTTCATTACCACATCACGGACAAAGCGTCCGCTCAGCTCCTGCATAGAGAACATCGCGTCCAAAAATATGTCCAGTTCTTTTTGATTTGGAAGTTTTCCAAACAGCAGTAAATAGACAGTTTCCTCAAAACCATATTTTCTGTCTTTCAGGCTCGCAACAATGTCATTGACGCTGACGCCCTGATAGTAAAGCTTTCCTTCCGCCGGAATTTTACGTCCATTCACCAGTATATGCGAGCAGACGTCAGATACTTCCGTAAGTCCTGTCAGTACGCCGGTACCCGCCGAATCACGCAAACCTCTTTTTACATCATATTCCACATACAGATTCGGATCGATGCGATGGCTTTTCAGCAGTTCTTCTTCCAAAAACAGCAATTCTTCCTTCAATTGTCCCGTTGCTTCATCTATACTCATCATCTCATTGTCTGACATACCATGTACCTCCTCTGCAATTTCCTTACATATTATACGAAAACAAAAAATAATGCAATATATTTTTATCGGCTCCTCCATGTACAGGCCGGCAGGCTGGCTGTCCAAAGCCGTTCAAAAGTTTGTTTTTATTGTCAAATTTTTTCTTTTATGGTATATTTTCTGTGTTCAGCAATAAATCCTGCGGCAGCCGCCCGCAGGAATACTGTACTCTTTGGAAAGGAATTAATTAAATGGATGCAATTATTTTTGATGTGGACGGAACCCTTTGGGATTCCACGGATGTAGTAGCGGTAGCTTACAACCGCACAATTGAGGAGCATACAGACCTGCCTGTGCGCGTAACCGCAGACGATTTAAAGCAATTGTTCGGCAAGCCAATGGATGTTATTTTTGCAACGCTTTTGCCCACCCTCACTTATGAGGAGCAGTGCGCGCTGGGCGAGAAATGCTTTTCTGAAGAACATAAGGAGCTGGAAAAGACTCCCGGCACGGTATATGAGGGTCTGGAGGAAACGCTGAAGGTTCTCTCGGAAAAATACCCGCTATATATTGTCAGCAACTGTCAGAAGGGCTATATTGAACTATTTTTCCGAAAAACAGGCCTGGGCCGCTATTTTAAAGGCCATCTTTGTTTCGGAGAAACCGGCACTTCAAAAGGACAGACAATGCTGCAGCTGATGCGCCGGAATAATCTGAAAGCGCCGGTTTACGTGGGAGATACCCAGGGTGATGCCGATGCCAGTAAAGAAGCCGGCGTTCCCTTTGTATTTGCTGAGTACGGTTTTGGAAACGTAGCGCATCCTGACTATAAAATCTCCTGCCTGCGCGACCTGACAGATCTGTTTGATTAGTTTTTACCTGTTCATACATTTGACCGCCTTGTCCGTCACTATCCAGACCACATATATGGCGCCTGCCATAATTGCGGTGGGAATGGCAAGGATGCCTATGGCTGCAAGCCCCGCGTACACAATCATTCTGCAGGCTTGCCTGCGCCCCGAAGCCACCCTTCGGGGCCAATTTTTTCCTTCGCTGCCTTTTATATTTTCCTGGCTTTTCATATTGACCCATGTCCTTTTGTTTTGCTCTATTTTGTTATTTATCATAACGTCTTTGCTCCCCCGCTGCCATAGAGTCATCTTACATTTTCGCACATATTCCTTACGCTTTTGTAAGTTCTTTGCACTCCCACATCTCCGTTTCACTACGGTCGGTGCTGGGCGCGTGTCACTGGCACGCAGCACCCTACCCTATATTCGCATATCGTGTAGCTTACGCTCCACTTTTATGCTCATATTGTGGCGTGT
>JAUNFZ010000113.1 GCA_030524785.1 Eubacteriales bacterium
CCGGGCGGATTTGGGACTTGCACCCTTAAGAAACGTGCGCCGCCAGGCGCACAAACGCAAATAGCGTCAGCAGACAAAAGACTACTCGTCTCTTGTCCACCGACGCTATTATAAAACGAAAAATCATCTGTATCTCTGCGTGATGCTACTTCACACGTAATCGGAAATCACAACATTCTCCACCTCTACCTAACGTCTGGGTTCTCTTGAATTCAACACGCTTCATGTGTCCATAGCAGGCATCATCTGATATGCAGGAGGTTTTGCAAAGCTCCGGGCATCCCGCTGCGGTGAAATATTTCAGATAAGGGCAGGCAGTGATATCAACACTGAGCGCCACGCTTGTCTTTACATGGTATGTCGAAGCGAAACCGGCGCTTTCGTTGAAAGAACTGACCAACATCTTTTGGAAAACCTTCATAAACAGCTTCGCCATTCCGGGAAGCCTTGTTGCTTTATCAAGAAGTTTTCCGATGGGCAAGGCATACTTCAATGTCGCATCCTCCATGATCTGATATGCGTCTTCCTTTGACAGATGATCGCAAATGCAGAGATACAAGGCAGCGTTTATAAAAATCAGATCGGTGTGCTGTTTTACCTCAGCCGGAAGATGTCTGTATTCGTGCTGAAGATCCAGATATTTCACATCTGATGCTTTCATGATCTGATCGGCTGTTTCTTTTCCAAGGCGCATTTCCAGATCTTGCCGGATATAACGCAGTTTTTTATGACGATTGGACGAGATCGGGTGCGCCTCGACACGATTACCGCCAAATAATTTTGAAATATTCATTCTGCACCTCCCACATTCGCTAAATGGAAAATTTCCATTATTCGATTTATATGCTTATATTATAGCGCCCGTATATGAATTATTCTACTATAATTCTGCTTATGCGGCAGATGCGAGGAAGAAAGCAACGAGTGCCTTTGCCCTCTTGTTGACAGCACAAACTCAAATATTATTTTTTAAATAGTGGCCAGCCTGTGGGCGATGGCGATCCGCTGCTTCCCACCTCCGGAGAGACGTTTTCTCGCCTCCGGACAATCCCACCAAAGCGGTAAAGCTGCCCTGGAGAAGCTTCAGGGAAATTCCGTGCAGCACCTCATTTTCTTCATGTCCCGTATATGAGAAATGTATATCCCTGAGTCTGACGTCATGCCCGGACAGAACCGCCCGCTCCCGGGGCTGGGGCAGCGCCGCCTCTGCCACCGTAACCTCCCCGCCGGAGCCCAGCAGCAGGCAAACGGGAAGCGCCCCCAGCAGGGTGGAAGGAAACAGCGCAAAGGTCAGTACCATGCAGATAAAGGAAAACGGCACCGTAGCCAGGGAAGCCAGAGCGATGCGCCAGTCAATGACCGCCAGAGCGATCAGGCTGACGGCAGGCAGGCCCAGATGCCCGGCCCCTCCGGAATCATATGGGCCAGCGGCGGCTCAATGTCCTCAATCTTATCTACCATGATGTTTTTGATCTCTCCAATGGAGTGAGCCTCCACCTCTCCCAGCGCTCCGCAAGCGGCCTTCCCATTTTTCTTTGGTTTTCACTCACAGCTTCCATCCGATCGCCTCTTTCCGGCCCAGCACAAAGTCGGCATAAATGCCCTTCTGTCTTATCAATTTCTCATGCTTTCCCTGCTGAACGATGCTGCCGTTCTCTATTACCAGTATCTGGTCCGCATTCCGTACAGTCTTGAGCCTGTGGGCAATCATGATAATCGTCTTGTCCCGGGTCAGCGCCTCAA
>JAUNFZ010000076.1 GCA_030524785.1 Eubacteriales bacterium
CTGTACAACTGGGATGGTTCCGGCCAGGACGGAGACGATCTGTACTTCAATGTTTCTCTGAACGGAGAAACTTACACGTTCACAGTGGAATCTTATCTGTGCGACAATACGACAGACGTTTATGCAGCGGTGAAGAATCTGAATATTGGCGACAAGATCGATATGGAAGGTTTTCTGTACTGGTATGAGGGTGTAAACCCCCATATTACAGCTGTGACAGCGGCAGAGTAAAATAAGTAAAAAGCAATGTCTTGTAAAAGAATCACCTTTTTCAAGGTGATTCTTTTTATGCGAAAGGGATATGGTATGAACAAAAATAAGCTGATGATAAAATACTGCATCCTGCAGGGATGCTACTGGGCACTTTTCTGCGCCGTATATGGCTTTGCCACCGTATATCTTCTGGAACGGGGATTTGCGGGAACGCATATCGGTGTGATTCTGGCGCTGGGAAATGTCCTGGGGGTAGTTCTGCAGCCGGTGTTTGCCGGAATTGCAGACGCATCAGAAAGAATAACGGTACAGAGGCTGACCTGTATTCTGTCGGGTGGAATGTTATTCACACTGCTGATGCAGCTGGCAGTGCAGAATATTTTTGTGACAGCGCTGCTTTTTATATTGGCGAACGCGCTGCTGCAGGTATTGCAGCCTATGGTAAATTCTGTGAGTGTCTATTATATTAACCGGGGGATGGACCTTAATTTCGGCGTGGCCAGAGGAATTGGTTCGGGTTCCTACGCGGTGATATCTTCTGTATTGGGAGCGCTGATTGCAGACAGGGGAAGCGCGGTAATACTTTACACAGGATGCATACTTCT
This sequence comes from Eubacteriales bacterium, assembly GCA_030524785.1. GTDB lineage: Bacteria > Bacillota > Clostridia > Lachnospirales > Lachnospiraceae > Marvinbryantia. The sequence goes on from JAUNFZ010000076.1 coordinate 819, forward strand.
TGCAGTAATGATGATCCTGCTTATCATGATGCCGGTACTGGCCGATACGGCTGATGAAACCGCAGCATCTCAAAAGAGAACAGATAAAAAGGAAAGAAATGTCGGGGGCTTTCTGAGCCGTTATTCCTATTTTGTATTTGTGCTTCTGGGGCTGACGCTGCTTATGGTGGAACATAATCTGGTGACGAATTATATGATTCAGATTGTCACATTCCTTGGCGGAGATTCAGGAAATATGGGAACTGCGCTTTCCATAGCGGCGCTGGTAGAATTGCCGACTATGTTTGGCTTTTCTATCTTGGTGCGGAAGATATCCAGCAGCAGGCTTTTGGCTGTGTCCGGCGTATTCTTTTTTGCAAAAGCGGTAGGGCACCTTCTGTGCGGCAATATGATGCAGATGTATTTTGTCCAGATTCTGCAGATGGGAGCTTTTGCGCTGTATATTCCTGCATCTGTGTATTATGTAAATCAGGTGATGGAACCCCAGGATAAGTTTAAAGGGCAGGCTCTGATGGCAGGCACCAGCACTCTTGGAGGCGTGTTCGGCGGACTGCTGGGCGGTGTGCTGGTCGACTATACGGGCGTACAGGTGCTGCTGATCTGCGGCGCGGTGATTGCTTTTGCGGGTATGGTGCTGGTAACATGTTTTGCGCCGAAGGTGAAAAAGGCGGAGGATATTTCAGCGTGAAATAAAACAGACGTTTGGTCATGAATTTTTGGGTTGACAAAAAAGAGAATCTGTCGTATAGTTCATAAAGTGAACCAATTATAGGAGGAACCACATGGCGGGTATCAGTGAGGAATTGCTGGAAGCGTGGCTTGTGATGTCGTCCTGCGTGATTAACCGCCGGCTGACGTCGAAGCTGTCTTACAATGAGGCGATGGTCTGTCATCTTTTGTACGTGCAGAAAATGACGGAGCCGGAGACGTATCTGACGGCCACGGATTTATGCCGGGAGACCAGAATGTTGAAGTCCCTGATGAATTCCACATTAAATTCTCTGGAAAAGAGAGGCGTGGTGGAACGTATTCGCTCTACGGCGGACCGCAGGCAGGTGTATGTGCGGCTTTGCGAGGAGCATATGGGAGTTTACCGCGAAGAACACGAGCATGTGATGCGCATTGTGGACAGCGTGGTTCGCGACATAGGCGAGGAAGAATGTCGGCGGATCATTCCAACGCTGCATAAAATTGCGCAGAGTGTGAATGAAGCGACAGAAAATCTGAAGTGAGACAGAAAAACTGAAGTGAAAGGAAAAATATCATCATGGCGATTCGTATTGTTACAGATTCAGCGGCGGACTATTCAGCCCAGGAAATTGAGAGAAGAAAAATTACCTGTATTCCAATGGCGATATCCTTTGGCGAAGAACAGTATCTGGACGGAGTGGATATCACAAAGGAAGAATTTTATGAAAAGCTGACTTCCAGCGAGGAGTTTCCCAAGACGTCTCAGCCGGCGCCAACGGCTTTTATCAACTGTTTTGAGGAGGCAAAAGCGGCTGGGGATACGGTGATTGCAGTTTTAATTTCGGGAGCTTTAAGCGGTACAATTCAGAGTGCGCTTCTTGCAAAGGATATGGTAGAATACGAAAATATCTACATTATTGACAGCAAAACGGCTACGCTTGGCATGCGTATGCTGGTCGACCGGGCCGTTATTCTGCGAGAGAAGGGGATGCCGGCAGAGCAGATCGTTGCAGAGCTGGAGGCGCTGAAATCCCGCGTCAGCCTTTATGCGGGACTTGATACGCTGGAGTATCTTTACAAAGGCGGCCGCCTTTCCAAAAGCCAGGCAAGCATTGGAAATCTGGTAAATTTAAAGCCGCTGATTACAATCTCAGAGGAAGGTACGGTGGAGCTTTTTGGAAAGCAAATCGGTATACGCCATGCGTATAAGCAGCTGGCAAAAACGGTCGAAGAAGCTGCGCCGGATCCGGATTATCCGGTATATTTTCTCTATTCCTATGATAAAAAGAATTGTGCAGGTTTTATACAGTATCTGCAGAAGAAAGGAATGGAGTTTGGAGCGCCGAAGATTCGCGGCATCGGGCCGACCATCGGCAGCCATATCGGCGTGGGTGCTTTTGCCATTGTATATGTGAAAAAGGCGCAGTAAAATTGTGAATGTTTTATGAATCTTTGCCCCGAGGTTGAAATCGGGGCAAATTTTATGTATAATAATACCAGCTTTTAAAAGGGGAGCCAATATATGAATAATAAGAAAATGATGGCAGGATTACTGGTGTGCAGTATTGCGTTTTCCATATTGCCAGGCAGTGTCCTGGGCGAAGAAGGCGCCGCGTGGGAACAGACAAATTCGACGGAGGCCTTTTCCGAGGGAACTGTCTCCTGGAACGAGCAGGAAGGGGAGACTGCGGGAAGCGTACAGGGGCCTGATGGGGAAACAGAACAGCAGCCCGGGCAGCCGGAATTTACCGGCGCACAGACGGAGGCCGGATCCTGGGAGCAGGTGTGGATACAGGAAGAAAATTATCAGGAATATGGCCCGGAGGAAGGGCATGGACCTGGCCGGGACGAATATGAGCGCGGTGAATTTTTTGAAGAAGAATATGTGGGTGAAACAGACATTACAGGTTCTGTTTCAAAGCTCACGGATAAAGTGTACAGCATAGAAGATTTTGAAATTCAGGGAAAAGAGGAAGCGGCAGAAGCGTTTAACCTGCCCTCTTATACGGATTTGTACGCAGCCATGACGCTGGAGGTGCCGGAGATTCTGCAGAATCCGGAACTCCCTACAGGATGCGAATCGGTGGCGCTTACGATGGCGCTGCGCTATGAAGGGTTTGATATCGGGAAAACCACAATTGCAGAGGATTTTCTGATCTACAACCGTGAATCGGACAATGTGGCTACAGGGTATGTGGGCGATCCTTTCTCTGAGGAGGGAGCCGGCTGCTTTGCGCCTGCCATTGCAGCGACAGCACTGGGTTTTTTTGAGGATCAGGGAGCAGATTATACGGCCTATGATATTACCGACAGTGATTTCGAGGAACTGCTTGGTTATGTGGCCAAGGGAACGCCGGTGATCGTCTGGACGACGATGTACATGGCGGAACCGGAGTTTACCAGAGAAGATTCGGAGTACAATGGGCATGTATACCGCTGGTACAGACAGGAGCACTGTGTAGTTCTGTCGGGATACGATCTGAACCAGAACACGGTGCAGATCAACGATCCGCTGGAAGGCATTGTCACCAGAGACATGGATGAATTTGCTCATATTTATAATCAAACCGGAAAAAATGCTGTTGTATTAAAAAGCGTCGAGCAGGTTATGTCGGCTGTCAGTGCGGGATCAGATACGCAGAATACGGAGGTAGGACTCTGGTAAATAATGCATAAATTGCATTAATGATGTTCGAATAATTTATTATAGCCTCCATTTACTTTTCTTTCATAATATGGTAAAGTAATTGAGTCAGAAGCAGGTATAGATATTATTGAGCATAAGACAACTTTATACAGTGCGGGATGAAGTATCAGGAAGACTGAATATGGACCGCGCTCTGGAGACACTCATACATCATGGGGGCCGAAGGTGCAAAGCAAAGACGCTAAACTCTCAGGCAAAAGGACAGAGGATAAATCATCAGATTTTGAATGATGTGAATCGTTCCGGCAGGTGGGGCACTTTATGGCCTCACCTGTTTTTTCGTGACAGATATGCTGAAGGAGGAGTGAAGATTATGGTAGAAATGATTACAAAGGTGAACGGGGCCGTGAACGGCTTCGTGTGGGGTATTCCAATGCTGGTGCTGCTGGTGGGCACAGGCATCCTTATGACATGCCTCACAAAGTTTTTTCAGTTGTCGCATATCGGACACTGGTTTAAAAATACGATCGGAGGTATCTTTGCAGACAAGGATATCACGAAGCATACAGGTGCGGAGGACCAGTCTATCAGCCAGTTTCAGTCTCTGTGTACCGCTCTTGCGGCTACGATTGGTACGGGAAATATTGTAGGCGTGGCTTCCGCGCTGATCAGCGGCGGCCCCGGAGCAATCTTCTGGATGTGGATTGTGGCATTTTTCGGAATGATGACAAATTATTCTGAGAACGTTCTTGGTATTTATTACCGGCGCAAAAATATGAAAGGCGAGTGGAGCGGCGGTGCCATGTACTATCTGCGGGATGGACTTGGGTCGAAAAAGGGATGTAAAACCATCGGAGCAGTTTTGGCAGTTCTGTTTTCATGCTTCTGTCTTCTGGCGTCTTTCGGTATTGGAAACATGAGCCAGATTAATTCTATTGCCGGAAATATGGAGTCTGCATTTGGTGTTCCGGCGCTGGCTACCGGCATTATACTGATGGTGATTGCAGGTCTGGTAATCGTGGGTGGTTTGAAACGTATTGCGGCTGTGGCAGAAAAAATTGTGCCCTTTATGGCAATCGTATATGTGCTTGGCGCGCTGGTGATCTTCTTTGTGAATATCGGCCATGCAGGACAGATATTCGGGGCGATCTTCAAAGGAGCTTTCGGATTAAAAGCGGTCGGCGGCGGTATTGTGGGTTCCGGCGTTAAGATGGCGCTTACCTGGGGAATGAAGCGCGGCGTATTTTCAAATGAGGCCGGCCTTGGTTCTTCTGTTATGGTACATTCCAATTCCAACGTAAAAGAACCGGTGAGACAGGGAATGTGGGGAATTTTTGAGGTTTTTGCAGATACTATGATTGTATGTACGCTGACAGCTTTTGCGGTATTGTCTTCCGGTCTGGTAGATCTGGAAACAGGCGCGGTGCTCAGCGATGCTGCAGGCTCTGCTCTGGTAGGAGAGGCTTTTGCCACTGTTTTTGGAAAGATTGGCCCGATGTTTATTGCAGTTGCAATTCTTTTGTTTGCGTTCACTACGGTGCTCGGATGGAGCCACTATGGAACGAAGGCTTTTGAGTATCTGTTCGGCACGAAAGCCACAATGATTTACAAGGTGATTTTTGTAGCCTTTATTCTGGTAGGAGCAACCATGAATCTGAGCCTGGCATGGGATCTGTCGGATACATTCAATGGCTTAATGGCGATCCCGAACCTGATTGGCGTTATCACGCTGTCTCCGATCGTATACCGGATAACAAAAAATTACGTGGGACGCGTTATTCTGGGAAAAACAGAAAAGCCGATGCTCTCAGCATTTCCTGAGATCCAGGCAGAACAGGAGAAAGGGCTGTAAATCTTAAAACTATGTGAAATATCTGTGAGCTTCATTGACGGATGAGCGCCCGTAAGGTATACTAAATGTACAGACAGCAGTCGGCACAGGCAATATCTTTTGTGCAAAACGCCTGCCGAAGAAATGCAGTGCTGTAAAAAATATCAGGGCGGGGTTTAATTATGAACATATTGTTTTTCCTCAAGCCCAAGAGCGAAGTGGCATTTCTGTATGAAGATTACTCCCTTCGTCAGGCTTTGGAAAAGATGGAGCATTATCGGTACAGTGCCGTGCCGATTATTAACAGAAACGGAAATTACATAGGCACGATCACAGAGGGCGATCTTCTGTGGTATGTCAAGGATATGCAGCTTAAAAATCTTCGGGATACGGACGAAATTCCCCTAAAGCAGGTGAAGCGCCGCTGGTACAACGAACCGGTGAACGTTCAGTGCAACATAGAGGATTTGATGCTCACATCCATGAACCAGAATTTTGTACCGGTGATTGATGACAATCAGACCTTTATCGGTATTGTGACGCGAAGACAGATCATAAAATATGTGTATGATCATTATATGGAATCGCAGCGCAGCGTCTCCGGCGACGATGGCAGGAAGGACGCAGTATAGGAATTTGTCAGGAAAACGGCGTAGCTTTGGCTATGCCGTTTCTGTAGCTGACGATATCGCATATACCAGGGCATATCAAGGTGCAGACAACAAGGTGTATATACCGCAGAAGGATTTACACCATTGACAAAGAAACGCTTAATTGATAAAATAACTACAATATGCTTTAGTATATTTGCGCACTATGGTGCAGCTTGGCAAAGGGGTGTGAAAGCAGTGAAACAGAGAGTTTTATCCATGCTGGTAGACAATACCTCCGGCGTACTGAGCCGCGTGGCGGGATTGTTCAGCCGCAGAGGTTATAATATCGACAGCCTGACAGTAGGGGAAACGGCAGATCCCAGATACTCGCGCATGACCGTTGTGGTAAACGGGGACGAGCAGATTCTGGATCAGATTGTAAAACAGCTTGCAAAGCTGGTTGATGTGGTAGATATTAAGACGTTAAAGTCAGGGGAAAGTGTAAACCGGGAACTGATTATGGTAAAGGTACGGGCGGAGGCGAAGGACCGTCAGGGGATCAATGCGATCTGTGATATTTTCCGTGCCAAGGTGGTTGATGTGGGAAAGGATTCTATGATTATTGAGCTTACGGGGGATCAGCGAAAGCTGGAAGCCTTTATGGAGCTGATGAATGATTATGAAATTCTGGAGCTTGCCCGCACCGGTATCACAGGTTTGTCCCGAGGGGCGGAGGACGTTCGGTATTTATAGAAGTACGCTAGAGGTTTACGCCTTTAACAAATATATTTTATAGAGGAGAAGAAAAAATGGAAGCAAGAATTTACTATCAGGAAGACTGTAACCTGTCAATGCTGGATGGTAAGACAATCGCCATTATCGGCTATGGCAGCCAGGGACATGCTCATGCGCTGAACGCGAAGGAGTCCGGATGTCATGTGATTATCGGCCTTTACGAGGGAAGCCGTTCCTGGAAGAAAGCGGAAGAACAGGGATTTGAGGTTTATACAGCTGCGGAAGCTGCAAAAAGAGCCGATATCATCATGATTCTGATTAATGATGAAAAGCAGGCTGCTATGTACAAGAAGGACATCGAGCCGAACCTGGAGGAAGGCAACATGCTGATGTTTGCCCATGGTTTCAATATCCATTACGGCTGTATTGTACCGCCCGCAAATGTTGACGTTACGATGATCGCTCCGAAGGGACCGGGCCACACAGTAAGAAGTGAGTATCAGGCTGGCAAGGGAGTTCCCTGTCTGGTGGCGGTACACCAGGATGCAAGCGGAAAAGCGCTGGAGAAAGCGCTGGCATATGCGCTGGCAATCGGCGGAGCCAGAGCAGGCGTTCTGGAGACAACCTTCCGTACAGAGACGGAGACAGACCTGTTCGGCGAGCAGGCGGTTCTCTGCGGCGGCGTGTGCGCATTGATGCAGGCGGGCTTTGAGACGCTGGTGGAAGCGGGCTACGATCCGAGAAACGCATATTTCGAGTGTATTCATGAGATGAAACTGATTGTAGATCTGATCTATCAGTCAGGCTTTGCCGGCATGAGATATTCCATCTCCAACACGGCAGAATACGGCGATTATATTACCGGTCCGAAGATTATCACAGAAGATACGAAGAAAGCAATGAAGAAGATCCTGTCCGATATTCAGGACGGAACGTTTGCAAAGGATTTCCTGCTGGATATGTCTGCAGCGGGCAGCCAGGTACATTTCAAGGCAATGCGCAAGAGAGCGGCGGAGCATCCCTCAGAGCTGATCGGTGAGGAAATCCGCAAATTGTACAGCTGGAATGGTGAGGACAAGCTGATTAATAACTAACAGACAGGAAATGTTGTGAAAATCAGAATTTTTTGAATCATGAAATTTTAAACAGAAGCAGCCGCAGGTCATTTGGCCTGCGGCTGTACATATTTGAAACAATCTTTTTCGCCGTATTTTTGCGAAGTTACCGGTCAATCGTCGGGATATCGTCCGTATTTTTGGCATCCAGATTGTGGATATATTTTTTTGTCTCGCTGACAATGACAGGGGACAGCAGCAGTACAGCCACCAGGTTTGGCACTGCCATCAGCGCATTGAGGATATCGGCGATGGTCCAGACGAGATCAAGCGCAACAACAGGCGCGACAGCGGCGACTGCTATGTACAAAATACGGTAGGGAACAAGCGCTTTTTTTCCGAAACAGTATTCTATGCAGCGCTCTCCATAATAAGCCCATCCAAGAACTGTGGAATAGGCAAACAGGACGATGCCCAATACCAGAATGATTGGACCAAGATATGGAATCTGGCCGAAGGCAAGGGAAGTCAGCACCCCGCCATTATCTATGGCGGAAACGTCGATGCCGGGGTTCTTCATGATACTGCTCACCAGCACAATACCGGTCATTGCACAGACAACTACGGTGTCCCAAAAAGTTCCTGTAGAAGATACCAAAGCCTGGCGGACAGGATTTCTGGTTTGGGCTGCTGCAGCGGCAATAGGAGCGGAACCCATACCGGATTCATTGGAAAACAGGCCGCGGGCCACACCATAGTGAAGCGCCAGCATAATACCGCCGCCAACCAGACCGCCTGCCGCAGCGCCGGGCTGAAAAGCCAGTGTGATGATGGTTTTCAGAGCAGGAAGAATGAAATCCGCATTGACGCCCAAAATAAAGACGCATCCAATTACGTAAAAGAAAGCCATAAAAGGAACCAGCTTTTCACATACGCGGGCAATGGACTTAATCCCTCCAAAAATAACGAGAGCCGTTAACGCGGCGACAACGAGGCCGATTGTCCACGTGGGAATCCCCATGTTCTCCCTGCAAACGGTTGCAATGGCGTTTACCTGGGTTGCACAACCGATGCCAAAGGAAGCGAAAGCTCCAAGAAAGGCGAACAAAATACCCAGCCACCGCATATTCAGGCCGCGCTCCAGCGCATACATGGCGCCGCCCTGCATGCGTCCGTCCTTTGTTTTTACGCGGTATTTTACAGCGATCAGTGACTCCGCATATTTAGTGGCAATTCCAAACACCCCAGTGAGCCAGCACCAGAACACTGCGCCGGGGCCGCCCAGGGCAATGGCGGTACCTACGCCGATAATGTTTCCGGTTCCGATTGTGGAAGCCAGGGCGGTGGTCAGAGCGCCGAATTGGCTGACTTCCCCTTCGGAATCTGTATCTTTTGTCACGGATAGTTTGATGGCAGTGCCGATTTTTCTCTGGATAAATCCGGTGCGAATGGTAATAAAGATGTGCGTGCCAAGGAGCAGGATGATCATCGGCCAGCCCCAGATGGCCTCGTCAATCCAATTGATCCAATGAATGATAGTGTCAATAGGTGATATACTCATAACAGTCCTCCCTTTTTGAAAAAAATGGGGAGCGCTGTCGGACAGACAGCACTCCCGGGCCTTAGCTTCGTTGCGTCGGTCTTTACTATCATAACATCTTTTTTCGTGACAGTACAGAGAAAATGTGATATTATATGTAAGATATAGAATTTCAGAAAGGCAGGGAAAAGTCATGGGAATGACAATGACACAGAAAATTCTGGCCGCAGCGGCAGGACTGCCGTCGGTAGAGGCCGGGCAGCTCATAGAAGCAGAGCTGGATCTTGTGCTGGGAAATGATATTACTTCTCCGGTAGCCATCCACGAGATGGATAAATTTACAAAACAGGGTGTGTTTGACAAAGACAAGATCGCCCTCGTGATGGATCATTTTATTCCAAATAAGGACATTAAGTCGGCAGAGCACTGTAAATGTGTGCGCCAGTTTGCGGCAAAACATGATATTACCAATTATTTTGACGTTGGACAGATGGGAATTGAACATGCGCTGCTCCCGGAGAGCGGTCTTACGGTAGCGGGAGATGTGATTATCGGCGCGGATTCCCACACATGCACCTACGGTGCGCTGGGAGCGTTTTCCACCGGCGTGGGCAGCACAGACATGGCGGCCGGTATGGCAACGGGCAAGGCGTGGTTTAAGGTACCTTCTGCAATCAGATTTCATCTGACGGGCAAACCCTCCAAATGGGTCAGCGGAAAGGACGTTATTTTACATATTATTGGTATGATCGGTGTAGACGGCGCGCTGTACCGTTCTATGGAGTTTACGGGGGACGGCGTGGCAAATCTTTCTATGGACGACCGTTTTACCATTGCGAATATGGCGATTGAGGCTGGCGGAAAGAATGGTATCTTCCCGGTGGACGATCTGGCGATTGCCTATATGAAAGAACACTCAAAGCGTGAGTATAAAATTTTTGAGGCGGATGAGGACGCCGTGTATGACGAGGAATATACGATTGATTTAAGCGCCCTGAAGCCGACGGTGGCTTTCCCGCATCTGCCGGAGAATACAAAAACGGTGGATGAGATTACCGAGGACGTGGTTATAGATCAGGCGGTAATCGGTTCCTGTACGAATGGCCGGATTGATGATCTGCGTTGCGCAGCGAAGATTCTTAAGGGACGAAAGGTGAAAAAAGGAGTTCGCTGCATTGTGATTCCGGCTACGCAGAAGATTTATCTGCAGGCCATGGAGGAAGGGCTTCTGAAGACCTTCATTGAGGCCGGAGCAGTTGTAAGCACACCTACCTGCGGACCGTGTCTGGGCGGATATATGGGGATTCTCGCGGAGGGCGAGCGCTGTATTTCCACTACAAACCGCAATTTTGTGGGACGAATGGGTCATGTGAAGTCGGAAGTTTATCTGGCAAGCCCGGCAGTAGCGGCCGCCAGCGCAGTAACCGGAAAAATTTCCGCACCGGACGAGCTTGGATTGTAAGGAGGAGTGCAGGATGAAAGCATATGGAAAAGTTTTTAAATATGGAGATAACGTAGATACAGACGTAATTATCCCGGCCCGTTATCTGAATTCTTCAGATCCCGGCGAGCTGGCGTCCCACTGCATGGAGGATATCGACAGAGAGTTTATCCATAAAGTGCAAAAAGGCGATATTATTGTGGCAGAAAAAAATTTTGGCTGCGGTTCTTCCAGAGAGCATGCCCCGATTGCAATTAAAGCGGCGGGTGTAAGCTGTGTGATTGCCGAAACTTTTGCAAGAATTTTCTACCGCAACGCCATTAATATCGGCCTGCCGATCATTGAGTGCCCGGCGGCGTCCAAGGGGATTGAGCAGGGCGACGAGGTAGAGGTGGATTTCGACAGCGGAATCATCTATAACCGCACGAAGGGAACACAGTTCAAGGGTCAGGCGTTTCCGGAATTTATGCAGAAGATCATTGAAGCGGAGGGCCTGGTAAATTATATTAACCGTAAGTAGCGGGTGCGTTTTACTTGCTGCATAGGCGAAAAAAACAGCACGGAGAGATGCTTGAAAAATCTCCCGTGCTGTTTTTGTATAAAAAATTATTTGCGTTTCTTTTTGTAAATGAGTACTCCTGCAAGAACCAGAGCCGCAGCGGCCAGTGCAATGACGAAGGCTATGATAGGCGTGGAATCTCCGGTCTGCGGATTGATTTTAATGCCGTTTGCTGTGCCGTCTACCGGGTTGGCCTGAATTACGTTGCCAACTGTGAAGGAGACGGATTTGCTGTCGGCAATATCGCTTACCTGCCATCCATCAGAGTAGATCTGTTTTTGGTAAGTAACTGTCAGCGTGTACCGCCCCGACATGCTGATAGAGAATGAACCGGTAAAGTTATCCCGGAATGTGCCCGGTGTGTTCTGTATGGACCATGTGGACGGAACGTAACGTACGTCGCCGTTGATTGGCTCGGTATTGCTCATGCCGGCGCCATAGGCGGTGAACGTAAGGACTGTTTTCAGATTGTAATTCTGTCCTTCTGCAATACCGCTGATTCCATTGCCGGAAGGATCTCCGATGATGTTCAGCGGACGGCTTTCCGTATAGCTGCATCCATCCCGGTGGCAGGTACGGTTTTCCTGGCCGTGAGTGGTGGCAGTAGAATTATTTACTACCCGCCAGTCGTCGCGCATATCGTGTCCCAGAGCGTTTCCTTCTGTCGCTCCGCAGCGTTTACAGGTTTTGGGAACGGTACAGGTAGCTGCCTGCCAGTTGTGGCCAAGGGGTTCTCCAACCATTTCACCGCAGCGCCTGCATGTTTCAGGAGTTGTGCAGGTAGCTGCCTTCCAGTCGTGGCCAAGAGCTGCTTTTCCGGTCGCGCCGCAGCGGCTGCAGATTTCCGGTTCTGTGCAGGTGGCAGCAGAGTAGCTGTGTCCTAAAGCGCTGCCCTGGGTAGCACCGCAGTTTTCGCAGTACTGTGGGTTGGTACAGTCGGCCTCATGCCATACATGTTCCTCCGGCACAACGGAGAATTTCAGCGTGTATTCAGCAGGAACAGAGGTATCTGCCGATATGCTTGACAGTGTAAATTCTACTGTGTTTCCGTTAGAAAAGTCCTGTGCTTCCTCGGGAATTGCAGTAATCGGGGAGCCGTCGTAGGCATCCGTGAAAGACACGGTCAGATTGCTAAGATCCGCATAGCATGGAACCTGAATAACGGCTGAATTGTCTCCTTCACCGGGCTGATATTTCAGCGTCACGGTATCGCTTGTGGTTTCGTCGGAATAAATATTCACAGAATCACTTACGGTGAAATTAACCGTAAGATCCGCCGGCACCTGGAGAGTGCTTTCTGAAACAGCCGTACTGTCGGTAGAAGCCGTGCTGTCAGATGCCGCCGTACTGTCGGTAGAAACCGTACTGTCAGATGCCGCTGTATCGGAGGATGGGGGTTCCTCGGTAGTCGCTGTTGTAGTCACAGAGGATGCCGGGTTATTCAGTGAATCCGGTGTATCAGACTCCGTGGTGTTTATTGTAATTATACCGTCAGATGATCCCAGTGAATCGGGTTCTGTTTCAGGTACAGACTGTAAAACCGGCTCAGACTGTGAAGCCGACTCGGACTCTGAAATCGACTCAGACTCTGAA
>JAUNFZ010000077.1 GCA_030524785.1 Eubacteriales bacterium
ACTGGACAGTGACCTGTTTCCACTCAGCCAGTTCGAAGGGTGTGGCAGGCAACGGTGCCAGCAATGGCTTTTCTTCCCCAAGAAATAAACTGAGCCTGCTACAATCTTTCTTTTGGAACTTCCGGGCATTGTAGGCATCCAGCTTTTCACGGATCGCAGCATTTAATTCTGCAAGAGAGAAAAACTGTTCGTTGCGAAGGGCTGCGGTAATCCATGTGGAGATCTTGCCAACGGAACCTTCTACATTCGGTTTATCCTTGGGTTTCCGGACTCTTGCCGGAATGATGGCGACATTATAATGTTCTGCCATCTCATGATAAGTAGTGTTCAGCGCGGTCGTATACCAGTCGCTTTTTGAATGATTCACTGCCGTAGAACAGTTATCAGGAATAAGCATCGGTGTAACGCCGCCGAAGAATTCAAACATCTGGATATGCGCTTTGATCCAGTTGTCTGTCCTCTGGTTCAGGTATGCCTTTACAAAGGCATACTGACTGTAAGTAAGGACTCCTACAAATATCCATGCCACGGTGATCTCACCGGTATCTGGATCGATGAGCTGTGCCGGATCACCGGCCCAATCTACTTCGATCTGCTCACCCGGTTTCCGTGGGATGTGCATGGTTGCCCTGCGCTTTTCTTCATCTTTTTGAATGTAATAGCAGAACTGAGAATACATGAGAGGGTCTTTATTGTTCATGCGACATTCCTCACAGTATTCTACCCATAGGAGTTTCTTGTTGACTCCATTACGCAGGAACTCCCTGCAGATGTAGTCATAATCAGGCATCCGTCTAACATGGGAAAAGTAAGAAAATTTTAATAAAAAATTAAATTCGAAAAATCTCTTGACAATCTATTCCGCATAGAATAAAGTATATTTAGTGGATTTTTTTCTTTTTTGGAAATGAAAGCGAGAGAAGGATGGAAGGATGAAAGAAAATGCCAAATGAAAACAAATATGCCGGATGGGAAAAAATGAGACCGATAGAGGCAGGAAACATCCGGCTGATAGAGCATCAGTTTGTGAACGGGGATTATAAATCGGGATACTCGCTGGAGCGGGGAAAGTATCGCGGGCTGACAGGAGAAGAAAAGCGGAAGGTGAAACGTCTTTCAAGTCTGATCGATAAGGCATTCAAAGATTGAACAAAAACGGCATTACGTGACAGTAGTGCTTTTTTTGTGAAAAAAATCACAACGGGAGAAAGGGAAAATGAGGAACTATTGTGTGGGGAATACCAGGATACTGCATTTTGAAAAGTATCTGTCACATGAGGAAGAAAATCCGCAGGTGGGGGCAGAAACAAAAAAAGGATCTGCGCAGGATCGGGAATACAGGAGCTACTTTAGCTTGGGTTATTACGACCAGCTGTCTTATGTCAGATGCAAAGAGGAGCCGACATTTGATTACCGGCATTGCTTTTTGTTGAAGTACCCCTACCGGGAAAGCCGGCGGCAGATGATTACGGACCAGGTGTTTACACTGAATGATACGGAAGAACGCATAGGCGAGAACGATCCGTTTGAGTATCAGGGCGACCGCAAAATGCCGTTTCTGGGGATCGTGCTTGTGACGGCGAGCGGGGAAGCAGCAAATGATAAATGCGTGGAAAATATATATGATCAGCTGATTCTGGCTCTGCAGAAGGAGTGTGAAAGCTTCTTTGGGAAGTTTGACGCAGACTGTTTCTTTTATAAATATTTTTATACGCCGAACTGTGCGGATCTTTGTATTGCTTTAAGGACGGCAAAGCTGGATTATATCTATCGTTTGAAGCAGCACCTTTCCGGGCTCAGGCCGGATATCGGAGAAAATTGCCGGGGCGTGTTTCATGCGATTTCCTATACGGTAGTGGAACCCTCCACAGAAGTCTGGGGTTCTGACATTGTGGAACAGAACAAAGAAATCGGAATCGAGATGCGTCTGTCCGGTCCGGGGGACAAAATGGGCGAAATTATGCAGTGTCTGCTCAAAAAAGGAAGGAGCGGGGATGTGCCGCAGGGAGAAGCGCCGAGCGAAATTCATGGAATTACCGGAGCTGGACAGTATGCAATGGAGGTGGACTTTGCAGCATTTGCGGAAATTTATCCGTTTCTCGGAATGATAAAGCTGGACAGCCCCGAACCGGTAAACTGCGATAAGCTGACAGAGCTTCAGAAATGCTTTAATAATCAGGAGCTGGAGTGTTCTTACATGCGTGCAAAATATGCACCAATGGTTTTGAAAGAGGAGGAGGGCGCACAGGAGTGGGAATCGCAGAACGGCTGGATTGTTGCAGGATATAAAGAGGAAATACGGAATTTAAGGAAGCAGATTTTTGCACCAAGCCTGTCTCTGGGAGGGATGATCCGGGAGAAGGAGATGATGCTGAAGGAGCTGTTTTATACATATAACGATTTCTGGTACCGCCCATGTTCCTGGTGGAAGGGCGTGTGGTTTTATGCGCAGCTGGAATGCATGATGAATGGCATCTGCACGCAGACAGAGTTAATAAAAAAGTATGTGGGCAAAGCGAACGAAGCGAAAGCGCGGGGAGAAAGCGCGGTGGAGCAGGAATATTATGCGGAGAGGCTGGCGGTAAAGCTGAGCGGTGATATTACGCTTGCTGTATCGGCGGTGAATAATTTTAACAGGCTGCTGCAGTCGATCAACCAGTATGTGCTGAACGTTCCGAATTATGAAATACAGACTAAGGTGAATGTGGAAAAATATCTGATGGCATATACGGTGTATCTACTGGCAATCAGTAGCACCTATAGGCGGCAGGTCGAGCCGGAAAAGAAAGTGGTGCCGTTTATTGCCCTGGATCTTACGATCGGGGGAATTAAAGCGGCGTCTCTTTTCAGCATGCGCGAGTCGATTCCGGACGGCGGAGAGCTGATCGAGGCACCGGAGATATGCTACGTGATCCGTTTCCCAAATTATCAGTGGCTTGCGAATACCTATCATGCGCTGCCTATGATCACTCATGAGATTTCGCACAATTTCCGGTACATGGAGCGCGGGGAAAGAAACGATTTTGCGGGAGACTACATGTTATACCGCCTTGCCGGCAGACTGCTCGACCGGCTGATGGAGACCGCGGACGGAGAGAGGACGCTGTTTTATGGGGAATTAGAGCATTATTTGTTTCGACATATCAAGGAGAGCCTGCAGGAAGGATTTGAGGATTCGCCATATATGCGCAGTGAAGTCAGATTTCAGGATATGGGCGAGTATGTGGGGAGATTTTTTGCAGAGAGGATCGGAGCTTTAGACGAAAAGTGCAGGCAGCATAAACGCTGGGAACTGGTCGCAGGGGAAGTCAGAGAGCTTGTGCGTGTGGCGGAGGTTGTTTATATCAGAGCGGAGGATCTGGCGCCGGAAAAAACAACGCTGGAGGCTTTTATCACAAAGTCTTTGGAGGACTGTTTTTTAATCTATGTAAACGTTATTGTGGATGTCCTGAATACGGAAAAGCAAAAAAGAAAGAAATGCTGCGTGGAATGGAGAGAGGCGATAGAGCGCGCGCGGAAGCAGCCGGAAACAGATGGGGAGATGCAGGAAGTTCTGAAGGACATCCTTAAGTTTCTGGATGCATTTCGGGAATCAGAGCAGATTGCGTCGACGGATATCTGGGGAATCGTAAAGATGAGCCTTAAAAGCTGGAAAAAGTATAATCCGGCTGTGGCGAATGTATATAAAGAGGATAAAAATTTTCGGAAGATTTTCGATGAGCTTTGTGAAGTGGACTGGCTGCCGGAAATGCAAATCAGTCTGCCAAAGGAAGAAAACGCCAATATTGAGATATCGGAGCGAATGGCATGTTATGAGAAGCTGAACCGCATCAGACGGTGTGCAGGAAATATCTTGACAAATCTGCAGGGAGGCAGCAATGCGCGCCTGCGTGACGCAGAGATCCTCATGGCGCAGTATGCGAAAAAGCTGCACGGCAGGCTGCATGACGATTATATAGAGCGGCTGAAAAACCGGCACAGCGAGGAAAATCTGTGGCTTACCTTTAAAGCGGAGCAGACGTGGCTGACCGCTGCAGGGATCGTAAGCTCGGAGGAAACGCAATTTGTGGAATTTTTTGCGCGCGCGGCAGCCGGTATAACGAAGGAAGAGATTCTGACGATCGTGGCGGATCAGAGCGCTCTTTATGAGGAAATCTTTGCGGATATGGGGATGTGTAAAGCGTTTGGGTTTACCGCATATGGTTATTTTATGTATATGATCCATATTTTTATGAAGGAAAGAGATGTTCCGCGAACTCCGATAAACAATCTGACGCGGGACAGAGTGACGATATTGTTATTTGCGCTGTATGCGGCTGAAATCAGAATGGATGATAACTGGAATTGCGATCTGTCCAACAGTCGGTTTATGAAGGAACTGAACGCTTACTGGCAGGATTTGCGGGAGCATCTGCAGCACTCGGACGCGGCGAAGGAAAAAATGGTAGAAAAACTGCTGGAGTGCGGTGATTTTTATGACGTCGACTCGGAGCACATCACGAAAATACTCTCCGGAAAAACGGATGAGAAATGCAGCTTAAAACGCCAGGAAAAGAAACAACTGGAGATATTGCGCTGGATGCGGAAGATTTATGACGAACTGAATCTGGAAAACTGGCGTATTGATGAATGTACGGAAAGGCTGATTTACCATATCCGCAAAAGCAAAGATGGAATGTATGAAAAGAAGGATCCCGGCCTGAAAAAGACCTGGATCGAGCTTTGCCGGGAGGACGAAAGCGTGCGGGACATCGGGGAATATTACAATAACTACAGCTATTCCCAGATAGTGAAGGGGCGCGGGGAAGGGCGTCTTCTGAAATACCAGGATAAGTTTGTCGCAAAGAATTATGCGCGCATGTTTGACTGCATTCATCAAATCCGGTGCAGGATGCGGCCGGGTAAGGAAAAGAAAATTCTGGATTTACTGTTTGAGTATGACTTCACGGCGGAGGGAGGACAGGCATGATCAAAGAGTTTCATGTGGCGACATTGGATGAATTTTATCAGGCGCTTGGAATGATCGAGCGGGCGGACCGGCAGGCGTCCGGAACGAATACGATAAGCCGTTACTGGTTCCGGGCGCAGTCGTATAATCACTATAATCTGCTGCCGTCCCTGTACCGCGAAAAGTTTTACGAGCAGAATGCAGATCAGACATACTCGCAGATGAATCTGAAGGAGGATTACCGGTACCAGCATTTGAAGGCGCGGGCGTTTCACAGCGTACATTCCAATCCGCAGTATCAGAGCGAGTGGCAGGAGATATATCAGCATCATTTCGGGCATACGCGGCTGATGGACTGGTCGGAATCCGCGCGAATCGCGCTGCTGTTTGCACTGGAGGCGTTTATTGATACGAGGGCAGACCGGGAGCTGCAATACAAGCGGCAGCATGTTACGCCGTGCATCTGGATGGTGAACCCTTACGAGCTGAACAAAAAGGTCTACAATTATTTCTGCAAATATTTCAGCGACGATATGCGTAATTATTTTGCTAAATTTTACAGAGGACGGCCTGATCTGGATAAGCTTTGCGATGAACTGAAAAAGCATCCGGAGCTTTATTTCGACGCGGCGGATGACGACCTGGAAATCAGGGGCATCGTCAGCCTGTGCGCTATCGAGGATTACCGGAAAACGCTGGGAACGGACGTCGATGCGGCGGTGGGAAGATATGAGATGAACCCGTTTTATTATCTGGCGCTGAAAATGTACTCAGACGCTTTGCCGTATTTTGTACAGGACTGGCGAAAGCCGTTCCTGCCTCCGATGGCGGTGTTGCATCCTTACCACAGCGAGCGCATCCGCATCCAGAGAGGCGCGTTTACGATGTTTCCCAACTATATCGTGACGGACAAGGCGAAAAAGTATTATCAGAGCAGAAATATTGATATACGCGCAATGGATCAGCAGACATATATAGAAGACTGCCTGAGAGTGATTTATATATTGAATCCGAACGAGGTGGCACGGGAACTGCTGCAAAGCGGCGCACGCCGTTCGGACCTGTATCCGGAGATACAGGTATATGCGGATATTATTGAAACAAAGAAATACTACTATTAAAAACGAAAAGACCACCAACATGAGAAAAAACACATTTTATTAACACTCCTGATGCTGCTCTGTGCGGTTGGCGCCTTCTGGGATATTTGTTTTTGAAGAAAGAGGCGCAGCTTGAAACGGAGCGCCAGATGAAGGAGGCGCAGCTGTCGCAGGAGCTGCAGCCGATCAGCGAGAAGCGCAAGCAGTGGGAAGCGCAGGATGAGGAATGGCAGGATGAGGGATTTCTTTGAGAAGAATGTGCCGGCAAATCCGCTAAAAGCAGAGTATCTGCTTCCGACGCATATCGGAGGTTTGCTGCGTGATTGGAAATGCACTGTGAAAGTGCTGGAGATGAAAGATAAATGGTTTGGTGGAGGACTTCATTTATCCTTCAGAAACAGCCTATGATAAAGCCATAAGATTACGCATATTCAGAAAAAACTTTTCTAAGAAAACGATGTTATGCATTTATTTTGGATATTCGTTTGTTCTGCTGTGTGGAAAAATTGTGCTGCGAATTATCACAGGTAATTGGAGATGGTGCCAAGAAGAATGCGGATAAAAGTGTTTAATATCATGGGATTTCGCAGACGGGGATTGGTTTGGTCTCAGAATCTTGATCGCTTAATTTACGGCAATAATATTGAAAGAGACGCACTGTAAATAATTTAGATGATCATGAAAAGATATAAAGTATGGAAAATAATTTTGACAATATGTGCGGCATTTGTATAAGAAGTATTGATCCGTGTTACGGAGAATTTCATGAAAAACATTGGGCTTTGTGAAAATTCTCCCCGCGGTTTGCGGGGAGAACGTAACGGATTAAAATGATCATGATTTAGAAATACGCGGTGATATTCCGTATTCTTCCAAAAGCTGTATTTGGAAAGCGGGATCTGTTGTAGAACGCTTGAGATCTTCTATGCGGTTATCAGTAAGCAGGCGTGAGTGTAGTTCGTTGATGGACGCCTGACCTTCCGCATATCCCTCCTTGCGTGAACAGCTCATATCCATGCGGTAGCGTTCGCGGCCTTCGCATTGGAGTTGGATTTTTTCTTCTTCGCTTAGTACGCGCAGCTTGACTGCGGCGTCGCGGATGCCTTCATTTTTCTCTGCCAACATACAAATTTCCTCCCAGCATTTCGCTTTAAACAGGCACGCCCAGTAGTAGAGAGCTGAAGCGCGCACTTCGTCGGTTACGGTATCTGTCTGGCTTAAGTCTAACATACGCAAAGAAAAATTGCCAGTAAATTTATGATGAGTTTTTGAATTGAGAAGCGGGTATTCGTTGTAAAAAGTGTGATAAATATACAAAAGTTCATTGTATTTTTTGCAACCGTATGTTATGCTTTATCTGCGATTATAATGACGGAGGTGCGTGTATGTACCGGATTGCCCTTGAAAAGCTATTAAAATGGAAACAAAGCAAACGCCGTAAGCCTATGATTATCGAAGGAGCCCGACAGGTTGGCAAGACATGGCTGATGAAAGAGTTTGGCAGACAGGCGTATGCGGATACCGTATATATTAATTTTGACGCCAATTCCAGAATGGCAGGGTTATTTGCTTCTGATCTGGATACGGAACGCCTGATTATGGGGTTGGAACTATATGCGGGACACAAGATCGATCCCGACAACTCTTTACTGATTTTTGACGAAGTGCAGGAAGTTCCGAGAGCATTGGCGGCCCTTAAATATTTTTATGAAAATGCTCCGCAGTATCACATTGTATGCGCCGGTTCTATGCTTGGTATTGCCTTGCATCAAGGCACGTCTTTCCCTGTTGGGAAGGTGGATTTCTTAAAACTGTATCCCCTTTCTTTTAAGGAGTTTTTGATGGCGACCGGTAAAGAACGATTTGCTGGACTGCTTGATAAGCAGGATTTTCAAATGATTACGAACTTCAGGCAAACATATATTGATGCCTTGAAGCATTATTACTTTGTCGGCGGTATGCCCGAAGCTGTGCAAAGCTTTGTGGAGAACAAAGACTTTAACGAGGTTCGTGAAATTCAAAAGAGAATCCTTGCAGCCTACGAGCAGGATTTTTCCAAGCATGCTCCCAACGAAATCGTTCCGAGATTGCGTATGCTGTGGAACAGCATCCCTTCCCAGCTGGCTAAGGAAAACAAAAAGTTTATTTACGGGCTTGTTCGTGAAGGCGCTCGTGCAAAGGATTACGAAACCGCAATTATGTGGCTTGGCGACTGCGGTCTTGTTCATAAGATAGGCCGTGTCAATGCAGTAGGTATTCCTTTGCGGGCGTACGAGGACCTGAAAGCGTTTAAGCTGTTTGTAGTAGACGTCGGACTCCTTGGCTGTATGGCGGGGCTTCGTCAGCGCACTTTGCTTGAAGGCAACGACCTTTTTACTGAGTTCAAGGGTGCCCTCACCGAACAGTATGTTTGTCAGCAGCTAAAAACAATCGAGGATTTGGACGTATATTACTATACTAACGACAGAGGTTCCTGCGAAGTCGATTTTGTCGTTGATACAGGTGAGCTGATTGTTCCTGTAGAAGTGAAAGCTGAAGTAAATCTCAGAGCCAAGAGCTTAAAGACTTACCATGAAAAATTTTCTCCCGAAGTCTCTGTCCGCACGTCTATGTCTGACTATAAAAAAGAAGAATGGCTTGTCAATCTGCCGCTGTATGCGATAGATCAGATTGCGAAAATATAAGCAGAGACAGCTGGATGTAGGCTCTGGAATAAAACGCTCTGGGGCGCTGCAAAAAATCTCCCCACAAATCGCGGGGAGAATGTAACGGATTATAATGATTGTGATTTAGAAATACGCGGTGATATGCCGTATTCTTCCAAAAGCTGTTTTTGGAAAGCGGGATCTGTTGTAGAACGCTTGAGATCATCTATGCGGTTCTCAGTAAGCAGGCGCGAGTGTAGTTCGTTGATGGAAGCCTGACCTTTAGAAAGTCCATCTTCCATACCTTCCGCATACCCCTCATTGCGTGAACAGCTCATATCCATGAGGTAACGCTCGCGGCCTTCGCATTGGAGCTGGATTTTTTCTTCTTCGCTTAACACGCGCAGTTTGACTGCGGCATCGCGGATGCCTTCGTTTTTCTCTGCCAACATACAAATTTCCTCCCAGCATTTCGCTTTAAACAGGCACGCCCAGTAGTAGAGAGCTGAAGCGCGCACTTCGTCGGTTACGGTATCTGTCTGGCTTAAGTCTAACATACGCAAAGAAAAATTGCCAGTAAATTTATGATGAGTTTTTGTATGCAACAGCAGGTATTCACTGTAAAAATCCTGCCGATTATCGAACGGCGATTGGTCTAAGATACCGATATGCATGGCAGGGAGAATTTTGTCGTAGCCCTGTCCTTTGCTGATGTTACAGAAAAGTTTGCACAGATAAAAGAGAGCACGGTTCGGCCAGTTGCTTAAATCGCCCACCTGCATTTCAAGGTTGATGAGGCGGTTTGTATTCAGCAGGATACGGATATCCATAATGCAGGTTTTATCGTCGATACTGTTCCCGAGTATGATCGGGTTGGTAATCTCACAGGATATAATTTGGTCGCAGGGAATATCCAACAGGGCGCTGAGTAAATGTTTTAATGCGGTTTCACTGTTCTGCATGACAGCGCGGAACATATAGTCATTTGTCATACCGTACCTCACAGGACCGGCGGCGTTAGCTAATAAATATGCAGATTGTTCCATGAATAATAGAAACTCCTTTCGAATTGAGAGATAGAGAAGTTAATAGAAATTAGAATGATCATTCAGATATTTGAGATAAAGAAATGATAACATAAAAACGAAGGAAAGTCAACAATGAAAATAAGAATCACATAAGATATATAAGAAAGGGCGCTGATGCCGTCTACATTTGCGCAGGGGGCTTCCTGCAAGATACGAAAAAGTATTGTTGCAGGCATGACATTTTCTGGTATAATTGAAGCAGCGCAATATACGTTTAAACTTGGAGGCTGCGCTGCAAAAGTACAATAAAAAATGCAATCTGACATGTTGCCATAAAGTAGATTTACTGTTATACTTTTAGACGTAATGTAAGTAAAGGAAGTACGGTGATGAGAAGAAAAAACGGGTTTTTAACAATAGTGCTGATTTTGCTGTCCATAGCCGGCGTTGCTGTAGCGGTGATGTTTCTGCGGGAAGAAGGAGAACTCGACAGTGAACGGCAGGCAAAGGTGGCGCAGCTTTCGGAACAGCTGCAGCCGCTGAACGAGGAGCGCAAGGAGTGGGACGCTCAGGATAAGGAGTGGCTGAAGCGTCTGGAGGAAAAGAAAAAAGGAAAATCCTGCGTTCTGCTGAACTTTGATAATATGAGCGAAAACCTTTATGAAACGGTGTTCGAGCTGATGGATCAGTATGGATTCCGTGGTACGTTTGCGTTTCGCAATGGCCGCCTCCCCGGGTGGGGGGACACAGACATGTCCAGGGATGAATTTGACGAGATGATGCACAGCGGCTGGGAATATGCGCTGTCCATCGGAGAAGAACATGAGGAGCAGGATACTTCTGTAAGCTACTGGGAAAGGGCGACGGAAACAGAGAGTGAAACGGAGACTTCGGCGGACGAAGGTGATGGGTCCGACGAAGCCGGGGAGACAGAGTCGTATCTGGCGCAGCTGGATGATTTCATCAGTACGCTGGAAGGAAACGGTGTGACGGCGTCCCGGATTCTTTTCTGCGACAGCGATCAGTATCAGGAAACGACGGAGAGAGCGCTGGCGGAACGGGGATTCCAGATGGTTTGTGTGAAGGATGAACAGGAATTTCCGGTTCTTGGAGAACGTGGCGAAACAATATGGAAAATTGACGCGGGTATTTATAATCAGAAGGATACGGATATAGAGGAACTTCTGGAGAAAACGGTGGAAAGCGGAGAGTCGCTGGCAATTTATATCAATGATGTGCAGAAGCTTTCACAGGACGCTGAATATGATTTGAGCCTTACCCGCTTTACTTCTCTGCTGAATAAGCTGAAGGCAATGGAGGAGGAAGGCAGGATCTATCTGCTGACCTACTCGGAACTGAACCAGTATGAGGAGCAGCAGGCGGAGGAATATGAGCAGCTTACAAAAGAGTATGCGGCGTTCCGCCGGGAGATGGAGGAAGCGCTGGCTCAGGTGGATGAGCAGGAGAGCGCAATTGTAGAAGAATCCCGTCAGACAGAGGCCGAGGAGAGCCTGCTGCAGAAGGTGAAGCGGCAGCTCGGGCTGGAGAAGACGGACGACACAGAGAAGGAATGACGCATGGAGGGAATGGTAGATATACACTGCCATATTCTTCCGGAGGTCGACGACGGCGCCCGCAGTATGGAGGAGGCGCTGAAGCTTCTGCGAACAGAGTATGCGCAGGGAGTAAGGTGTGTGATTTTAACGCCCCATTACCGCGGTGGCCTTTTTGAGACGCCCCGGGGAAAGATACAGAGGGTATTTGAAAAGCTGACAAACAGAGCGCAGGCGGAGGATCTGAAGATTGAGCTGCTGCTTGGCTGTGAATTTCACCGGGAGATGGATATGTGGGAAAAGCTTTCGGAGAACGCAGCTTATCGCATGGCCGGAACAAGTTATGTTCTTCTGGAATTTGCGGGGCAGGACTCGATTGAGTGTATCAAATATTATGTGACAGAACTGGTGATCAGAGGCTTTCGCCCGGTGATTGCCCATGCGGAGCGTTATCCGGCCCTGCGGGAGATCCGCCATGTGCGTTTTCTGGTGGATTCGGGCGCGCATATACAGATCAATGCCGGAAGCCTTGCGGGAATGGAGGGGTGGAGCAGCAGAAGATTCTGTACAAAACTGCTGCAGGAAGATCTGGTGCATTTTGTTGGCAGCGACGCCCACAACATGGAGAAGCGGAAACCATATTTCGATAAATGCGCAGCCCTTCTGGAAAAGAAAGCCGGCGCGCAGCAGGCGAGGAGACTGTTACTGGAAAATCCGGCAAAATTGATTGCCAATGAATATCTATAGGAGTGAGGATAAGATGGAACCATTACAGAAGAATGAGGAAGGAGGAATTGATCTGATGCAGATAGCAGGGGTGCTGCTGGGGCATTTCTGGATCATTGTCTTTTCGGGAATCCTGGTGGGGCTTTGCGCGCTGATTTTTACGAAGATGACTGCGACGCCCACCTATACGTCCAGTACGAAGCTTTATATTCTGAGCAAATCGGAGGATGCCTCCGGTGTGACCAGCAGCGATCTGCAGCTGAGCGCGACGCTGGCCGGAGATTATGCGCAGCTGATCAAGGACAGAACGGTGACGGAGAGCGTAATCTCAGAACTGGGGCTGAGCCTGAGTTCGGAGGCTCTGTCCAATATGATTTCGGTGACGATGCCGAACTCCGGACGTATTATCACGATCAGTGTGACCGATACAGATCCCTATATGGCCAGCAAGCTTGTGACGGCGGTGAGAGATACGGCCGCGCTGCATATCAAAGAGGTCATGGGAGCAGAAGCGGTAAACGTGGTGGAGGATGCGAATATTCCTCAGGGTCAGTCGCTTTCAAATTATAAGAGAAATGGATTGATGGGGATAGTCATTGGAATGGCTGTGGCGATCGGCATCATTATTTTGCAGTTTATGATGAATGATACGATCAGAAATCCGGAGGACGTCAAGCGGTACCTGGATATGAGCGTGCTGGGCTCTATTCCGGTGATGCAGGAGGATACGAAACGCAAAAAACGTAAAAATCCGAAAAGGGAGAGATAAAACGTATGTCAAAGATAAATATGGCAACACAGCCGCTGGATTATGAGTGTAGCGAGGCATTTAAAACACTGAGGACAAATCTGCAGTTTTGCGGAAGTGATAAAAAAGCGATTGTATTTACCAGCTGCACGCCGGATGAAGGAAAGAGCGCAGTAATTCTCAGACTGGCGGCTTCCCTTGCAGAGGCGGGGAAACGTGTGCTTCTGGTGGACGCAGACCTGAGAAAATCGGTGATGGCCGGAAACTTTACCATCCCGCAGCCGGTGAAAGGGCTGACGCATTATCTGGCGGGGCAGGCGGAGAAAATGGAAGTAATCTGCAATACGGAAAACGAGAACTTTGACGTTATCCTTGCAGGACCGGTGCCGCCGAATCCGGCAGAGCTTTTAGGAGAGGAACAATTTAAGTCTCTGCTGGAATGGGGCAGAGAGCAGTATGACTATGTATTGATTGACAGTGCGCCTCTGGGCAGCGTGATTGACAGCGCGATCATTGCGGATAAATGTGACGGCGCAGTGATTGTGGTGGAGGCAGAAGTGATCAGCTACCGGTTTGTGCAGGAAATCAGAGAGCAGCTGGAAAAGAGCAACTGCCAGGTTCTGGGAATTATTCTGAATAAAGTTGATATACGGGAGCAAAAATATTACTACAATCGCTATTATGGCAGGAAGTATGGCAG
>JAUNFZ010000078.1 GCA_030524785.1 Eubacteriales bacterium
TGGTACTTTGGGATGCTATATTCATTTTGAAATTACATTTTGCGAAAACTCAAGATAAATTGTATAAATTTCGAAAATGGATGCGGTTTTCTTCGGGATTTTCCACAAAAGGAGCGATTGTCATCAGCCCCTGCACCCTCAGATTGGGAAATTCTGCAATTTCAGAGATAAATTTTTGTGTATCATCAGGAGAAACACCAAATTTTGTTTCCTCCCCGGCAACATTTACTTCTACCAGCACCGGCATAATCAGTCCATGTTTTTCGGCCTCCTGCTGAATCGTCTCTGCAAGACGCACCGAATCCAGAGAATGTATCATGCAGGCGCGTCCTATCACATATTTTACCTTATTGCGCTGCAGATGGCCAATCATATGAAAGCGAAGATCCCTGGAAAGAAAATCATATTTTTCCTTCAGCTCCTGCGGCTTGTTCTCTCCGAAATCCACAACGCCCTCCGGCAGCAATTCCTCGATCATAGACACAGGCTTTGTCTTGCTGACGGCAATCAGCGTTACTTCCTTCGGATCACGGTTCACCCTGCGGCACGCCTCGTCAATTTTTCGGCGTACATTGCGGTAATTTTCAATCAACATTTTTTCTGCTCCTATTCCTCAAAGGCATCCTCTTTCACCGAGGACGCGTCAAGCGCAATCTGATCATACTGAGCCAGCCCGTAGGCAGAATCGTTCTGTACAATGCAGTACTCCTCATTTTCATCAATGATCGTGATTTCACGGAATACGGGATACCCTTTATTGATATTGTAGACGCCGATCAGAGTAGCTGTATCAGAAACCTGATATTTCTTGGAAGAATCCTTCATCAGAACGTAGTCGCCCTCCTCAAAAAGCGACGTATCCACATAGTAATCGGTGTCTGTTTTGTCGTATACTGTAGCTGTAATCATCCGCGTCACTGCGGAGCCATCTGTCTCATATGTCTCCTTCCGGATAATAATTTCATTGTCATTTTGCTCATTCACTGTAACGTATTCCTTGGGAATACGGTAAAACACCTTTTCTGCAATCGCGCTGTTTGGAATTTTTAATCCGCTCTGCCGGTTCAGCAGCAGTTCAATTTCCACAAAACGGTCGCCGGCAAAACGAATCAGAGAATTGCTGATATCCAGCTTTCCAAAATAATTACCGTCATTTTCTGAAATCGTAAAATCTGCGTTGAAGGCTGAGCCGTCCTTCATAAAGCGGAAACGGACAATGTTCTGATCCGCCAGCTCCATCGCCGTTTTTTTGTCCAGCGGGATCACCAGGGACCATTCTTCGCTGGTGATTAATTTATACACGGGATCCCCGGCCTTTACCGTTTCATTCATGCGCAAATTGGTACGGCTGTAATTCATCCGGTTGAAGCTCTCCATTGTAATATCGTCTATGGTGTAATCTTCCATACCGTCCACCGAATATACCACAATGCCATCTTTTTCTGTGGTTACCAGATTCAGACCCGCGCTGATTCCCTGCTCTGTGCTGTCCAGCACTTTTCTGGAAAGCAGTTCAAGCATAGCCGTCTGGGCGTCTGCTTTGAAATTGTAGACGCTCTGGTAATCTGACGGAGAAAAATCTGAGGCAAACGCAGAGGCAACGCTTCGCAGGGGGGCATAGCTTTCATTGTCCAGCTTTGCCAGATCTTCCTCTGCAGCGGTACTTGCCAGCGCGGACGCTCCAATAGAATAGATGCCGTTGCCAACACCAACTTTGCTGCCCTCCCTGGCATAATACTGAATTGGTCCCGCCTGACTGCAGGTGACCAGCTCCTCGTGCTTCAGCGCAATCGCTGTGTAGCGGTAATTGCCCGACAGAGAACCTGCCGTCACTTCATAGGCCGTAATCCGCTCGGAAGTCAGGTACATTACAAGATAGATCATAATATACAAAAAAACGATGCCAAACATAATCGTACCGATATTCACTATGGAACCGTGATGAAGTTTTACCACTTTTTTCTGTTTATTTTTTCGCATAGCCGCCATGTAATCTCCTCAGCAGTGGCCATGTCCCACTGCATTTATATAAAACAAAGTGTGCGCTTGCCGCACACCTTGTTTACAGCTAACTTCTTCTCCGCGAGGTGCGCATCCTTTGTATCATGAAAACACAGTTTCCTATGATATCACAAAAATGCCGGATAAAGATTTATCCGGCATAAATCCTGCTTATGTAACTGAGTTTAAAGTGAAACGATCACTTTATTCTGCATTTTCTCCGGAAGTTCTGATGCATCCAGGGAAATACTGATAATAAATGTAACCTGATATTTTTCTCCAATCGCCTCAAGCTTGTCCAGCATGGGGGCAACGTCCTCTTTTTCAACCTTTGCAATTTTTAAGAAGCTGTCCAGATACATCTGCTCCAAATCGTGATCCTGTGAAATAATACCGCATACAAATCCGCAGAACGCATCTGCGCTTTCTAACATATATTCAGAAGTATCAATCAGACGAACCTTGTTGTTCAGTTCGTACATATGCTGTGAACTTTTGTCCAAATAGACAATATTACCGTGTACAGATTTAATTTCAGTATTTACTTTTTCAAGCAAATGTTTTGTCTTTCCTTTTCCTTTGTCGCCTGCGATTATCTGTATCATTGTAATCTCCTCCTTCAGTTTCGTATATGTCAATTATAATGCACAACAAAACAAATTACAACTACTTTTTGTTGATAATGGACAACAACTCGTTCATCTCATCATAGAGGTCTTCTTTCGTGTCCGACTTCATGATAATGCTGAAATAAGAGTTGCCATAGGGATCCTTTGTGAGCAGCGCCAGACATGCGCCGGCTTCATCTGTCGTACCTGTTTTTCCGCCGAACACATAAACGTCTGCCGGAGCCGTGGCCTCTCCCGTAAAATAATAGCTGGTGGCCGTCCAGGTGCGCTCATACTGCTCCCCTTCTGCGTCCGTGTAAGTCACAATATAGCTCTGTTTGCTGATCGCATCAGTAAACACATCATACTTCAGCGCTTCCTGAAAAATCAGATAAATATCATAGGGCGTTGTATAATGATTTTCGTCCTGAAGGCCGTGGGCATTGGAAAAATGCGTGTTCGTCGCCCCGATTTCATAAGCCTCCTGATTCATCATTTCCACAAAATTTTCAATGCTGCCGCCAACGTGATAAGCAATCGCATTTCCGGCGTCGTTGCCGGAGGCGATCAAAAGGCCGTAGATCAGCTGGCGAAGCGTATATTCGTCGCCGTACTGCAAATAGCAGACAGAGGAATCCGGATCAATATCGAGAGCCACGTCATCTATCAGAATGGTATCCTCCAGATTTCCATATTTCAAAGCGACCAATGCCGTCATAATTTTGGTAAGGCTGGCCGGATAAAGCTGTTCATGGACATTTTTCGCAAAGAGTACTTCTGTATCCGAAAGATCCATCAAAGCTCCCGCTTCGGCATAATCCAAAGCGACGCCCTCTGCCGCCACATCGCCGGCCGTTACGCAGAGGCCATCTGTGAAGGGCACTGCCCGTCCGTTCACCTTTACTTCGTCCCACACGCCCACAGAAGCGTCTGAGATTTCGTAGGGATTGCGAAGCTCAATTTCATGGGAGCGGAAAACGTACTTATATAAAAGCAGTCCCGCAAGAGCCAGCACGCAAAGAAGCAGTATCAAAACCAGAATCGATATGGTCTGCTGCTGTTTCCTGGCACTCCGCCGCCGAATTTCACTGTTTGTCGTTTGGTTATCATCTGTACATCTCACGCCACTCTAACTCTCCTCTGTCAAGGGACTTGATCAACATTTCGGCTGTGGCAAGATTTGTTGCCAGAGGCACGTTGTACGTATCGCACAGCCGGAACGCATTTTTGATATCCGGTTCGTGCGACTTCGGCGCCAGGGGATCTCTGAGAAAGATCACCATATCCATCTGATTCTGCTCGATCTGAGCTGCCATCTGGTGAACGCCGCCCAGATGACCGGCAATATACTTATTGATATTCAATCCGGTAACTTCCTCGATCAGACGGCCTGTCGTACTTGTGGCGTACAGCGTGTGTTTTGCCAAAATTCCACGATAGGCAATGCAGAAATTCTGCATCAGCCCCTTTTTTGAATCGTGTGCAATCAATCCGATATTCATGTAAAACCCCTCCTGTTTTGTCGTTAACATCTAGTATTTTTTTACCTGAAGCCCCACATTAAGCACCAGCCCAATCCCTATAAAGAGCGTCATAAGCGAAGTCAGGCCGGAGCTGACGAAAGGCAGCGGCAGGCCCGTATTCGGCATAAGGCCGGTTGCAACACATATATTCATAATGCTCTGGATGCCGATCAGCGCCCCCATGCCGCAGCAAAGCAATGTACCCGAAAATTCCCTGGCATTTCTGCCAATCCAGATACATTCCAGAACAATAAGAATCTCAAGAATAATGATCGCGCAGCAGCCAAGAAATCCAAGCTCCTCTCCCGCTACTGCAAAAATAAAGTCTGTCTGCGCTTCCGCAAGGAAATTTGCATTCTTTACAGAAGCCACCGCAGTCGTCTCCAGCCCTTTCCCGTAAAGCTGTCCCGATCCAATGGCGCTGATGGAATAGATCTGCTGCGCCGCCTCATCGGGATACTGCTCAGGGTGAAGCCAGGCAAGGATACGGATAAGCTGGTATTCCTGAATCAGCGTCTGGCCCGGACGAAGGATGATGCCCACCAAAATTACAATAACCGGCGCAAGCACCGCAAGGATTCCTGCAATTACCTTATAGCTTAAGCCTGCGGCAAAATAAATTACGCAGAACAGCAAAAGCGTCAGGATACAGGTGGACAGGTTTGGCTGCTTGTATATCAAAAATACCGGTACAAGGATAATCGCCACAGACATCACGATCACCTTAAAGCTGCTCAGATCGTCCTCATGCTTGGAAAAGAACTGCGCAAAAAATACCACCAGTATGATTTTCATCAGATCGGAGGGCTGAAACTGGGTAAAGCCAAGATCCAGCCAGCGGGTTGCACCGCCGGCGCTGGTGCCCACCAGCATAACGGCCACCAGCAAAGCCAGACCGATAAAGTAAAAAATCCAGTAAAATTTCAGCAGCCATACATAGTCAAACAGGGAAACAACAATCATGAGCACAAATCCCATAATCAGTCCCAGAATCTGTTTATTCTGCAGATCTTTGTCCGCGCTTCCGATAATCAGTATTCCAAGAACGGAAAGCGCTGTGACCCAAAGCACCAGTCTGAATTTATAGTCTCTTAATCTGTATTGTTTTAACATCTTTTTCCCCTTGCTTTGTTTCGCCGGTCAGGCGAATCTGTATTTCCACACGCATATGCTCCGTATTAATATACCTGCGCACTACAGAGCTGATCTCCCGCTTCATCTGTTCCATCAATTCCGGGGAAGACTGCATCCTCTCGGAAAGCAGCATGTACTCCAAACGGTCTTTTGCAATAATACCAGATGTTCTGTATCCTCGCATGGCCGTTCCTTATCCTTTCCTGAAAAAATCCTTCACCCTGCGGAGAATGGATGTCTCTTTTGAAAAGTCACTGACAGCGACCGTTTCTCCGGTCACCCTCCTTGCAACGTTGAAAAATGCCTGTCCGGAGGGGGACTCGCCTCCTGCCAGCGGTTCTCCCTGATTTGTGGAAATCACCACATTCATATCGTCCGGCACGGCTCCAATCAGCGGTACCGCCAGAATTTCTGTCACATCCTCCACGGACATCATATCTCCCCGGCTGATCAGATCCGGCCGGAGACGGTTGATCAGAAGCTCAATCTGCTTCATGCCGTCCGCTTCCAGAAGGCCGATAATGCGGTCCGCGTCGCGTATCGCCGACACCTCCGGCGTTGTGACCACAATCGCCCGGTCTGCTCCCGCCACCGCATTGCGAAATCCCTGCTCGATTCCTGCCGGACAGTCCAGCAGAATATACTCAAAATGCAGTTTCAATTCTTCCGTAAGCTTCTGCATCTGCTCCGGGGTGACGGCGGATTTATCTCTTGTCTGTGCGGCCGGAAGCAGATAGAGGCCGGGATAATGCTTATCCCTGATCAAAGCCTGCTTCAGGCGGCAGTTTCCCTCTATCACATCCACCAGGTTGTACACAATTCTATTTTCCAGTCCCATGACAACATCCAGATTCCGAAGCCCGATATCGGTATCGACAAGAACCGTCTTTTTATTCATCTTTGCCAGTCCTGTTCCGATATTCGCCGTAGCGGTAGTTTTTCCCACGCCGCCTTTTCCGGATGTCACTACAATTACTTCACTCATCTTTCTTCCTCCATAAGCATCATTGGAAAATTGTTCCGCTTTTCAGAGGTATCCTGTTACTTTTTTCCTTCGTCCTCTCCCAAAATCTCTTTTAATGTACTTCGCACCATACTTTTGATATAAATATGGTTGTCTTTCACATAAGCGATTTTGGGATCCAACGCGTATTCCACATCATCACTTCGTTTTGTTATGGCGCTTCTGGCCATTTTATCTGCAATCCGTATCTGAATCGGCTTCATAACCAGGGCCGCCACAATACAGTCCCGATTGCCGGAAGCACCGGCATAAACTGTTCCGCGGCAGGAACCGAGCACCACAACATTTCCCTTGGATGTCACGGAGGCTCCCGGATTTACATCCCCTAAAATTACAATGCTGGTATCCGACTCCAGAGACTGGCCTGAGCGGAGATTTCCGCGATAAAACTGCCCGTCCCTCTTTTCCTCCTGCTCTGCCATCCGGATGGCCTGCTCATAATAGGCTTCCTCCTCAGGCCGTTCATCCACAATACAGTAAATGTGGATCTGTGAATTTCTGACAATCGCATCTATCAGGCGGTTTTCCTGATCTTTTGTCAGTGTCCTTCCCTGAAAAGTGACCGCCATTTTGGCATCCTTAAAGAATCCTGCTGCCTCCCGAAATTTGGCCGCCACCGCCTCTAAAAGCTCCGGAAACGGCATCGTGCTGTTCAGCCGCACAGTCAGGCCGTATTTATTGCTTTTGATAATCACAGGATTCCCGTTCATTGCACCCTCCATTGACGTCTTATATTTCTTCCGCCGGAAACGATATTAGTCTGTTCTTGCACCGCTGATAGTACTGTCGTATGATGCATAGCCGGTAATCAGCTCATCCTTCGATTTCAGGTTGAAGATATACCGGATCATATCTTTTGCAAGCAGCGAAGCAATCGAGGAAGTATATCCGTTCGTGATACGGCAGGCAATGGCTATCTGCGGCTGATCATAAGGTGCATACCCGACAAACAGCGCATGGCTTGGCACGCCCGTTTCCTCTGCGGTACCGGTTTTTCCGGCCATATCAATCTCAATGTCCTTTGTGTAGGTATTCTGCTTTATCATTTGATTCATGCCGCTGTGAATTGCGCTCCACAGGTAGTCGTCGGCCTCCACATAGCCGTGGATCACAGGTTCCTTTTCCAATACGGTGCGCCCTTCAAAATCTGTAATCTTGTCCACCAGGGTCAGATCATAGCAGGTTCCGCTGTTTGCAACCGTCGCCACATATCTGGCCAGCTGTACTGTCGCATAGGCATTTCGCCCCTGACCCATAGCAGACGGCGCCATAGCATTGTCAGAAATACGCGGAGCGCTCTCGTCCATCTCGATCCCTGTCTCCTCATCAAAGCCGAACATTGCGGCATATTTGGCAAGCTTTGCAATACCGGTGGCATCGTCGTGATCACCATCGGGGTCTCCCACGTCCCCCAGCCGGAATCCAACGGTATTAAAGTAATAGTTGCAGGATTCCTGCAGCGCCGTGGCCAGGCTGATGGCGCCGTGCTGGCCGGGATTGATCCAGCACTTGATTTCCGGCTCAACAGCGTCGAAAAGGCCGGTACAGCTAATCGCTTCATCCACGCTGACAACGCCTTCCATAACGCCGGCCACGCCGGTAACCATTTTATAGGTAGAACCAGGGGCCGTCAGCTCCTGTGTTGCTTTATTGTAAAAGGGACTGGAGCCGTCCAGGGTAAGTTCCTCAAAATATTCCTCGTCCATATCGTTTGCCAGCCGGTTATTATCATATCCCGGATACGTAACGCAGGCCAGAACATCCCCTGAATTGGGATCCGTAACCACCAGCGAACCGGAACAGGGCGCCACCGCAAATTTCGAAGGCGGGATTTCCAGTGTATAAATCTTTTCCTTTATAAAATCGTAGGCATAGACGCTGCCGGAGGCAAGGCCATCATAAGTTTCCTCGTCCATCTCCAGCACGCCCTGGTCAAACAGCAGGCGGCACAGGGTATTGGGACTTAACGTATCGTCCTCTATCATGTACTTATACACCTTTTTGCTGAAATTGCTGTCCGACTTCACATACTCCTCGAGATAATCGCAGAGGTTGCTGAAAATCTCGTCGGAATCCCAGAAATCGCTTTCCTCCATAATACCTGAAATATCAATCCAGTCCTTTGAAATCGCGTAAGTGAGATACTCCTTCAGGCTGATGCTTTCGTCCGTTGTCCATGCAATATAGGTGTCGTCCGTCTTGTCGATGGAATCCGTCTTCAGAATCCCGACCTCGGGAAGCGTGGTGTCCACCAGATAGGTGATATATACCTGCATGGCTTTGGAAAGCTCACTATAAGGCGTTGGAGAATCCGAGAGAAGCTCCGCCTTTAAATCGTCGAAAATTTGTACTTCCCTGGTTTGAAGCAGTCCATAGACTTCCTTTTCAAGGGCCGTCGCCTCTGAGGATTCCATATGCGTCACACTCAGCACATTATTTTCAATCAGAGCATAGTAAAGATCATACACGGCAATAATAATATCTGCTGTGCTGACGTTTTCGTTGTCAACCTCCTTGTAGTCGTGCGTCTTATCAAAGATAATACCCGCTATATACTGTTCCAGAAGATTATAAGCGGCCTCCTGATAGTCGCTGTTAATCGTCAGATGAATATTATTCCCTGCCTGGGGTTCCACAACGGAATCCTCTTTCAATACTTCTCCCAGGTTATTTACATAGACGCTCTTTTTGCCGTCCTCGCCCTGCAATTCTGTCTCAAAGTACTGTTCCAGCCCTACTTTTCCCACAATATCTGTGGTGTCGTAAACCTCTCTGCCAAGCTCCTGATTCAGGGAACGGATTTCTTCTGCTGAAATCTGTCCTGTATAGCCGATAATATTTGCATAATAAGGAGCGCCGTTATATACGCGGACAGAGCTTTCCACTACGTCAACGCCCACATAGTACCCCTTGCTTTCCATCAGGCTTGACATCGACTGATCTGAGATATCCTTTGCTATCGTGGTCGATATATACTTCTGATAACTGTTCTGATTGATCGCGCTGCGCAGGGCAATGATTTTCAGGCTGTCCTCCTTGGAGAGAGATTCCGGAAGTCCATGGCTGGCCAGTTCGTCGGCCGTATATTCCTCAAAGACTCCGTAGTAATCCGAAGAACCAAGCTGCGCCATCAGTTCGTCGGCCGTTACTGAAGCCTCCTCCTTGGAAAGCACAAGAGTTTCTTCCACATCACCGTCCTCGGGCATTTCCGTATAAGGCCGGCCGTAAACGTCCGCTTTAAAACGCAGAAGGTTGTAACCGCTCCTTGTAAACTCATACTCTCCGGCGTCGTTGATCTTAATCGCGAAATCCGTATAGACATCGTCGCCGTTGGCATAGAGAATCTGCATAATCTGATACAGATAGCCGTTGATGGTCAGATTTCTCTGCCGGCTTGTCCCGCTGATGCCCACATCCTGAAACGTCACGTCATACGCCAGTTTGTTGTATGCAATCAGATTCCCGGCGCTGTCGTAAATGCATCCCCTGGTACTCGGTATGGAGGTTTCTCTTTTTATCTCCATGGTAAAATTTTCCTGATACGATTCGCCGTTTACGATCTGAAGATTAAACAGATGGCGAATCAGTACTATTCCAAAAACGACAAACAGAACGCTGAGTATGGTCAGCCTGGACTGCGCCGCCTTTCGAAACATATTTTTTATGCGTTTAAACAAAGCTGCCTACACTCCTTTTATCCATTTTTTCCAGCTGCCGGTTCAGCAGCAGAAAAAGACGGTAGAAAACAAACGTCATCAAAATGGTATATACCATTTCCGGCAGGATCACCCTGCGCAGGTAAAAAAAGAATTGGATTCTTCCTCTCAGCATAAACTGAGTGGCATAAAACGCGATTCCATATACCAGATCGCCGGCAGCTGTAAGAATCACCGGCATCTTGATATCATCATCATAGAAAATACGGTAACAGTAACCGCAGAAATAGCCAATATACATATATACAAACGCCCGAAGGCCAACAAACAGCCCCGGAATCATAAGATCTGTCAGAAGCCCGCAAATAAATCCAAGAATCATGCCGGAACGCTTTCCCCGCATCAGCCCGAAAGATACCGTGAATACGATCATCAGGTTGGGCGTGATGGAGGCAATGGAAATTGCCGGCATCAGGGAACACTGCAGAAGCAGACATGCAAGCATTGTCCCGGCTAAAATCAGTTTTGTCTTCATGCTGCCACCTCCTACTGCTCCGACGGCGCGGTCTGTTTCAGATTCTGGATCACCAGAACTTCCTTGATATCCTTAAAGTCCACGACAGGAGCCACATATCCCGAACGCGTCAGATTATTGGAATCGGTATGGATTTCACTGATATAACCGATCAGAATACCCGGCAGGAACTTATCACTGATATGGGACGTCACCACCGTATCTCCAATCTTCGCCTGAGAATCGGGATCATTCAGCTTTACAAGATTGATGTTGCCATCGTCGATCAGGCTTAAATCCCCCGCAATGATACAGGTATCGGAGGTTTCGGAAATTTCTGCGCTGACGTTGCTGTAATCGTCGATAATCGAACGCACTCTTGCCCAATTCGGCCCAACCTCCGTGATAATGCCCGCAAGCCCGGCTCCGGCCAGAACATTCATATCCACCGCCAGGCCGTCCTCCGTTCCCTTGTCAATCGTAAATACGCTGAACCAGTTGCCTGCATTTTCCCGCGAAATTACCCGGGCTCCGATTTTCGTATAACTCTCATACTTGTGATCCAGGTCGTACAGGTCGCGGAGGCTGTTCAGCTCTGCGTGATCCTGCAGAAGCTGCGTATTTTCCACGGTCAGCTCGTCCACCTGGGCCTGAAGCTTTTCATTTTCCGCCGCCAGGCTGAGATTATCTTCAAAATAATCCATTTTTCCGGACAGCCATCCGCCCACCTGATTGATGCCGGACTGCAGCGGCGTCAGCACGTATCCCGCCACATAATTTAACGGATTGGATGAAAAATCCAGCACAAAGCTCAAAATAATGATAATGCAGCTCGCCACCGACAATATAAACAGAAGCGTTTTGCTTTTGATATGATCCTTTTTCATATATACCTCATTCTTATCTTTTTATCCCCAGAACCGCTATAGTGTGCTTCCCGTTAAGTCCTTCAGTGAAAACGTACAGCCTGCAAGCTCCGGGCGGCTCATGATAAACTGGACTCCCCTGAGCGTTGTCAGCCCCGGTTCGCGCACCATGGAGATCGGGATTCCAAGCTCCCTTCGCATATATTCTGAAAGATTTGGGATCAGCGACGTTCCTCCGGTCAGACACAGTCCCGCCTCCATGATATCCCGGTAAAACTGCGGCGGAAGCCTGTCCAGAATCCCTTTTAATTCCTCTGTAATGGCATGTAATGTGTCTTCTATCGCAAGGCTAACCGCCATAGAAGTAATTTCCTCGCTGACCGGCAGCCCCGATATAGTGCTGATACCATAGACAACAAGCGAGTCTGCTGGACCGTCGATCACATAAGCAAGGCGGTTTTTCAAAAGAGACGACGTTTTTTGGCCGATATTTAAGTGAAACATACGCCTCACCATCGTGGCAATATCAGCGTCCAGCGTAAAGCCGCCGATCTGCAGTGTTTTGCTGATCAGTATTTTTCCGCCCGCGGCCACAGATATTTCTGTGGTTCCCGCTCCGATATTTACCAGCATACTTGCCCTGGGAGACTCCATGGAAACGCCCACGCCGACCGTATCTGCAAGCCCCTTATCCACAAGAAAGGTTTTTCTGGCGTGAATGGTTCCGTTGAGCACATTATAATAGGCGCGCTTTTCCACTGCGGAGATATCCCTGGGAACCGCAATATACACCGCGGGCTCCCCCGAAAACAGGCGTCTGTTTTTTTTCAGCAGATGAGCCAAAACAATTTCTGCGTTTCTGCCCTCGGCAATTACCCCGTGGGACATAGGACAGCTCGCCTTTATGTTCTCCGGCGTTTTTTCAAACATGTCGTACGCCGCGTCCCCAATCGCAATTACTTTTCCATCGCTGCGCACGGCAATCATGTTTTTTTCGCAAACCATAATTCTGTTTTTCCGGTCGCAAATCTTGATCGTGTCTGTGCCGAAATCAATTCCCAAAGCACTGCCTAACATCATGTTTCATCCCTCGTAATTATAACATTCCCTTTTCTCTGAAGCTGAAATAACGCCGGTCGCCAAGAATGATGTGATCCATCAGTTCGATTCCAAGTATTTCCCCGGCCTGCCGCATCCGCTCCGTCACAAGGGAGTCCTCGGGACTTGGCGTCACATCGCCGCTTGGATGATTATGCAGCAGAATAACGTAAACCGCATGGTGCTTTAAAGCCTCCAAAAATATTTCTCTCGGAGATATGCAGGATTGATTTACCGTCCCAATGGATATAATCCGCTCTCCAAGAAGCATCCCCTTTGTGTCAAACATCAGAAGCATAACCTGCTCCTGCAGGAGGTATCTGAAATCCTCCATATAGTAACCGGCAATGGCTTCGGCATTTTGAAAAATATGCCCCTCCCCTGCCGCCGCCTTGGCTATGCGGCGGGACAGCTCTGTAATGCATTGAATCTGCACTGCCTTTACTTTTCCCACACCTTTGATTTTGCACAGTTCCGGAATCGTAAGGTAATGCAACCCAAAGAGACCGGATGTTCCTTCTGCGCGGTTTAAAATTTCCCGCGCAAGCTCCACAGAAGTTCTTCCTGGTGTTCCGGTCCGTAAAATAACCGCCAGAAGCTCCGCGTCTGTCAAAGAAGACGGCCCGCTGTCCAGGCACTTTTCGTAAGGGCGCTCCGCATCCGGCATTGTTTTGATTGTTTGATGATCCATAAGCTATAATCTGCGGTCTCCTGGCAGGAAAACAAATTATGCCTTATAATCAAACATAATAATATCACATTTTTTCCAAAAAGTATATATGAGAATCCTTAAAATTTCCTGTAGGCCGAAATCACGGCCTCCGCAGTCTTCATTCCGTCCATGGCCGCAGACATAATGCCTCCCGCATAGCCTGCGCCCTCCCCGCAGGGATAGAAGCCCTCCAGCTTCGACATAAAGTTGTCTCCCCGCAGAATCCGCACCGGCCCGTCTTTAGGATTTAGCACTATAATCTTTTGGAGTTCAATTTAATACAAAACA
>JAUNFZ010000114.1 GCA_030524785.1 Eubacteriales bacterium
GAACCAGCAGACACGGTCATTCATGGGGATGGTCATTTTGTCCAGTTCATCGAATGTTCCGTTGTAGTATCCAAGGGTTTTCATAGCTGCATTCCTCCCGACAATTAGTATAATGGTACAAAAAAACAGACGGCAAAGAAGTGCGTCTCCTTTGCCGTCTGCTTTCCTGCATTTTATGGCAAAGTCATCCAAATGTCAATTGATTCCTAAAAATACAAAAAAAATTTTTGCCAAAAGCCGCGTAAGCAGAAAAAAATAATGTGAAAATCCGAAAAAAGCATTTCTTTTTTGATGTGAAAGTCAAATAAAAGCAGGGTATATTTATATAGAAGAGAAACTTTGAAAGGCACGGGAGAAGAAAAGCCCCCGATTTGACAGCCCGACGTTTTGGGCGTATGATGCAAGGCATAAACGGACGAAGGCGTTTGATAAGGAGACTTGTCAGGCGCTTTTTTTGTTTAATTCAAATAATGAGGAGGAAAAATTATGAAGAGAAAAATGGTAAGCGTGACAATGGCCCTGGCGGTTACGGCTTCTATGCTGGCAGGAACCACAGCATTCGCTGAGGAAGAGGATCATGTAATCAAGGTCGGAGCCGTATGCGCCATGACCGGAGGCTCCGCCGTGTACGGAGAAGGCGCCCAGAATGCCATTGATATGGCGGTTGAGGAGATCAATGCTTCTGATTCTGAATATAAGATAGAGATCGTCAACGGCGGTAAGGTGGCCGATGACGCGAAGGACGCAAAGCAGGCGGTAAATGCCTATAATTCCCTGAAGGCGGAGGCGCCGGAGGCGATTGTGGGTTCCTTCTTTTCCGCAGTGACGCTTCCGATGGCCGAGCTGGCGGCAGAGGACGACATGCTTCTTCTTGCGACGGGAGCCACCAACTCTAAGGTTACCGAGATCGGACCAACCATTTTCCGGAACTGCTTCATCGACCCGTATCAGGGCAAGATGGCGGCACAGTTTGCCCAGGAGCAGGGCTTTACGACAGCGGCGGTTATCTATGCGAAGGATGATGATTATTCCAACGGCCTGAAGGACGCGTTTGTGGAGAGCGCCGAGGCGGCCGGTATTGAAGTGGCTTATGTGGGTGAGTGTACCACGACGGATACAGACTTTACGGCCCAGGCTACCCAGGCAGTAGGTTCCGGCGCGGATTTCGTATTTTATCCCTGCTTCCTGGATACAGTTCCGCTGCTGGTACAGCAGGTGAGGGACGCGGGCTTTGAAGGCGCTATCATGGGCGGCGACGGCTGGGACGGCGCAGATACCTCAGGACTGGAAGACTACTTTGTAAACTGCTATTTCACGAACCATTATTCTTCTGAGGATACTGCTCCGGCGGTTCAGGAGTTTGTGACGAAGTATACGGAAAAATACGGCGACGACAGCCTGAATGCCTGCGCGGCCCTGTACTACGACGCAATGTATATGCTGGTTCAGGCGGCCATTAACGGCGGCGGCTCCGACACAGCGTCCCTGGTGGCCGGAATGACGGAGATGGAGTTCAGCGGCGTGGCCGGCGATATTTACCTGGATGAGAAGGGCGATGCCATCAAGCCGGTGGTTGTAAATACATATGAAGACGGCAAGATCAAATGGCTGGAGACCCTGGCACCCGAGGCATCATCCGCGGAGGCTGAGACAGAGGCCGAGACAGAGGCATAAACAAGAGGCGTAA
>JAUNFZ010000079.1 GCA_030524785.1 Eubacteriales bacterium
GTATTCTGCATATTTTATTTGGCAGTATTGAGCCGGACGTTATGGAGAATGCGCTGATCTATCTGATCCTGTCGGTGCTTTCCTATCCGTTTCTGGCAATTTACAACAGCGGGGCGGCTATCTTCCGTTCCATGGGCAACTCGAAGATCACCATGCTGATCTCCATGCTCATGAACGCGGTGAATATTGTCGGAAACGCCATTTTGATCTTTGGCTGCGGCATGGGCGCTGCCGGGGCGGCGATCGCGTCGCTGATTTCCCGTATGCTCGCCTGCGTGATCATCACGGCGCTGCTTCTGAATCAGCAAAAGGAGCTGCATCTTCTGCCGCACGGCTGGAAGCCGCAGGGAAATCTTATCAAAAAGATTCTTTATATCGGTATTCCGAGCAGTCTGGAAAACAGTCTGTTCCAGCTTGGGCGCGTGCTTGTGGTCAGTATCATTACTTATTTTGGAACCGTGCAGATCACGGCGAACGCGATCGCAAACAATCTGGATGCCATGGGCATCCTGCCGGGACAGGCGGTGAGCCTTGCGATGATCACGGTGGTCGGGCAGTGCGTCGGAGCCGGGGATTTTGAGCAGGCAAAAAAATATACGGTCAAGCTGCTGAAAATCACGTATGCGATCATGGCGGTGCTGATCATCTGCCTGCTGATCCTGCAGCCGTGGATCCTCAGTATTTACAGGGTGACGGATGAGGCGCGCGCTCTTGCGAAAACGCTGATCTATATCCATAACCTTTGTGCGCTCGTTCTGTGGCCGCTTTCGTTTGTGCTCCCAAATGCGCTGCGTGCGGCGAACGACGTGAAATATACCATGGTGGTTTCTATTTTCTCCATGTGTGCGTTCCGCATCCTGTTCAGCTATATTCTCGGCTATCAGATGGGAATGGGCGCGATCGGCGTGTGGATCGCGATGGTGCTTGACTGGGTGTTCCGCGTTATCATGTTTGTCACGCGATTCCTCGGAAATAAGTGGCAGACGCACAAGATTTAAAATGTCACCCTTTCCATTGAAGGAAGATTGTGGTATGCTAATACCGAAGAAAAGGAGCCGACATGGATTGTAAAACAGCGCAGCAGAAAATCACGCCCTATATAGAGCGGCAGTTAAATGACCGCGAGACGGAAGAATTTATTGAGCATGTCCGCGGGTGCAAGGCTTGCAGCGAGGAGCTGGAGGTCTATTTCACGATTTATTATGCGCTGACGCAGCTCGATAAGGAGGAAAGCGATACCTACAATATCAAGGAGCTGCTGGAGAAGAATCTGAAGCAGGCGGAGGATCGCGTAAAAAAGCACAATATCATGCGGTTTTACCGGCGGCTGCTGATGACGCTGATCGGTATTGTGGCGGGTATCCTTCTGCTCACGGGCGCGCAGACGCTGCTCACAGGTTCCTTTGAATACACAACGCTTTATAATCTGTTCAGCGCGGAGACGGAACCGATCACCTGGATACCGGAGACCGAGGAGGAGAGCTCGACGCAGCCGACAGAGACGACGGAGCGTGAGACGAACCGCAAACGGCAGCCGGTCGTGACGACGCCGGAGACGGAGGCAGCGGTTCCGCTGTCAGAGATATTGACAGAGTAAAGGAGTATTATGCAGGGAAAATTAGTTTTGATAGACGGACACAGTATTTTGAACCGGGCGTATTACGGGGTGCCTGATCTGACGAACAGCGAGGGCCTTCACACGAATGCGGTTTATGGCTTTCTGAATATTATGTTTAAGGTGCTCGACGAGGAAAAGCCCGATTATTTTGCGGTGGCTTTCGACTTAAAGGCGCCTACCTTCCGCCATAAGATGTACGCGGAATATAAAGGAACACGGAAGCCCATGCAGGAGGAGCTGCGCCAGCAGGTTCCTGTAATTAAGGAGCTTTTAGCGGCCATGGGTGTGCCGCTGATGATGCTGGAAGGATATGAGGCGGACG
Source organism: Eubacteriales bacterium (assembly GCA_030524785.1). Taxonomy (GTDB): domain Bacteria; phylum Bacillota; class Clostridia; order Lachnospirales; family Lachnospiraceae; genus Marvinbryantia. The sequence continues at coordinate 1,941 of JAUNFZ010000079.1, forward strand.
ATCTTCTGGGCACGGTTTCGAAAAAGGCGGAGGCGGACGGCCTGACGGTTTCGGTGATTTCCGGGGACAGGGATCTTCTGCAGCTTGCCACGGACAGCATCAAAATCCGTATTCCAAAGACAAAGATGGGCAGGACAGAGGTCGAAGATTACCATACGCAGCAGGTGATCGACAAATATATGGTAACGCCGCCCCAGATTGTGGACTTAAAGGCGCTGATGGGAGATGCCTCCGACAATATACCGGGGATTCCCGGTGTGGGAGAAAAGACGGCCTCCAAAATTATTGCTCAGTATGGGACAATCGAAAATGCATATGAGCACCTGGAAGAAATAAAACCGAATAAGGCGAGGGAATCTCTGAGAGATCATTACGATAAGGCGCAGCTTTCCAAAAAGCTGGCGGCGATCAATACACAGAGCCCGTTTACTCTGGATATGGAAGAAGCAAAGTTTGGCGATCTCTTTACGCCGGAGGCTCTGGAAATATGCAAAAGGCTTGAGTTTAAAAATATTCTTGCGCGATTTTCCTGCGATGCGCCACAGAACGAGGTGAGCGGCCGCTTTCGGGTAGTGACAGAACTTGCGGAAGCGGAGGATGTGTTTGAAGCGGTAAAGCATAAGGAAAAGATTGGCTTTTGGATGATGGCGGAACAGGGAGAATTGCTGGGGCTGGCGCTTGCCGACGGGGCCGATATGCTCTGTTTCCTTCCGGCAGAAGGCTTTCTTACGGCCGGATATCTGGCAGAAAAATGCAGCGGTCTGGTGAAAGCGGTGTCAAAAGCCTGCACGCTGGAATTGAAGCAGCAGCTTGGCTGGCTTGAGATTTCCGGGGAGGAACGGGGGAAGATTGAGGATATTGCGATTGCGGCCTACCTTTTGAATCCCCTGAAGGGACAGTATCCCTGCGAGGACATTGCCAGAGAGTACATCGGCGCGGCGCTGCCCGGACGCATGGAGCTTCTTGGGAAGCTTTCCCTTGCAAAGGCTTTTGGCGAAAACCGCGAAAAGGCTGCAGAGTATGCCTGCTGTATGGCGTACACGGCACTGAAAGCCTCCGGTCCGGTGATGGAAAAGCTTTCAGAACTGCAGATGAAGGAGCTGTTTGATACCATAGAGATGCCGCTGGTGTATACGCTTGGCGATATGGAGCGCAGAGGCGTCCGGGTAGATGCAGCCGGGTTAAAGGCCTATGGCGCGCAGCTTCAGATAAAAATCGCAGAGCTTGAAAAAGAGATTTACCGGGAGGCGGGAGAAGAATTTAATATCAATTCTCCAAAGCAGCTTGGCACGATCCTTTTTGAAAAGATGAAGCTTCCCGGCGGCAAAAAGACAAAAAGCGGGTTTTCCACGGCGGCGGACGTTCTGGAAAAGCTGGCGCCGAAACAGCCAATCGTATCAAAAATACTGGAGTATCGCCAGCTCGCAAAATTGAAATCCACTTATGCGGATGGACTTTCCAATTTTATTTCAGAGGATGGAAGAATCCATGGCACCTTCAATCAGACGATCACGGCCACAGGGCGGATCAGCAGTACGGATCCAAATCTTCAGAATATTCCGATCCGGACGGAGCTTGGCAGGCTGCTGAGAAAGGTGTTTATTCCCCAGGACGGATATGTGCTGATTGACGCGGACTATTCTCAGATTGAGCTGCGTGTGCTGGCGGCCATGTCCGGGGATGAAACGCTGATTGCGGCTTTTGGAGAGCATATGGATATCCACCGTCTGACGGCCTCCCAGGTATTTCATATCCCCTTTGACGATGTGACGCCGCTGCAGAGGAGAAATGCCAAGGCAGTAAACTTCGGCATTGTATACGGCATCAGCGCATTTGGACTGAGCGAGGATCTTCACATCAGTGTGAAGGAAGCCGGGGAGTATATTGAAAAATACTTTAATACCTATCCAAAAGTAAAAGAATTTCTGGATACGGCGGTGAAGGATGCAAAGGAGCAGGGTTATGTGACGACGCTGTTTCACAGAAGACGGCCGGTGCCGGAGCTTCATTCGGGCAATTTTATGCAGCGTTCCTTCGGTGAACGTGTGGCTATGAATTCCCCAATTCAGGGAACGGCTGCGGATATCATCAAAATTGCCATGATTCGTGTGAACGAACGTCTCAGAAATGAGGATATGAAGTCGCGTCTGATCCTGCAGGTGCATGATGAACTGCTGGTGGAAGCCGAACAGTCGGAGACGGAGCGGGTAAAAGTAATCCTGGCGGAGGAAATGGTGAACGCCGTTTCTTTGAAGGTCGCCATGGAAGTCGATATGAATGTGGGTAATAACTGGTATGAAGCGCATTAAGGTTCTGGGAATTACCGGCGGCGTTGGAGCCGGGAAAAGTACAATTTTGAATTATCTGAGTGAGACATATCATGCGGCGGTGCTGCAGCTTGACAACGCGGCTCACCGCCTGATGGAACCGGGGCAGGAGTGTTACCGCAGGATACTGGAACTTTTTGGAGAAGATATTTTGGATGAAGAAGGGCGGATTGACCGGGGAAAGCTTTACCAGGCAGCGTTTTCCGAAGGAAAAAGCCCCGAAATTCTGAACCGGACGGTACATCCTGCGGTAAAAGAGTACGTGCTGCGCTGGATTGAGGAGCAGAGACAAATTGCTTCGGCGCCGTTTCTTGTGCTGGAAGCGGCTCTTTTGCTGGAGGACGGTTACAGCCGTATCTGTGATGAAATCTGGTTTATCCGTGTGGACGAAAATGTGCGGAGAGAGCGCCTGATGTCCTCCAGGGGATACACAGAGAAAAAAATAGAGGAAATCCTGAAAAATCAGAAAACGGAAAAGGAATTTCAGGAGGAATGTCAGTTTACGGTTGACAACAGCAACGATATTCTGGAAAATACGTATGAACAGATCGACAGAGGGTTGAGAGAACATGAATTTGTGTAGTATAGCGAGCGGAAGCAGCGGAAACTGTGTTTACGTGGGTACAGAGCGCACCGGCCTGCTGGTGGATGTGGGAATCAGCGCAAAGCAGGCAGAGGCAGGATTACATACGATTGACCGTTCGGCGGCGGAGATGGATGGCATTTTGATCACCCATGAACATTCCGATCATATTCGGGGAATTGGCGTGATGGCCCGCAGGTTTGGACTGCCGATCTATGGAACTTTGGGAACGCTGGACGCCATCAGAGGCTGTGCAGGGCTTGGAAAAATAGACGAAGGGCTTCTGCGGGAGATCAGGGCGGATGAAAAATTCACCATTGGAGATATAGAAGTGACGCCCTTTGAGATATCCCATGACGCGGCGGAGCCGGTGGCGTACCGCATGGACAGCGGGGAAAAATCTGTGGCGGTGGTGACGGACCTTGGCGTATACACCGACTATACGGTGGAGCATTTGCAGGGGCTGGACGCGGTTCTCCTGGAAGCGAACCATGACGTGCGCATGCTGCAGGCGGGAAGTTACCCCTATTACCTGAAGCAGAGAATCTTGGGAAACCGGGGCCATCTGTCCAATGAAAATTCAGGGCGGCTGCTCTGCAGGATACTGCACGACAATTTGAAAAGCATATATTTAGGCCATTTAAGCAAAGAAAATAATTATGACGCCCTCGCCTACGAGACGGTCTGCTCCGAGGTGACGCTTGGGGACAATCCCTACAGGGCGAAAGACTTTCGAATCTGCGTGGCAAGACGCGATATGGCGTCGGAGCCGGTATTGGTGTAAATGCCGGATGAGATGCGCAGCGAAAGCAGAAAGGAGAAGGAAATGAAGAAAACAATCATTACAGTGGTAGGAAAGGATACAGTGGGCATCATTGCAAAGGTGTGCACATTTTTGGCGGAAAACAATATCAACATTCTTGATATTTCTCAGACGATTGTGGACGGTTTTTTTAATATGATGATGGTGACAGACACCTCGGCCTGCGAAAAGGGACTGGGAGAGATCTCCACAGAATTAAAGGCCCTGGGCGATATGATTGGCGTGGTGATTATGTGCCAGCATGAAGATATTTTCAACAAGATGCACCGAATCTGAGAAAAGAAAGGCGGCCAAAGGATGGGCTGCCGGCGCGTATAGGCTTACGGAAGGGAAGAACTATCATGATTAATATATTTGAGGTCAACGAAACGAATAAAATGATTCAGCAGGAGAATCTGGATGTGAGGACGATTACCCTCGGCATCAGCCTGCTGGACTGCGTGGATACGGATCTGAAAAGTCTGAACCGCAAAATATACGATAAGATCATATCCCTGGCTGGAAATCTGGTGGCTGTGGGAGAAGAAATCGAGCAGGAATATGGGATACCGATTGTAAATAAGCGCATTTCTGTGACGCCGATTGCCCTGGTGGGAGCAGGCGCCTGCAAAAGTCCGGAGGACTTTGTGACGCTGGCAGAAACCCTGGACGCCGCCGCGAAAAAGGTGGGGGTAAACTTTATCGGGGGATATTCGGCCCTTGTCAGCAAAGGAATGACGGCCGGGGATGAAATGCTGATACGGTCCATTCCCAGCGCCCTGGCACGTACCGAGCGTGTGTGCAGTTCCGTAAACGTGGGATCGACGAAATGCGGCATCAATATGGACGCGGTGCGCCTTTTGGGAAATGTAATTCTTGAGACGGCGGAAATGACAAAGGACAGTGACTCTCTTGGCTGCGCGAAGCTGGTGGTTTTCTGCAACGCGCCGGACGACAATCCGTTTATGGCGGGAGCTTTCCACGGGGTTACGGAAGCGGATGCAGTGATCAATGTGGGGGTCAGCGGGCCCGGTGTAGTAAAGAAGGCGCTGGAAAAGGTGCGCGGAAAAGATTTCGAGGAGCTTTGCGAAACGATCAAAAAGACGGCCTTTAAGATCACAAGAGTCGGCCAGCTGGTGGCGCAGGAAGCGTCCAGAAGAATGAATATTCCCTTTGGCATTATAGACCTGTCTCTGGCACCGACGCCTGCGGTGGGGGACAGCGTGGCTGATATTTTGTGCGAGATTGGTCTGGAATATGCCGGTGCGCCCGGAACGACGGCGGCTTTGGCACTTTTGAATGATCAGGTGAAAAAGGGAGGCGTTATGGCATCCTCCTATGTGGGAGGATTAAGCGGCGCGTTTATACCGGTCAGCGAGGATCAGGGGATGATCGACGCTGTGACGGCGGGCGCCCTGAGCCTGGAAAAGCTGGAGGCGATGACCTGCGTCTGCTCGGTAGGGCTTGATATGATCGCCGTTCCCGGGGACACTCCGGCGGCCTCTCTTTCCGGCATTATTGCCGACGAGATGGCAATCGGCATGGTGAATCAGAAAACTACGGCGGTGCGTTTGATCCCTGTCATCGGAAAGGGCGTGGGAGAGAATGTAGAATTTGGCGGTCTGCTGGGACATGCGCCCATCATGCCGGTGAACGGTTTCTCCTGTGAAAAATTTGTAAACCGTGCGGGACGTATTCCGGCGCCGATCCACAGCTTCAAAAATTAGAGCTCATGGAAGAATTACCAGCCGGCGTGCGTATTCGCTGGAGACGGGAACGCCAAATTTGGCGGCTGCGGCCGCGCCGTACAATTCGCTGCAGCGGATTTCCTGGGAGAGAAGAAAGAGAGCGTTTTCCCGTTTGGCATCGGTAAAACCTTCATAATGGCTCAGCACACTGGGGGCGTCTGCAAGCTTTGAAATAAGCGGCAGACGGCCCTCTTTTTTTATGCGGTGCAGGAGAGGGGCGGCCGACCTGCGCAGTCCCAGAATACGGATATAGCGATGCCTGCTGAGAGAAAAATCCGCCGCAGGGTCTGCCGCACCGGAAACAGCCGCAGAATCCGCCATACCGGGAGCAGCCGCAGAACCTGCCGCACTGGAAATGGCTGCAGAACCTGCGGAAGGTGATATGACGCCGGATCCGGCGGTTGCCGCGTCTTCCTCGGGCAAATCCCGTGAAAGTCCGAGAAGAATATGAAGAAGGGCCCGGCGGACGTGGCTTTCGGTAAGGTTTTTCGGTTTTATAAGAGCGGCAAAAGAGTGAAAATCGGTGAAATCATACCGCCGCCGGAAGATCCTGCGGGCCAGATCGTCGCTTACCGAGGCATAGGCTGCCAGATCTTCCCAGGAGCCTGCCTCCAGCAGGCGGCTGTGCAGCAGCATGGAAAAATCTCCGGCCTGTACAGGATAGGTGTGGCCGTATTGCTCCTGATAGATGCAGCGGACTGCGGCAGGGACTGCGGCATATGCCATAGTATTGGCGCCGGGAGAGGTAAGCGCCCGGCGCAGGGCAGTGGCGGAAGAAAAACTGCCGCAAAGCTTAGAATCATGATAGCCGCTGCCCACCCGGCAGATGGAAACAGGGCGCACAGGGCTGTTTGTCTGACGCAGCGCTTTCAGGTACTCTATGCCGAGAATATTATTTGGGGCAGACAGAAGATCTGCATACGCCGCCACATTGCCGGCTGGATCAAGAACCTGCAGCAGGGCGCTCTGGCGGGCCTGCGGATAGGTAAGACCGGATTTCAGCCCGGCCTGCAGGGCCTCCTTATATTCTGGAGGCTCCTTGGCAAGAACAGTGGCAAACTCTGAGAGCACGGAAATATCGTCACATTCTGTGCCGAAGCAGAGGTAATCCGCACAGCCAAGCTCATTAATCAGGCAGACGGCCTGGCGGGCGAAAGCTTCGGCGCTCGCCGTAGAAAAGTATACCGGAAGCTCCAAAACCAGATCCGCGCCGCAGGCGAGAGCCATCTCGGCGCGCAGAAATTTGTCCATAATGGCGGGCTCGCCCCGCTGGACATAGTTTCCGCTCATAACAACTGCGAGAAAATCTGCGCCGGTGATGCTGCGGGCTTTCTCCATATAGTAAGCATGACCGTTGTGAAACGGGTTAAATTCTGCAATCAGGGCAGTGACAGTCATGGCAGATCCTTTCATGGCCGGCCAGGCTTTCGCCGGCGGGAGTGTACGGCCTTGGCAGTACACCGGTAAACGTGTTTTCTTTAGAAGAACTGAATAAGAAACAGGTGATAGATAATGGGCCCCAAAAGAGCCGGAAGCATATTTGCCAGCCGGATTCCCTTATTAAAAATCAGGTTGATACCTACGCCCGTAATTAATACGCTGCCCATCAGGGAGAGATCCTGAATCAGAAGATCCGATAAATACGGTTCAATCACATGGGCCAGCAAGGTGATGCTTCCCTGATAAATTCCCAGCGGAATAGCTGCAAAGGCTGCGCCGATTCCCAGCGTTGAGGCGAAAATAAGAGTAATCACACCGTCCAGGGCCGCCTTGGCTGCCAGCATGGAATAATCTCCGGTCAATCCGTCCTGCAGAGGGCCGATGATCGCCATGGCGCCGATGCAGATCACCAGCATGTTTGCCATAAAGCTTTCCACAAACCGGGCGTCTTTTGCGGCGCCGACCGCCCGCTTAATGCGCTCTCCGAGATGAGTCAGGCGTTCCTCGATGCCAAATAGTTCCCCGGCCAGAGCTCCCAAAACCATAGAAAAGATCATCAGCATCGTACCGCGGGTTTCAAAGGAACCGTCCTTTATAACGAGCATCCCCGAAAGCGTTCCGCTGATGCCGATAAAAAGAGTGCAGAGCCCAAGCGCATGCATTAACGTGGCTTCATATTTTTTTACGGCGCTGCCGTTGATAAATTTTCCAAGGATGCCGCCGAGGACGACGGCGGCGACATTAATGATCGTTCCCATAGTATCTCCCTGTCTTTCGCTTCCCAGGTAGCAAGCCGGACGGACGTGTGCGCACGTTCATTTGGCGGCTTGCGTAGCGTATCTGACTTTTATGAAACGATCTCAGTGTAGCATTGCCGGATGTTTTTTTCAAGAATTTTCGGGGAATTGCAGGGGAATACGGAAAAATATGCTTGAATGATAGCAGGAATACAGGTATACTGTAAAATGAATTTCCGAAGGAGGTGAAGAAGTGAGTTTTACATCGTTTCAGTTTTTGATTTTTCTGCCTGTTGTGCTGTTGGTATATTATTTGATACCGGCAAAACAGCGGTATATTTGGCTGTTGGTGTCCAGTTATTACTTTTATATGTGCTGGAATGTATCCTACGCAGCATTAATTTTCATTTCTACGCTGATTACATATGTGTGCGCGCTTGTGCTGGAAAGATGTGGCAGCTCAAAAAATCGTCGGGGGGGGGCAAAAACAAAAGCGCCTCTGTGTTGCCGTTAGCTGTGTTCTGAATCTTGGCATTTTGTTTTTCTTTAAGTACTTTAATTTCACCGTTTTGTTTTTTAACAGAATTATGGAGGCTGCCCGGGTGCAGGTTTGTTTTCCCACGGTTGACGTTCTTTTGCCGGTGGGGATTTCGTTTTATACCTTTCAGGCGATTGGCTACACCATTGACGTTTATCGTGGAGAGATTTATGCCGAAAAGAATTTTGCGCGGTACGCGCTGTTTGTTTCTTTTTTTCCGCAGCTTGTAGCCGGTCCAATCGAACGGTCGAAAAATCTGCTCCGTCAGCTGGCCGTTCCGGCGAAACTGAAATTTGAGAATTTCAGGGAAGGGCTGCTTCTGATGCTTTGGGGTTATTTTCTGAAGGTGGTTTTGGCAGACAGGATCGCTTTATTTGTAGACACGATTTACGGGGATAACTGGACCAATTACAGCGGTTGCTATTTCGCTGTGGCGACAGTTCTTTTTGCCGTGCAGATTTACTGCGATTTTTCAGGGTACTCTGTAATCGCCATGGGCGCGGCGAAAATGCTGGGCATAGATCTGATGGTGAATTTTGACGCTCCGTATCTCTCTGCCTCTGTATCAGAATTTTGGAGGAAATGGCATATTTCATTGTCGAGTTGGTTTCGCGATTATCTGTATATCCCTCTGGGCGGGAACCGCCGGGGACGGCTCAGAAAATATGTAAATCTGATGATTACCTTTGGGGTGAGCGGGATGTGGCATGGAGCAGCCTGGACATATATGATCTGGGGACTTATAAATGGCGCATATCAGGTGCTGGGAGATTTGCTGAAACCTCTGCGCAGATTTGCGATACGGATTCTTGGGCTGAATGAACAGAGTCTTGGGCATAGGATCTTCAGAACGGCGGCGACGTTTGCACTGATTTCAATTTCCTGGATATTTTTCCGGGCAGAAAGCCTGCATAAAGCGCTTGTGATTTTAAAGAGTATGTTTACTGTATATAATCCCTGGATCCTGATTGACGGCGCGCTCTATAAATGCGGACTGGCCAGAAAGGATTTTCAGCTGATGCTGGTCTGTATAGGGATTCTGCTCTTTGCGGATATATTGAAATATAAGAAAATTGTGATCCGTGATGTGATTGCGAAGCAGGACTGGTGGTGCCAGGCGCTGATTGTTTCGCTTTCGGCACTGGCAGTGATGCTGGTGGGAATCTGGGGAAGCGCTTATGATGCCGCAAGTTTTATCTATTTTCAGTTTTAGAGGAGAGGGAAAATGTCTGGATTGTTGAAACGAGGGGCGGGAATCCTGCTGGCTTTTGCCGTTTTTGTCTGCGGGCTTCGCGGCCTGTCAGAGGTTACATCGCGTAAAACAAGTGATTTTTATTATGGGGAATATTTTGACGAAGAAGATCTTATTGATGTGGTGATTCTGGGCAGCAGTCACGCGATTAACGGAATTTTTCCGATGGAAATGTGGAGAGATTATGGAATTGCCGCCTACAATTTTGCATCCCACGGAAGCATGATTCCAACTTCTTATTGGGTGCTGAGAAATCTTCTTGATTACGGGACACCGGATATGGTGGTAGTGGACTGTTATTACCTGAACTGGGACGAAAAGACAAGTCCGATATCAGCAGACTTCCTGCATAATGCACTGGATGTGTTTCCACTGTCTGTGACAAAGTATCAGGCAGTGCAGGATCTCTGGAAGGATAACGAATTGCTTAATAAGACCGACAAAATTGACTTCCTGTGGCCCTTCTATACGTACCATAACCGTTGGTCTAAACTCGAAAAGGGAGACTTCGTCAGAAAGCGAAGCGCAGGCAGGGGAGCCGAACGGCGGCTCGGTATTTCGGAACCGGTGGAGTACCAGCGGATTTCGAGGGAACTTATTTCAGACGAAACTACCTGGAATGTGGTTTATCTGAAAAAAATTATTGAATTGTGCCAGGAAAAGGGAATAGAGTGTTTGCTGACCTTTTTGCCCTATCCGGCGGGGGAGGAGGATCAGAAAGGTTCCAATCTCGCTTATCAGATCGCGGAGGAGTACGGCGTAAATTATATTAATTTTCTGGATACTGACTGTGGAATTGATTTTGAGACGGACTGCTGGGATTCGGACTCCCATTTAAATATGTCCGGGGCGAATAAGGTAAGCGCATATTTGGGAAAGTATATTCAGGAAAATTATGATATTGCAGATCACAGGGAAGATCAGGCGTACAGTTCCTGGCAGAAGGATTATGAGGCGTATGTACAGGAAAAATTGAAAGAAGTGCAGGAAAAAGAGGATATTAATCGGTACATTTCAGGACTGACAGATCCTGATTTTGACCTGATTTTGTATTTTACTCCGAATTGCGCGGCCCTCACAAACGAGAAAACGCTGAAGCTTTTGAAAAATATGGACGAAGAAGCGGACATTGATCTTTTGAAGGAAAACGCAGACAGAGGATGTCTTCTCATAAAAGAAAACGGAAGCTTAAGCCTTTATATTCCTGAGGAGGGAAAAAGGCTGGAGGCGGCTTGCGCTGCAGGAAAAGTAGCTCTCTGGCATGATGAAAACCTTCACATGGAAGTAAACGGCGAAGATCTCTTTGCGGAGGACCGGCCGGATATTATAGCTTATATAAGCTATGCGGAAACGTCGGAGCAGGCGGATGTGGTAAGATTTCACAATAGCGCAGATGCGGATGTTATAGCCGAGGTATATTAAATAAAATTAGCCGGCTGTTTTGAAGTGCACCCCTTTTGTTAGACAAAATACAAGTCTAATGAAAGGGGATTTT
>JAUNFZ010000005.1 GCA_030524785.1 Eubacteriales bacterium
GAGGGTTTTCTGGACAGCGAAGATGACGACTATGAGGAGCCGCGTTCCAGAAAAGGATTTTTCAAAAAATCATCGCGCCAAGAGCCTTTAGACGATTATGACGAGGAGGACGAGGAGGACGAGCCGGTAATGCGAAAGTTTACAAAGCAGCCGGCAAAATCTGTAAAGACGTCAGCGTCCAGGACAAAGCCTGCATCTTCCGTTACTTCTAAGGTATCGCCCATTCGTTCCCGCAAGGGAGGCAACGACATGGCTGTCTGTGTGGTAAGGCCAAAGAGCATGGAGGACGCCAGAGAGGTTACGGAAACACTGCTTGCAAACTGTACGGTAGTTCTGAATGTGGAAGGTCTTGATCTGGATCTGTGTCAGCGGATTATTGATTTTACCTGCGGTTCCTGCTATGCAATCAGCGGAAATCTTCAGAAAATCAGCAACTATATTTTTATTATTACTCCGCCCTCTGTGGATGTGTCGGGAGACTTTCAGGACATTTTAAGCGGAGCTTTTGATGTTCCGTCGATGAACTTTAACTATTAATATGAACCGGGAAGAAGAACTGTTTCAGAAGCGGCTTAGGGATTTAGCTTCTATGGCGGATCGGCGGGGGATTGTGACCTACACCGAGTTTTTGAATCTTAATGAATTGAATATATTTCACAGCACAAAGAGGGAATTGGCCTATGTGTCCTGCCAATCCTTCGGCGGCTATGAGCATGCGGAGCGTCAGATAATAGCGTTTATTCCTGATGCTCTTTCTTATAACGGCTCTTACGGAGAGGAAGATATTCAGCCGGATTATCCGATTTCCTGTATTCGGATAGCGCCATTGAATGAGCGCTTTTTGGAAAAACTGACGCACCGGGATTACCTTGGAGCCGTTTTAAATCTCGGTATTCTTCGAAGCGCTGTTGGCGATATTCTTGTGACGGAGAAAGGGGCATGGCTGTTTAGTTTAAGGCAGATGGCAGATTTCATCTGTAATGAGCTTTCCAGGGTGAAAAACACCACTGTAAGGGCAAATGTCGTTACACCAGAAAACTTCGATTATACGCCGAAATACGAGCTTGTACGGGGGTCTGTGGCTTCGATAAGGCTGGACAGCCTTCTGGCGCTGGCTTTTGGCGCCTCAAGAAGCAGTCTTACCGGATTGATTGAGGGCGGCAGAGTGTTCGTCAATGGCCGGCTTGTTACGTCAAACGGTTACAAGCTTAAAGAAAATGATATTATTTCTGCAAGAGGGTACGGGCGTTTCCGCTATGTGGGAATTGTTTCGGGTACACGTAAGGGCCGCCTGATGGCGGAAATTGAAAAATTTGTTTAGAAAATTGGAAATTATATCCAGGTTGAAAATTATATCCGAGGAGGCGTCATATTATGGAAAAGAACGGGGAGAGCAGGAATTGCCTGCCTGTAAAAACGGGCCGGGACAGTTCTTACACAATTTATTTCGAGAACAATTTTGACAGGCTGGCAGAACTTTTGGAGAGCAACTGCCGGATAGCAGAACGAAAGATCTGCATTGTTACAGATTCGAATGTGGAGCGGCTCTACCTGAAAGAGGCAGTCGAATGTCTTAAGAACCGATGTGTGCATCTGTCTGTTTTTTCTTTTCCGGCCGGCGAGGCCAGCAAAACGCTTGACACGGTAAAGCGCCTCTATGAGCATCTGATCCTGGAGCATTTTGAGCGCAGAGACATGCTGCTTGCTCTGGGCGGCGGCGTGGTGGGTGACCTGACGGGATTCGCAGCAGCGACATATCTGCGCGGCATTGAGTTTGTACAAGTTCCAACGACTCTGCTGTCTCAGGTGGACAGCAGTATCGGAGGAAAAACCGGCGTCGATTTCGACAGCTACAAAAATATGGTGGGAGCGTTTCATCAGCCCGCTATGGTCTATATGAATTTTGCGCTTTTAAAGACCCTTGACGAAGACCAGTTTGCCTGCGGCATGGGCGAGGTGCTGAAGCATGGGCTGATCAAAAGCAGCGCCTACTATACCTGGGTGATCGAGCATCTTACAGAGATCTGCGACCGCGATATGGAAACTCTGAAGGAAATGGTACTGGAAAGCTGCCGTATCAAAGGCGCAGTTGTAGAAAAGGACGCCCGGGAAAAAGGAGAGCGCGCCCTTCTCAATTTTGGTCATACCATAGGTCATGCGATAGAAAAGGTGAAATCCCCCAAGCTGCTTCACGGCCAGTGCGTCGCTCTGGGGAGCGTTGCCGCCGCTTATATTTCCTATAAAAGAGGGCTTCTTTCCACCGAAGAATTTTATGAGATCCGCGATATGAATGTTGGGTTTAACCTGATGTTTTCAGTAGATGAGATTGACGCAGAGGAAATTCTTTCGATTACAAAATCGGATAAGAAGATGGATGGCGGCGCTGTAAAATTCGTCCTCCTGAAAAAAATCGGCAAGGCATATATCGACACCACTGTCACAGACGAGGAAATATTGGAGGCTGTCCGGTTTATCACATATACCGACGGCGGGAATGACTGACAAGGAGTCTTTATGAAACATACAAAAATATCTCTCAAAAGCGGACTGTACGCGCTGCAAGGCGTCACGGTTCTTACGGCGGCGGATCAGCTTACAAAATATCTCGCCGTTCATTATCTGAAAAATTCTTCTGATATTGCGCTGCTTCCCGGTATTTTCGAACTGTCCTATCTCGAAAACCGCGGCGCTGCCTGGGGAATTATGAAAAATATGCAGTGGATATTTTTGATTTTGACGGTTCTGGCTTTGGCGGCGGCAGCTTACTTTTACATGGCTGCGCCTGCCGGAAGGAAATACCGTTCCTTTCGGATTCTGTGTGTTGTATTTTCTGCGGGAGCTCTTGGAAACGCCCTGGACCGCCTGTTTCGCGGATACGTGGTAGACTTTTTCTACCTTCGCCTGATCCATTTTCCGGTATTTAATGTTGCCGACTGTTTTGTCACCATTTCTTTGGTGCTTTTGCTGATTCTTTACCGAAATGAGGACTTTTCATGGCTGAAAAAATCATCGTAACGGAAGCTGTGCTTTCCCCGGTTAGAATTGACCGGTATTTGGCTGAGGCTCTGCCGGATGTCTCAAGATCTTACCTTCAAAAACTTCTGAAGGAGGGCTGTGTTCAGGCCGGCGGCGTTTCGGTAAAACCAAATTACAAAGTTGCCGGAAATGAAACGCTTCTCGTTCGTTTTCCCGGGGAGAAGGAGCCGGATATTGTGGCTGAGGATATTCCGCTTGATATTCTCTATGAGGATGAAGATCTTCTGGTAGTCAATAAACCAAAGGGTATGGTGGTTCATCCAGGAGCGGGCCATTACAGCGGCACCCTTGTAAATGCCCTGATGTATCACTGCAAAGACCAGCTCTCCGGTATCAATGGGGTACTGAGGCCGGGGATTGTCCACCGTATCGACCGGGATACTACGGGTTCCTTATTGGTCTGTAAAAATGATTTTGCGCATAATCATATCGCAGCGCAGTTAAAAGAACATTCGATCACAAGAAAATACCGCGCCATCGTACACGGAAATATAAAAGAAGATAACGGAACCGTAAACGCCTGTATCGGGCGCCATCCTGTGGACAGAAAGAAGATGGCGGTTCACGTAAAAAACGGCCGGGAGGCAGTAACGCATTATCATGTCTTAAAGCGTTTTGGCCAGTTTACCTATATTGAGTGTCAGCTGGAAACCGGGCGCACTCATCAAATCCGCGTGCATATGAGCAGTATCCATCATCCGATTCTGGGTGACGAGGTGTACGGTCCGGCAAAATGTCCGTTTCCCGGTCTGCAGGGGCAGACGCTTCATGCGCAGGTGCTGGGCTTTGTTCATCCAAGGACAGGACGCTATCTGGAATTTTCGGCGCCTCTGCCGGAATATTTTGAAGCGCTTCTGAGCAAACTGTAATTTTTCCCTCTGTGAAAAATGGTCCTGTGAAAATTTCATAAAATGTGTGTACAATTCCCCTTCCTTGTTGTATAATATACCTAAATATATTATACAGAGAAAGGGGATATTATTATGGCATGTAAATCAGTAATCACAATAGGAAGACAGTATGGCAGCGGCGGCAGAGAGATTGGACAGAAGATAGCCGAAACTCTTGGAATTAAGTGTTACGATAATGAATTGCTTGACAGAGCGGCAAAGAACAGCGGCATCTGCCAGGAATTGTTTGAAAACCATGATGAAAAGCCCACAAACAGCTTTCTTTATTCTTTGGTTATGGATACGTATTCGATGGGATATGCCTCTGCGGCGCTGTCCGGTATGCCGATTAATCACAAAGTATTTCTGGCTCAGTTTAATGCGATCAAGGAGATTGCAAATGAGGGGCCCTGCGTGATGGTGGGGCGCTGTGCGGATTATGCTCTGGATGATTTTTCGAATCGGATTTCCGTTTTCATATATGGCGATATGAGCAAGCGCATCCGGAGAATTGCAAATAAGTATGATTTGACGGATGCAAAGGCAAAGGACGTGATTCAGAAAACGGATAAGCAGCGCGCCAGCTACTATAATTACTACACAAGCAAGCGCTGGGGTGATATTTCCAGCTATGATCTTTGCATCAACAGCAGTATTCTTGGAATAGATAAAACGGCAGAATTTATCTGCAACTTTGTGCGCGAGAGAGAAGCAGTGCCGGAGGATATGAAAAAGAGAGGAACAGTCTGATCCATATGAAATTCGTGATTCAGCGGGTGGAAGAAGCTTCCGTATCCGTAGATAATAAAATCATCGGCGCCATCAAACAGGGCTTTTGCGTCCTGATTGGCGCCGGAAAAAATGACACAACCGAAAATGCCGACGCACTGATAAAGAAAATGATCGGGCTTCGGATTTTCAGTGATGAAAATGGAAAAACAAATCTTTCACTGAAGGATGTGGGCGGCGGTTTGCTGCTTGTTTCACAGTTTACCCTTTATGCCAACTGCAAAAAAGGAAACCGCCCAAGTTTTACAGAGGCAGGAGCCCCGGCTATGGCCGAAGCCCTTTATGAATATATTATCGCTGAATGTCGCAGACAGATTCCCATTGTGGAAACGGGGTCTTTCGGCGCAAAAATGAAAGTGGCTCTGGTAAATGACGGTCCCTTTACCATTCTTCTTGAAAATTAGTTTACATAACTTTGTTATGTAAATAAATTATTCTTCCCGGAGTCTGACAGCAGAAGCGGCCATGCGGCGGCGCTTGTCGTCCATGGCGGCATAATGTTTTTTTGTGGTATTTACATCTTTATGTCCAAGGACGTCGGCCACCAGGTAAATATCGTTTGTTTCCTGATACAGACTTGTTCCGTAGGTACTGCGAAGCTTATGGGGCGTAATTTTCTTTGTCGTGGTAATCTGGCGCGCATACTTTTTGACCAGATTTTCCACTGCCTGTACGCCGATTCTCCGGCGCTGGGTGGATAAAAACAGAGCGTTTTCATTACCGGCTACCGGAGTGATGCCTTCACGTTCCTTTAAATAGCCTGTTAAAGCTTTTTCCACCTCATCACCAAAATAGACCACCATTTCATTTCCGCCTTTTCGAACAACCTTAATTCCATTGTTCTTAAAATCCACATCGCCAATGTCCAGCCCGACACATTCGGAAACACGGATACCTGTGCCCAAAAGCAGAGTTACAATCGCGAGATCACGGGTTTTTGTCTTTTCCCAGTAGACTTTTTTCTGTCCGGACAACTGGGAACCACAGTGTTCGATATAATCAAGCAGCAAAGCCGTTTCGTCGGCATCCAGACGTATGATTGCCTTATCATGAATCTTTGGCATATCCACCAGTACGGTGGGATTTGTTTTTATTTGTTCCCGCTTGAAGAAATAGGCGTAAAATCCACGCAGAGCCACCATTTTTCGCTTCAGGGCACGTTCTCCGTTGGTTTTCATGCCATCCTCAGAATGATATACCTTCAGGTATTCCAGATATTCTTCGATATCTACCGGCTTTAATCGATCCAGCACGTCCACCGTAAAATCCTCCATGGATTTATTCTTAAAGGCAGGATTTTCTTCTAAAAGGAACTGAAAAAAAACGCGGATATCGTACGCATAGGAAATTCTGGTTCGCGTAGATGTGGTTGGTTCAATACCGCGAAAATAATCTTTGGCAAAAGGAGGCATTGTTTTTAAGAGTTCACGAAGCCTCAGTGTGTTGTCAATATCTTTTTGTTCATGGTATGTAAGCTTTGATTTGTCCATAAAGTATGAAATCCCCCTTATCCCCTGTCTATCTATTGGAAAAACTATGGTTTGTCGTATAGATATGTCCCGCAAGTAAAAGGGTATCACAACCGATACCCTTTTGTCAAGCCGTTTTTACCGGGCTGTATTTGCCATAAATACGGTTTCCGCAGGAATCCTTTTTAAAGGCACGTATACGTACATAATATTTTTGAGCGGTTTTCAAATTCGCAAAGGAATATTTTTTCACGGAATTTCCTGTCATCCGAACTGTTTTGGAAACAGCCTTTTCGAACTTTCTGGATGATGAAACGGAAAGTTCATAACCGCTTACTCCGGATATCTTTTTCCAGGAAACGGTAAGCCGCCTTTTTGATTTTGCAAATGATACGGACGATACGGAGGCCTGTTTTACTGTAACCTTACTCCAGCGCGCATATAAAGTCTGTGTTTTTCCTTTTGAGATCTTTACAGACGAATTTGACTTAATCCGTGTGCCGCCGCTCTTTTTCGTATACCAGCCCTTAAATATATAGCCTTTTCTGTAGACGGCCGGAAGATTTCCATATCTCTTTTTATTTGTGACGGTAAGCGCCTTGGTCTTCAGTGAAGATGTTTTGCCAAAAGAGCCGCCGTTTGCATTTAGAACAAGGGTTCTGTCCGTTTTGTCCTTTACGTTTACTTTGTATTTCAGGCAAAATCCGGGAGTGGAAAGGGATTGTGCGTATATAACAGCCGTCCCACGCTTTTTTGCCGTAATCTTTCCGCTGCTGTTTACAGAAACAATACTGGGATTGCTGCTGGTCAGCCGAAAATTTTTCCAGGAAATCTGCGGAACCACATTGCCGATGGCAAAGGTTGGATAATGATCCATCATGCTTAAAAATTGCAGAGTCAATATCGAGGACGCCCCTTTATCCAATCGATGTCCATCGCTGCTCTTGCTGGATGAAGATGCGATAAAGCTACATTCATCCATAAGATATCGGGAAACATTGACTCGCACTGTTTTCGTGGCATTTGATGGTTTTGATGTGCTTTTGGCACTGCTTGTTCCAAATAGCTGTACCCAGCATACCACATTGTTCTGATAGAAACATCCAACCCCGATACTTTCACAGGTTTCATCCATCATGTTCTTATAATGGCCTCTGGAATTTTTCCAGGCGTTTACAACACTTGCGGCACTGCTCTGCCCCGCCGCAATATTTTCAGAATGGGCTTTTGATGAAACCGTAAAACATTCGGAGCCGTCGGGACGTTCGTGGGAAAAGATCAGCGATATTTCCGCCGCTCTCTGCATAGCCGCCTCCATCAGGTCGGCATCCATCTCAAGAGCCGAAAGCCCTTGTTTTTTGCGCACTTTATTTGTTTCCTGAAGCACCTCATAAGCTTTTCCATAATCGAATTTACCGCGGATATACACGGATACTGAATCAGTCGAAGCATGGACAAAGGATACTCCGGAAAAAACTAAAATGCAGAGGATGGTACTTATTATCAGACGGATTTTTCTTCCAAATTTCATAGCTCTCCCCTTTTCTGACAGAGGGCGAAATACCCCGCATAAACAGCTGTTTTTGGAAAATGATTTTCTGATAATATCATAACACAATTTTTTCAGTTTCTGTAGTATTTTTTGCCGCACAGCCGGCTTAACCTTTCGCAGCGGCTATTTCAATTCTTCTGAATAGTACGGTATCACCAGATACTGCCCGGATTTTAATTCTGAGCCAAGCTGGTTGATTTCCTTTACTTCTTTAATATACGCAGCCGGGCTGCTGTATTCTTCTGTCATATACTCCATGGCGATGTCCCAGAGTGTATCGCCCCGCTCCACCCGAATATCCGTGTAGTATTTATACGCCTCAGATTTTTCTGCATGGGCGCTGAAATTGTGAAACAGGATCGAAACAGAAACAGACAGAATCACCATTGCGAATATGGATGCGAGTCTTCTGTTGCGCTCTATGCGCCGTCTGCGAATCATCCTTATTTTCTGTGTTCTACTCATAGAATCTCCCTCATTTCTTTCTGTATATCATTTATAAGAACTTGTGTTCGATAAATGGATTATAATACCAGAACAAATGTTTGTCAATACTATTTTCGAACAAATTTTCGATTTTTGCGCTGCGTTTCAATTTTTGTGCGGCGATTTTTTATGTAGTTCCCTCAAAGATCTCTTTTGCTTTTTCAAGCCCGGGACCAAGAACCTCCATGGTCCGCTCATAGGAGGCAAGAGCTTCTTCGTAAATACCGCTGATTCCCGTCTTCGCCTCCAGGCCATCCACATCATCCAGCGGCAGAATAAAATACTTAGAGCCATTCTCCTGGTAACGGTATACCCAGGTGGGCAGAATATCCACACCGGACAGCTTTACACTGCCCTGCGCGCCTCTTTTAAGCTTCATTGTCACCATAACGCCGTCCTCCGTATGGCCTGTGGGCATTTCATCCATCAGAAATGACCGCTGGTTGCTCAATGCATTTCCTACAGAATAGATGCAGAACATCTGATTACTTCCGTCTGCGGAGGTTAAAACGTCGATGGGCTGTTCACAGTGAGGGTGGCCGCCGATTACCGCATTTATTCCCATATCGCAGAGCTTTTGCGCGATTTCCTGCTGATACTGTGCTTCCTGAAGCTGGTACTCTGTTCCCCAGTGCATAACGGCGACAAAAAATACTGCGCCCTCCGACTTCATCTGACGGATATTTTCCTGCATTTCACTGTAAAAAGAAGAAAGCTCGTCATAGTTAAAGGAGTTCAGAAGGGGTGCATCCTGTTGTTCCATCACCATTCCGTTCAGACTTTTATCCGGACCGCCGGTGACATTTGTCGTTTCATAGACATAATCAGTAAATCCTACCCGGATTCCCTGAATGTCGGCAATATAATAATGCTTCTGCTGTTCATCCCTTCGGACGCCGGTGTACGGAATCCCTTTTTCTTCGTAAACCTCCATGGTGCGCGAAAAGCCGTAGGACAATCCGTCATAAATATGATTTGTTGCAAGCATCTGCAGATCCACACCGCTGTCGCGGATATTTTCAATAATAACATCCGGGGACAGGAAATTTGGATATCCCGAATATCCAAGGGTTTCTCCGCCAAGGGCTCCCTCAAATTCGCAGGTCATATAATCCGGGGCGCTGTAATAAGGGGTAATATACGTATAAATAGAAGAAAAATCGTAAACTCCCTCCTCGTCAGGATAGGAATCGATAAAGGGCGAGTGAAGGAGCATACAGCCGGTACAGCCGATAGTAATCTCTTTTTCCTCCCAGACCGGTTCTGTTTCCGCAACGGTCTCGGTCTCCGGTTCCGGTCTGTGAAGTAATGTTCCCAGGGAACGTCCGACAAATCCGACGAGCAAACAGATAAGAACGATGAGAAGCGCAAGAACCAGAAGCGCTGCCGCCGTGTTCCTTACGTCTGTAAGCAGTTCTTTCCTTCGGTATTTTTTAAATTCTTCCTGGGGAAGCGTTTTTCTTAAACGCTCCCGCTTGATTCGTGCCTTTCTGCGCCGGATGCGAAACTCCCGATAGCCGTCCTCTATCCACAGCCCGAAATCGGAAAGCTTCTCTCCTATGCGCTCAAGAATTTTCCTAAACTGTATGTTCATAACTCACTTATCCTGCGTATCATTTGATTGCAGCCGGCCAGCCGCAGAGCTTCGGCTACAGGTATGCGATCTTGGAAAGCTCCGAAATCGCATGAATTTCATAGGTAATCTTCATATCTGCCGGCCGGGCTATCCTCCAGGGATTATACCAGCAGGTATCGATCCCGGCGTTTATACCTCCCTGTATATCCGCCGACAGGGAATCCCCCACTAATAATGCTTTGGTTCGGTCAAAACCGGGAATCTCAGAAAAAACAGCCTCAAAATATTCCCTGCGGGGCTTTTGAAAGCCAATATCCTCCGAGATAAATACGCCCTTTACCAGCCGGTTAAGGCCGCTGTCCCCGAGACGGCGGCGCTGCGTGTAAGAAACGCCGTTTGTTACAATGTAAAGATTGTGTGTTTTGGAAAGCTTTTGGCATACTTCAAAGGCGCCGTCGATCAGGTATGCTCCTTTGCTTAATTCCTCATTATAGGTCAGCCGCACCTTCTGCGGATCTGCACCAGTGATGCCAAGCGTCTTAAAAAGGCGGCGAAAGCGCTCCACAAGAAGCGTCTCCTTTGTCATAAGACCCTGCTCAAATTCCTCCCAACACGATTTGTTTATACGTGAATAGACCGCTAAAATCCGGTTATCAAAGGGAATCTGATGAAGTTTAAGAGCAGCCTCCAGGCCGCGGGCCTCCGCCTTTTCAAAATCGAGCAGCGTTCCGTCCGCGTCCAGGAGCAGTGTATCATATTTCATTTCATGTCCTCCGCCGCCGATGAAATTAATGATGGAACAGCCGGATGCCGGTAAAGGCCATCACCATGTTATACTTATCACAACATTCAATTACAAGATCATCCCTTACAGAACCGCCGGGCTGCGCAATATATTTTACACCGCTTTTGCGGGCGCGTTCAATATTGTCGGAAAACGGGAAAAACGCATCCGAACCCAGGGTCACGCCGTCCATCTGATCCAACCATGCCCTCTTTTCTTCACGGGTAAACACTTCGGGACGCTCTTTAAAGACTTTCTGCCATGCACCATCCGCCAGCACATCCATATATTCCTCTCCGATATAGACGTCAATGGCATTATCACGGTCTGCCCGTCGAATACCGTCGATAAACGGAAGTTCCATCACTTTCGGGCACTGGCGGAGCAGCCAGTTATCTGCCTTCTGCCCGGCCAGTCTGGTGCAGTGGACTCTGGACTGCTGACCGGCGCCGATGCCGATGGCCTGTCCGTCCTTCACGAAGCAGACAGAATTGGATTGCGTATACTTCAGAGTAATCAGCGCGATCTTCATGTCGCGCAGGGCATCCGCGGGGAGCTCTTTGTTTTTTGTGACGATATTGGACAGCAGTTCGTCATTGATTGGGAGTTCCTGGCGTCCCTGCTCGAAAGTAATGCCAAAGACTTCCTTGTGTTCAATAGGATTCGGAACATAGGTTTCGTCGATTTGAATGACATTATAATTGCCGTTTTTCTTTGCCCGAAGAATTTCAAGAGCTTCCGGGGTATAACCGGGCGCAATGACTCCGTCGGAGACTTCCCGCTTAATCAGCATAGCCGTATCTTTGTCGCAGGTATCGGAAAGGGCAATGAAATCTCCAAAAGAAGACATACGGTCTGCTCCTCTGGCTCTTGCATAGGCACAGGCCAGCGGTGAGAGCTCGCCGCAGTCGTCCACCCAGTAAATCTTGGCCAGCGTATCCGTAAGGGGCAGGCCGATAGCCGCTCCTGCAGGAGAAACATGTTTAAAGGAGGTTGCAGCCGGAAGGCCAGTGGCTTTTTTCAGCTCGCGAACCAGCTGCCAGCCATTGAAAGCGTCCAGAAAATTAATGTATCCGGGACGGCCGGACAGTACCTGAATTGGAAGTTCTCCCTCGTTCATATAAATTCTGGAGGGCTTTTGGTTAGGGTTGCAGCCATACTTTAACTGTAATTCTTTCATCGGTAATCTTCCTTTCTGCTTATTTATTTTTATTGATGATTCTTGTCTCATACGTTCCGTCTGAAAGTGTAATATAACGCACAAACAGAGAAACCTTATTGTCTTCATTCAGGCTGTTCCAGATCATATCGGCAAAAGCGTCGATATCGTCTGAAACAGAAACCAGCTTCGGCTCTCCTTCAAAGCTCGGAAGCGGATTGCCGTCGCACTGATAGGTGTGGATGAAGTGCCCCTCTCCGGCTTTTGGATTCTCATAGGCAAAGGTATAGCGGCGGCAGCTGGAAGGATCTCCTTCATTGCTTTTTAATATGGACATAGCGTAATTGTAGCTGCCATTTTCAATATGCATAATGCCGGAGATACGCGGCGTATAATTGGGAGCGTCCGGTTCAAATTCGCGGGAGCGAAGGGACTGCTCGAAGGTGAGCTGATGATCCATGCCCTCATAGATCGTATCTGTCTGATCGCCGTTTGTCACAATCGTTTTGTTGCCCAGCACGCGCACCGGCGCATAGATAATCAGGCTGGGATCGGTCAGCTTTGCCGGATCGTACGCCTGGGTACGGATTCCTTCACCGTCCTCCACAAAAACGCGGTTTCGGCTGTTTTCGCTTCTTCCCATAATAAAGTAGGCAGCCACAGCTTTCAGACCGTCCGCCGTTTTTCCAATTATGATTCCACGGCCGGGGTACGCATTTGATTTCAGTTCCTGTTCCAGTGATAATCGTTTCATTTGCTTTCTCCTTTATTGTAAATTTTACGTCAAAAACCGCCTGAGGACCCGTTTGCTCAACAGCGGTCGCCCAGGCGGTCGGCATTTAAAATTCGTTGTACTCCCCACAGGTCCTCCTGTATCATTCCGCCAGTCGTACAACTGCTGATTTTATCTTACACTATTCCGACAAAATACTCAATCAGAAATTCCGGAAGAATGAGGATGTTTTGAGGATTTTTTGATTTTTGAGCGTTATCTGAGCGCTCAAATTAAATCACGTAGTAATCTCCCATCTGCTGCTGCCATTCCACAAGATCCGCCAGCGTATAGCTGTCCACCACACCGCAGATGGCTTCATCCAGCTTCTGCCACAGGCGCAGCGTCGCGCAGTATTCCTGGCGCGGACACTGATTTGGATGATCGTCCAGGCAGGCCACGGGAGCCAGGCTTCCCTCTGTAAGGCGCAGAATCATACCTACGGTGTATTCCCCGGGCGTTTTTGCGAGCCGGTAGCCGCCCTGCGGGCCTCGGCTGCTTTTTACGTATCCGGCCTTGGAAAGTACTGTGATAATCTGCTCCATATACTTGACGGAAATCTCCTGCCTTTTCGCGATATCCTTTACCCGTACCGGTTCACTGTTTCCCATAATTGCCAGATCCAACATTATCCTCAGGGCGTACCGCCCTTTTGTGGAAATTTTCATCGGTAAAACCTCCATTTTCCCAGTAAATTACTATGTTTATATGAATATCATAATCGTATTTTACAAATTCCGCAAGCAGAAAATTAAAATAACGCACAAGATGCAAGCCGCAATTGAAACAAACAGATCGAACAAATTTTCTGAACTTTTGTTTGCATTTTCAAAAAACCTACGGTATAATATTTAAAAATACTGTTTTGAAGATACTATGGGAGGAATTATGGCATACGGTAAAATCACAAAAAAGCAATCTGAGATTCTTGAATATATAAAAAGTGAAATTCTGAACAGAGGTTTTCCGCCGGCTGTGCGTGAAATCTGTGAGGCAGTGAATTTAAAATCCACTTCTTCCGTACACTCTCATCTGGAGACGCTGGAAAAGAACGGATATATCCGCAGAGATCCCACAAAACCCAGGGCCATTGAAATTATTGACGACAATTTCAACCTTGTCCGCCGGGAGGTTGTAAATGTTCCGATTCTTGGGCGCGTAGCAGCGGGCGAGCCCCTTCTGGCTGTAGAAAATGTGGAAAACTATTTTCCTATTCCCGCGGAATTTATGCCGAATGTACAGACCTTTATGCTGAATGTCAAGGGTGAAAGTATGATCAATGCCGGTATTTTTGACGGAGATCAGATTTTGGTACAGCAGCAGTCCACCGCCAGGAACGGCGATATTGTGGTAGCTCTTGTGGAAGACTCTGCCACAGTGAAAACTTATTACAAGGAAGACGGCTACTACCGCCTTCAGCCGGAAAACGACACTATGGAACCGATCATTGTACATGGGGAACTTAAGATTCTTGGAAAAGTGATCGGTGTGTTCCGCTTTCTTTCGTAATCTTTGAATCTGGTGATTTTTGGCCATAAGCAGCAGGACGGATTTCCATGCGCTTTGTACGGGAAATCCGTCCTGAGTATTACTGCAGCTGATCGGCGTCAATCAGTTTGCCGTCCCGCCAGATACGTTCCAGATCATAAAAGAGACGGTTTTCCGAATCAAAGACATGCACAATGATATCGCCGTAGTCCAGAAGTATCCAGTTTGCCGTCTGATATCCCTCCACCTGTCTGGTCTGGTATCCATTGCGGCCAAGCGTTTCCTCCACATGATCCACAAGAGCCTGTACCTGATTTCTGTTCGTACCGCTGGCAATCACAAAATAATCTGCCAGTACGGATACCTCCGTGATATCGATTACCTTAATGTCCTCCGCTTTCTTATCTTCCAGTGCGCCGACAGTAAGTTTTACCATTTCTTTTGATTTTGTAAGATCCATATTCACACCTCCCTTATCACTCTAAAAATTGTTGTTTATAATATTCATACGCCCGCATGGTCATACTGTCAAGATTCTTCGGTGAATTGCGCAGATATGCCAGCGTATCGGAAAGAATTTTAAAAAGCGTCACATCAATATCCTCGAAAGCCAGTTTTCGGACGTCGGCCAGATTCGGGGCTTTGCTGCGCATAGGTTCAATGTAATCTGCGATATAGACAATCTTATCCAAAAGGCTCATATCCGGCTTTCCTGTCGTATGACAGGCAATCGCAGAAAGAATTTCTTCGTCTTCCACCCCGTATTTTGCGCGGGCAATATACGCCCCTACTTTGGCATGCAGAAGAAAAGGATTTTTCTGCTCGGTTTCGGTCATCAAAATCTGATTCTTCAGACAGAGCTTTACTTTTTTTGCGTCGGGAATACACTTTGCGCAGTCGTGCAGAAGCCCCGCCACCTCAGCCTTTTCGATATCCGCGCCGTAGCGCATAGCAAGAGCCGCCGAGGTGTACATCACGCCCTGCGTATGTTCATACCGATTCTCATCCAGGTATTTTTTCAGTGTTTTTTTCATTTTCAGAATATTGTACACAGTTGTTTTACCTCTCATTCACATTCGTTGTAAAGATGAAGATCACTGATATAGCGGTTTACGCTGTCGGGAATATAGTAACGTGTGGAACAGCCCTGTGCAATCCAGCCACGCAGCATTTTGGATGAAATATCGATATTGGGAGTAGAAAGCCTCTGAATCCTTGCATGAAAAAGGTTTTTCAGATGCTCTGCCGTTTGATTCAACTTTTCATCATCTGCATGGTCTCTGCCGGCCACCACAAGAATTGCCAGCTGCGCGATACGCCCGGGATCTTTCCACTGCTCAAAGGAAAACAGAGAATCCGCCCCCATGATAAAATAGTATTCCGTATCCGGGCACTCGGAGGTGAGACGCGTTAGCGTCTTACTTGTATACGTATATCCATCCTCGTGGGCTTCCGCGAGGGAAAGCTCAAAATGAGGGTTGTCTTCAATTGCCAGTCCCACCATCTCGATGCGTTCTGAAAGCGCTGCCCGCCCGCTTCGGTTCCGCTTGTGAGGAGGATTCCCGGAGGGCATAAACAGAACTTTCTCCAGTCCGAATTGCTGATACGCGCTCTCTCCCAGAATCAAATGGCCCACATGTATTGGATCAAACGTGCCTCCCATAATGCCGATTTTTCTTTTTTCCATAATTCCTCCGCTACATGGGCAGGACAATCTTTTTCTTTTCGTCCCGTCCCTCTTTGTAGAGTACGATCTTCTTGCCGATCACCTGCACTACCTGGGACCGTGTCCGCTCCGAAACGATCTGTGCAAGCTCTTTTGGGTCGTCGGCACAGTTTTGAAGTACGCTGATCTTAATCAGCTCACGGGCTGCCAGGGCCTCCTGGATGGCCTTTGTATTTTCCGGCGTAAGGCTGGATTTTCCGATCTGGAAAATGGGCTCCATGGTCATTGCCAGACTTTTCAAATACGCTCTCTGTTTGCTCGTCATTACATTTTCCTCCATTTACTGACGCGATTCATCGAAAATATTCAAAGGCAAGACCATACATGCGCACAGTGTCGCCTTCTTCAATACCGGCTTCCTCCAGTTCGTCGAGAATACCGTTATCCTTTAAAAACTTCTGGAAGAACATAAATCCTTTCTCGGATTCCAGATTCGTATATCCCAGCATTTTTTCAATCCTCGGGCCTTCCACAACAAATGTGTGTTCCTCCTCCTGGGATTTTTCCACCGTATAGGGCAGGCTCTTATCCACGTAGATTTCCTCCGGGAAAAATTCCTGTTCAAACGTAATCTGCTCCTGCGGAAGGCTGTCAAGCATTTCTTTTACGCAGTATAAAAGCTCTCTTACACCGCTTCCGCTGACTGCGGAAATTGGAAATACGCGGATTCCCTGAGGCTCAAATTCAGCGCGAAGGCGTTCGACAGGATCGTCTCCGCCGCAGACGGCGTCCATTTTGTTTGCGGCTATCACCTGGGGCTTTGACAGAAGTTCTTCATTATATGCTTTCAATTCATTATTAATCTTATAGATATCCTCCACAGGATCGCGTCCCTCCGTGGAAGCGGCGTCTACCAGATGAATCATTACCCGGGTACGCTCAATATGCCGCAAAAACTCATGCCCAAGCCCGACGCCCTCGGAAGCTCCTTCGATCAGGCCGGGAATATCAGCAATCACAAATCCATGACCGTCCATATCCACAACACCCAGATTTGGAGAAATCGTTGTAAAGTGATAATTGGCGATTCTTGGTTTGGCATTTGTCACCCGGGCAAGAAATGTGGACTTTCCCACGTTTGGAAAGCCAATTAAGCCGACGTCCGCAATCACTTTAAGCTCCAAAAGCACTTCCAGCTCGACGGATGGTTTGCCCGGCTGGGCGTATTTGGGCGCCTGCATGGTTGATGTTGCATAATTCATATTTCCAAGGCCGCCTCTGCCGCCCTTTAAAATTACCTGACGAAGATTGTCTCCGGACATATCGGCGATTACTTTGCCGCTGGCGGCATCCTTTACAAGCGTTCCTTCGGGCACTTTCAGGATGATATCTTCTCCGTCGGCTCCATGCCGGCGCTTTTTGCTGCCGTCCTCTCCGTTTTTGGCAGAAAATTTTCTCCTGTGGCGGTAATCTCCCAGAGTGGACAATCCCTTGTCCACCTCAAAAATAACATCGCCGCCTTTTCCGCCGTTGCCGCCGTCCGGTCCGCCGGCAGGCACATAGAGTTCCCGTCGGAAACTTACGTGGCCGTCGCCGCCCTTGCCGGAACATATGATAATTTTTGCTCTGTCCGCAAACATATACTACCTCACTAAATAACCGTAATATGATAAAAGGCTTCAAACCGTGAGATTTGAAGCCCCAAAAATTATTCTGCAGATACCGGGATAACGGAAACCTGTTTTTTGTCGCGTCCTTTTCTCTGGAATCTTACGATACCGTCTGCCGTTGCAAACAGAGTATCGTCGCCGCCGCGGCCTACGTTTACACCCGGGTGAATCTTTGTGCCGCGCTGTCTGTAAAGAATATTGCCCGCCTTTACAAACTGACCGTCAGCTCTTTTTGCACCTAATCTCTTGGACTCGGAATCTCTGCCGTTTTTGGTAGATCCGACACCCTTTTTATGGGCGAAAATCTGAAGGTTCATATTTAACATGTCCTACACCTCCTTGAATACAATTTCAAGATATTCATTACCGTAACTTTTCTGAATATTCTGCAAGCCAAAAATCATGGAATCCAAAAGCAGCTTTGTTTTCTCCGAAACACGTTCTGTCAAACTTACTTTTACCAGACCGTCCCCGGAAGTACATGTAATAGGGTCCCTGGTAAATGTCTCAATAGAGTTCGCGGCATTTACCGTCAGCGCGGAAACCGCAGCGCAGATAATGTCGTATCCATCCTCTGCATAACCTGCATGTCCCACACATTCAAAACCCTGATACTGCCCGGATTTTTTATATACAGTCAAACAAATCATTGAGCTTAACCGTTGATTTTTTCAATCTTAACCTGCGTGTACTGCTGTCTGTGACCGTTCTTTTTGTGGTAACCGGTTTTTCTCTTGTACTTATAAACAATTACCTTTTTTGCTTTTGCGTTTTTTACAACGCTCGCGGTAACTGTCGCACCGGCAACGTCGGAACCAACCTTAAGCTCGGTATCCTTTACGGCGAGTACCTGGTCGAATGTAACGGTTTCACCAGCCTCTACACCCAGCTTTTCTACGTTAATGATATCGCCTTCGGCTACTTTGTACTGTTTACCACCTGTTGCAATAACTGCGTACATATGGCACACCTCCTGTTTATCATTACTCGCTAAATTCGGTGGTTATTTGCATAACACTTAAACCTCTTTATGCGGCATACTCAAGTATTTTAACATATTAACAAGGCCGCGTCAATCTTATTTTCAACGTATTTTTCCGTATTTTCCGAAATTTTCGACGTATTTTTCTGCCCTACCCTTTCAGCTTTTCCGCCAGAGGACGTTCTCTGCGCTTTCTTGTCACTTCCACCAGGCCGAGAGCCGTCATATCCACCACGCAGGCTTTTACAGGATCACTGCGAAGAAAGCCGTCCAGACGTTTCATCAGTTCTTCTCTCTGGGCCTGTGATTTCATGTTAATAAAATCAATAAGAATTATGCCGGACAGATTGCGCAGGCGAAGCTGCCTTGCAATTTCCGCGGCCGCTTCAAGATTGATTTTAAAAAAGGTTTCCTCCGCCTTTTTTCCGCGTTCATATTTGCCGGTGTTTACATCAATCGCCGTCAGCGCTTCCGTGGGCTGTATCACAAGATAGGCCCCGGATTTTAGCCAGACACGTTCTTTTAAAGCTTCGTTGATTGCCGCTTCCACAGGATACAGCTTGGCAAGGGGCAGCATACGGTCGTGATAGAAAGAGAGCTTGCCGGTATCCTCCGGCTGGTATGTTTCCAGATATTCGCTTAAGCGTTCAAACAATTCTCTGTCGTCTGTAAGAATATCGCTGCACTTGCTGCTGTAAATGTCCTTAAGCCGTGAAAGCCACAGAGGCGGATTGCGGTAGACACAGCTTCTTGCAGTGCGGTGAGATGCCGTGTCAAGAATTTTCTGATACGTTTCCTTAAGCATCACGGCTTCTTTTCGGATGGTTTTTGCAGGAACGCCGGAGGCGTTTGTGCGAAGAATCCATCCATAACCGCTGTTTTGAAATGGCTCCATGACAGATAAAAGCTGCTCTGCCTCTGACGGCGGCAGCTTAGAAGAAGTATGGATCTTCGTATCCCCGGTAACCAGCACAAGATATTTTCCGGAGAGACTGATTTCGGAGGTGACGCTGGGCGGCTTTGTCTTGATTCCCTCCCGGGACACCTGCACCAGAAACTCGTCTCCTGCCACAATCCGGGAAGACGCCGTTTTTTTTGTAAACACGGGACTGGGATTATCCGCCATAGAAAAATAGCAGGGGATGCCGTCCTCTATCTCCACAAAAGCCGCCTGAATATTTTTGGCTACATTTGCCGCTTTTCCCACATATATATTGCCCAGTATATTTTTTTCCCGGACGTCATCCGCAAAAATCTCCACCGCCCGGTTATCCTCAAAAAGAACCGTGAAAATCCGGTCGTTCTGTCTGGTAATAATCAGCTTATGTTCCAATTTCTTCTCCCAGATCTTCCAGAGAAACCAACGTTCTCTCATCCTCTCCCAAATCTGCGTACAATTCATCGCGATGGATGAGAAGGCAGTGCTTTGGAAATTCACATGTAAGAAACGACGCCAGTGCTTCCATCACGAGCTCCGGTTTCAGATTTGCAGCACTTCCGGCAGCCACCGTCATATGCACAGCTCCTGCTGAGGCATCCATGCGGTAGATGAGCGGCCGGATATTTTCTTCTTTTTCGCTTTTTTTTGTCTTTTTCAGCACATTAATCTGTTTAAGGGCAAGAAATTCAGGCACTCGATCTTCCCAGTTTTTTGGAAGCGCGGTGCCGTCCCGGAAAGATACCGTATAATCGGCAGCGGCTACCAGTGACATGGCCTTTGAAGCTTTCCCTTCCTCGATTCTGCGAAAACTCAGAACTTTTACGCCCTCTACCATCACCGAATTAAGACGTCTTACCGCTTCTGCTGAGGAAAGGGGCGTGCGCATCTCGATATCCACATATTCTCCGCTGCTGGTGACGCCCACTCCGAGAGGAAGCGCAAAAGACATAATCATATGGGGACTGAAGCCCTCGGTAAAGGCAATGTCAATATCCGCCCGGCGCATTGCCTTCTGGAAATAGCGCATCATATCGAGATGGCCGATAAATTTCATAACGCCGCATTTTGCAAATTTAATTCTTACTTTCAAAGCAGACACCTCCTTTGTAACAGGATGCGCCGCACCCCGCACAGCGGCTGCGGCAGTTTGGAGTGATCTGCTCCTTCTGCGCTTTCTCCCATTCTCTTTTCAAAAACGCTTTATCTACACCGATGTCAATAAAATCCCAGGGGAGAATCTCATCAGTGCTTCTGCTGCGGGACGTATAGAAAGCAAGATCGATCCCGGCAGCGTCAAGGGCCTGCTCCCACAGTTCATTGTGAAATGTTTCAGACCATGCGTCATAGAGAGCGCCCCGGCGATAGGCCTCGAGAAGAACGGCCCCCACTCTCCGGTCGCCCCTGGCAAGGAGGCCTTCCAGCACCGTTACATCCGCCTCATGCCAATGATACCGTATACTTTTACGGTTGAGCTGCTCCTTGATCTCGTGATTTACAGTACGGGCACGTCCAAGGAAATCATCTTTTGTACACATGGGCGCCCACTGAAAGGGCGTAAAGGGCTTCGGCACAAAAAAAGAGGTGCTTACGGTAATCTGGCATTTTCCGTTTCTTTGATCTTTGGGTATCTCATAATAGCGCTCTGCAATCTTTTCCGCCAGATGTGCGATTTCTTTTTGGTCTTCCTCTGTTTCTGTGGGCAGGCCAAGCATAAAGTAAAGTTTTACCTTGTTCCAGCCGCCCGAAAAGGCGTCTCCCGCTCCCTTTAAAATAACGTCTTCCGTCAGTCCTTTATTGATGACGTCGCGAAGTCTCTGGGAACCTGCCTCCGGCGCAAAAGTAAGGCTGCTCTTTCGCACGTCCTGGACTTTGCTCATCACATCCAGGGAAAAAGCGTCGATCCGCAGAGACGGCAGTGAAATATTGACGCCTTTTTTTCCACATTCTTCTATGAGATAGGTTACTAATTCCTCAAGCTGAGAATAATCGCTGGAACTCAAAGAGCTCAGGGAGATCTCCTCGTGTCCTGTGCTTCGCAGCATAGCGTCGGCCATCTTTTTCAGCATATCCACATTGCGTTCCCGGGTAGGCCGGTACAGCATGCCCGCCTGGCAGAACCGGCACCCGCGGATACAGCCGCGCTGAATCTCCAGAACCACCCTGTCCTGGGTTGCCTTGATAAAAGGAACAACCGGATTTTCGGGATAAGGTGCGCGGTCGAGATCCATAACGATCTGCTTTTCTATCTTTGCGGGAACCCCGGGCTGATTTGGGGTAAAGGACGCAATGGTTCCGTCCTCATGGTAAGTCACATCATAAAGAGACGGAACGTAAATGCCCGGAAGCGCTGCCGCCGCCAGCAAAAATTCCCGTCTTCCCCTGCGCTGTCTCTTACACTCTTTATAGAGATCAATCAGAGCGTCGTATACCGTTTCCCCTTCTCCAATATAAAACATATCAAAAAAATCCGCCAGCGGTTCCGGATTATAGGTACAGGGACCGCCGCCGATGACGATCGGACAGTCCTCTCCTCTCCCGGATGCCTCCAGGGGAATCTGGCTTAACTCCAGCACCTGAAGAATGTTTGTGTAGCACATTTCATACTGAAGGGTAATGCCAAGAAAATCAAATTCCTTTACAGGATCCTGGGATTCCAGAGCAAAAAGGGGGATATTGTCTCTGCGCATAATCCGGTCCAGATCTGTCCAGGGGGAATATACGCGTTCACACCAGACGTCTGAACGCCTGTTAAACATATCGTAGAGGATCTGAATCCCAAGGTGGGACATACCGATCTCATATACATCAGGAAAACACATGCAGAAGCGGACATCCACACTGTGCCTGTCTTTCATTACCGCATTGACTTCGTTTCCGATATAACGGGCTGGTTTGTCCACTTCCAACAGTATGGTTTCGTCTAAAGCAAGTGTCCTCATCGTTTTGCCAGCTCCTCCGTAATATCCTCCCAGGTCACGCCGCGTTCTTCCATCAGCACCATCATATGGTACAGAAAATCACAGATTTCGTACTTGATTTCCTCCGGATTTGGATTTTTGGCTGCAATCACGATTTCCGTCGCTTCCTCGCCCAGCTTTTTCAAGATTTTATCGATGCCCTTATCAAAAAGATAATTTGTGTAGGAACCCTCCTTGGGGTGTAACTTGCGGTCGTGGATTACTGCCATGACATCTTCAAAAACGCTGCCAGGATGGCGTTCCCTGTACTGAGCGCTGACAATATCCCGGTAAAAACAGCTTTTGCTGCCTGTATGGCAGGCAGCACCTATCTGAGAAACTCTTGCCAGCAGCGTATCGTTATCACAGTCCAGGGAGAGCTGTTTCACAATCTGATAATGTCCGGAAGTTTCTCCCTTTACCCACAGCTTCTGACGGCTTCTGCTGAAATACGTCATCTTACCCGTAAGCAGCGTATTCTGAAAAGCCTCCTCGTTCATATAAGCCATCATCAACACCTGCTTTGTCTTGTAATCCTGCACGATGACCGGCAGCAGGCCGTCGCTGTTTGTTTTAAAATCGCTCCAGGCATAATCACTGCCAAAGCAGCTGATAGGAATCCCCATGGCGGCCATTTCTTTGCGCAGATGTTCCAGGCTGATATCAGGCCGTGACATCAGAGCCCCGGAAATCCCAGCAACATTTTCCAGGCGAAGCAGCGCGCCCATACGGCTGTAATCCATCTCAGAAAACAGAGGAATCGTATCCATGGGCAGTACGTTTACCGCTTCGTATATGTGCCGGCTGTCCCCAAAAAGAAGCGCCACGGAAGCATACTGGCGGAGCATATCTGCGCTCTCGGAGATTGCCGCAAAATCATTAATGCAAACGGCTGTCTTCTCCTTGCCGAACCGCTGGGAGGCCTCTTTTACCATGGCTACGTTGCTGTCCTTTGACATATTCAAAAAAGCACAGGAGCATCCGGCGTACAGAAGTTTTTTTACATCCTCCAGGCGATTGATATTTCCGCCGCCAAGAATTGGAATATCGACAGAGCGGCCGATGCTTCTGATCACGTTAAGATTTTTTTCATGCTCCTCGTCGTTGGAGGACAAATCAAAAATGACCAGCCCGTCCGCGCCGTTTTCTTCGTACGCAGCGGCCAGTTTTACCGCGTCGCCGTCCAAAAGCAGCTGGTATTTTCTAAGCCCCGTTACCGACTTTCCGTCCTTTAAAAACATATACGAAAATAATTTCTTATTTTTCATTCTAATCACTCCTTACAGCGTACCTTTTGTTGAGAGAACTCCGGAAATCCTCTCGTCGGTTGTGGTTGCCATATCCAGCGCTTTTGCAAAGGCCTTAAAGGCACACTCAGCGATATGATGATTATTTCTTCCGGAAAATTGTTTAAAATGAAGATTCATTCCGGCAGAATAAGAAACCGCATAAAAAAATTCCCGCACCATTTCGCTGTCCATATCGCCAATTTTTTCGTTTGTAAAAGAAAGGTCTGACTCCAGCCAGGGCCTTCCGGAGAGATCTACGGCACAGAGAACCAGGGCGTCGTCCATTGGAAGAACGGCATGGCCGAAACGCAGAATCCCCTCTTTATCCCCTATCGCTTTTTTAATCGCTTCGCCGAGGACAATTCCTGTATCCTCAATGGTATGATGGGAATCCACCTCCACATCGCCGCATATTTTTGCCTCAAGATCAAACAGGCCATGACGTGCAAAACCATTCAGCATATGATCGAAAAATGGTATCCCGGAATCTGCATTACAGTTTCCGCTTCCGTCAATATTAAGTGTCAGACGGATATTCGTCTCCTTCGTATCCCGCTGTATTGTCGCAATTCTTGCCGGCATAATCATCCCTCCCCAAACTGTTTTTCTTACATTTTCTCAATTATAACCACTATTGATTCCATTGTCAATTTGCGCCTTATTTTTTAGATGAATCTTTTTTAAATTAATCTTAATATTTCGAAATATCCGACATTTCTATTTTCGGCTGTGTTATACTGAGACAACGAAATGTGAAAAAGCAAACCACAAGTGAAAAGGAGATCAATATGAGAAAAAAATTATTCGCAGCGGTGCTGTCTTTTTGTATATGCCTGTCGGGCGTATCCCCGGCCTGGGCGCAGGACAGTCCGGCGGAAACTGAAACAGAAACCGCGTCAGAAAGAACGACTGCGGCAGAAAATGGGACTGAAGGTTCAGCGGATACCGGGACTGAAACTGAAACAGAAACTGAGGCAGTCACTGCCGGAGAACTTCTGGAAAAATCTATGGAGTATCTATCGGAGGTAAAATCCAGCACCAGTCAGATAGAATTTTGCCTTAACGCAGGCATTGGCGCATCCTCAGAGGACCGTGAAGCCTCCTCCACTGAATATGGCCTGAAGGGCCTTTTAACTCTCAAGACCATTGCAGAACCGCTGCAGGCCGGCGTCACGGGGAGCATACAGCTTACGTATGGTTCTTTTACACAGGATTTTGACGTGGAACTATATCTTACTGCGGAAAAAGACAATACGGCCTTCGACCTTTTTGCACAGGCGTCGGCCGATGGGCGTAAGTCCGAATGGCAGCACTTAGAGCTGGATGCAGACGATCTTTTCAATACCCTTGGCATCACTGATCTTGATGAGTTAAAGGAAAAGGGGCTGTCCGGAAGTATTTTTGAAGCAAAGGACTGGGAAGTTGAGGAAACTGGGGAAAGCTACCTCCTGACACGTTCACAGACGCCTGAAGATACGCTTGAGAAGCTGGATTTGATTTTAAACTCTCCCCTTCTGTCCGATATTCCTTCCATGTATCTTGACATGTTAAAAAGCGCCGCAAAGGGAATTTCGGCGGACATCACCTATACGCTGGACAAAGATACCTGCGCGCCGCTGCACCAGTACATTGATTACGGAAAATCGGATTTCTCAGAATTTAGCCGTAAACTCTCCGAGCTGGTAAATTCCATACTGGATGATGCATCGGCCGCAGCAAGCAGCACTGACGACGCTCAGGAAGCAGAGACAGACCGGGAACCGGTTCAGGTAGATCTTACGCTGATGCTGAACGATTACTATATCAGCCAGTCCAATACTTACAACGACGTGGAAGAAATACAGATCCCGGCAGAAGCTCTGCTTGCAAAGGTTTTCAGTGTTTCTGATCTTCTATTGTTCAAAACGGACATGGATTGAGTTCGCGTGGGCGGTCAGTTGTTCCGCCTTCGCAAACGCTTCGATATCTTCGTGAATTTCTTCCAAAGCCTCTCTGGAATAATAGACGATGCTCGATTTTTTAACAAAATCATCCACACTTAACGGCGAGAAAAATCTCGCCGTTCCGTTTGTCGGAAGGACATGATTGGGTCCGGCAAAATAATCTCCCAGCGGTTCGCTGCTGTGTTCTCCGATAAAGATTGCCCCGGCATTTTTAATTTTTGTCATAACCTCAAAGGGATTCGCTGTCATGATTTCCAAATGTTCGGAGGCAATGTCGTTCGCAGCCTGCACAGCAGCGTCCATATTTTCTGCCACGAGGATGTATCCGAAATTGTCAAGGGACTTTTGAATAATTTCTTTTCTGGAAAGCTCTTTTACAAAGCCATCTACCTGGGCGGACACCTGTCTGGCCAGCTCCATATCCGTTGTAATCAGTATGGCGGAAGCCATTTCATCGTGTTCCGCCTGGGAAAGAAGATCCGCAGCCACATACCTGGGGTTTGCCGTTTTGTCCGCCAGCACAAGAATCTCACTGGGGCCTGCGATAGAATCAATATTTACAAAACCGTACACTGCTTTTTTGGCGAGCGCTACATAAATATTTCCAGGGCCGACAATTTTGTCCACTCTTGGGATGGACGCCGTTCCAAAGGCAAGGGCCGCGATGGCCTGAGCTCCGCCCGCTTTATAGATTTCGTCGGCGCCGGCTTCCTTTGCCGCTACCAGCGTGGCGGGATTTACACTGCCCTTGGGGCTGCATGGAGTTGTCATGACAATTTTTTCCACACCGGCCACCTTTGCAGGCACGATATTCATCAATACGGAGGAAGGATAAACGGCTTTTCCCCCGGGCACATATACGCCGACTCTGGAAAGGGGCGTGACCTTTTGACCGAGCATAATGCCCCGCTCATTGCTGTCAAACCAACTGTACCGTTTCTGCTTTTCGTGATAGGAACGGATATTTACCAGTGCTTTTCGTATTACATCCGTAAGCTTCGGGTCCACCTTTTGGTAAGCTTCTTCAATTTCAGCTTCTGTGACGCGGATATTTTCCGCAGTTATCTTTGCACGGTCAAATTTTTCTGTATACGCGAACAATGCTTCGTCGCCCTTTATGCGCACATCCTCCACAATAGAAGCTACGCTCTGTTCATATGAGCCGTAATTCTGAGGGCTTCTCTTTAAAAGATCCTCCAGCAGATTCTGTTTGCTCTCCTCCGTCAATGTCACAATTCTCATAGCTTTATCTCTCCTGTAATACTTCTTTTAAATCATTCAGAATTTTTGTAATCCGTTGGCTTTCCATCTGCATGCTCACCCGGTTTACGACTACCCTGGCGGACAGCGGACAGATTTCCTCAAGAACTTCAAGGCCGTTCTCCCTGAGTGTGGAGCCCGTCTCCACAATGTCGACGATCACCTCGGCAAGCCCTACCAGGGGCGCCAGTTCAATCGAACCGTTCAGTTTGATGATCTCCACTGTCTGGTGCTTCTTGTCGTGGAAGTATTCACTGGCAATATGCGGATATTTTGTTGCCACGCGAATCTGTTCCTGATGTTTCAGAAGCTCTCCCGCCTCGGCGGGACCGCAGACGCACATCCGGCACTTGCCGAATCCCAGATCCAAAACCTCATAGAGTTTGCGGCCTTCCTCATCAATCGTATCTTTTCCCACAACGCCGATATCCGCCGCACCGTATTCTACGTAAGTGGGCACATCCGGCCCTTTGGCAAGGAAAAATTTTAATTTTAATTCTTCATTTACAAAAATCAGCCTGCGCGTATCGGGATCTTTCATTTCCTCGCAGGTGATCCCTGTTTTTTCCAGTAATTCCAGGGTCTGTTTTGCCAGGCGCCCCTTTGTCAGAGCAAATGTCAGATATCTCATGGCTGTACCTCTCCCGCTGTAATGTTATATTTTTTGCAGAGCTCCCGCAGCATTTCCGTTTGTTTCAAAAGTTCCGGTTCAGATACGAGCTGCTGATGGGTCACAAACTGAAGCGCTACCATTTTGCCCTCAAGGCGAAGCTTTTTAGCTAAAGTAATGGCCTGTTTCTGCAGTTCTTCCGTATAATAAAGCGTAAGAATTTCCGGCAGTTCTCCCGCTGGAATCTTCTGTCTGGACAGCGCCGCCATCAGCCGGTCGATTTCCACTACAAATCCGATGGAGGGGGCGTCCTTTCCAAAATGTTTCAGCAGATGGTCATACCGTCCGCCTTTCACCACTGCGTCTCCGCTTCCGAAGGTATATCCCCGGAAAAAAATGCCGGTATAATAATTATAACTTCCAAGCATCCCCAGATCAAAGCTGATATAGCGCGTGACATCATAATACTCCAGCAGATGCCAGACGTCCCAAAGCCGTCTGACGGCCAGCGAAGCTTCCTCGCTGCAGGCCAGATCGGCGGCTCTTTTCAGGACCTCCACGGAACCGTACAGGGAGGGAAGCTCAAGAAGCGCCCGGCGGCTCTGCTCATCCATAGGAATATTCGACACAATCGTTTCCACGCCGAAAAGATTTCGGTTGGAAATATAATCCTTCAGTTCTTCGGCAATGTCCTCCTCAATTTTAAGAGAGCTGACGATACTTTTGAAGTAATCCACCTGCCCGATACTGATCTGAAATTCTTCCAGCCCGGCAGCTTTCAGGCAGTCCACCACCATGGCGATTGTCTCGGCGTCCGTCTGAGCATCATTGCTTCCAATCAGCTCCGCGCCCAGATGGGTGCGCTCTTTTAGCCGCCCCTGATATCCGGGATTATTGATAAACGTATTTCCGACATAACACAGCCGGATATTTTTTTCTTCCTCCGCAAAATATTTCGATACGGCTCTTGCGATGGAGGGGGTGATATCAGGGCGCAAAACAAGCGTATTTCCCTCCCGGTCAAAGAATTTGTAAAGCTCGCGGGAAGGCGTTGTTCCCACTTCGCTGCCGAACACGTCAAAAAACTCGAAGGTCGGCGTTTCAATGTCGCGGCATCCGTAGGACTTCAAAACTCTGTGCAGATCGTTCTGCAGGCAGAGCTTTCTCTCACATTCGCCGTTATAAATATCTCTGACTCCTTCCGGAGTGTGAAGCAGTTTATTTTTCATAATCTTCTCCTGTGCTTTATCAAATTGCAGTGCTATCGTATGAAATCACTTGTTTATTATACGTATCAGGCAGGCAAATGTCAATCTCTCGTCTGCAGATCCTGTTTCAGCCCTTCCAGATAAGGCACCAGCACGCCGTGCCCGCGGTGGAGAAGAAAGGCTTCCTCAAGCTCCTCGTACCGAAAGCTTTTTCTGCCGCCGCCTTCTTGCCTGTCCCAGAAATATTTCATCCGGGCAAAGGGAAGATAATAAATTTCGTCCCGTCCTGTATAATAAATGATCAGAAAAGCAACGCCGCCCTGCTTTTCAAAATTTTCCATAAACCGTACCTGATGTTCATGGATGTTTTGCAGGGCAAAGGTGTCTGAATTACATTCCTTGGCGTCAAAACAGACGGGAACCCCCTGAACGCATCCAATATAATCCACAGTACTTTTCTGATCGAAGTAGGCAAGCGTAATGTGACGGCTTTCCTTATCAATCTTAATCGGCGTGATCGGCGTGGGGATTTTCTGTATCAGCGCAAGCCCCTTTTCCAGATACGCCTCGTTGGAACGGTTGATAAGATCTTCTAGGAGAGAACCGCGAAGCCCCCTCGAATTCCATGTTGCCATTTATTTTCCTCCGTAACCCAGACTGCCAAGAATCTCTGCAAACTGCTTTGGCATGGGAGCTGTGAAGACGCGTCCCGAGAGATAGGACCATTGCCCGTCCATTTTTGGAAAAACCATTTGATAGGCGTGAAGAAGCTGATGCTTCACACCGTAAGCTTTCAAAAATTCGTCATTGATCCTGGCGTTTCCATACTTTGTATCCCCGATGATCGGATGGCCCACCGAGGCCAGATGAGCGCGAATCTGGTGGGAACGCCCGGTAATCAGCCAGACTTTTAAGAGCGTGATTCCTTTGCCGCTCCAAAGAGGCGTATATTCTGTGAGAATCGGACGGTAAAGCTCTGCCTCCTGCCCCTCTGGAAGGCTTTTTACAATGCTTACCCGGTTATCGGCGTCTTCCTTTTTTAAATACCCTTCAAGCCGCTGCGGTTCTTTCATCTCGCCATCAACAAGGCAGAGATAATACTTATGAAGCTCGCGGCTTCGCAAAAGCTCGGCCATTTTCTGAAGGCCTGCAAGGCTCTTTCCGGCAATCAGCAAGCCGCTGGTGTTTCTGTCCAGACGGTTGCAGACAGAGGGCCGGAAGGTGGAAAGCTCCTGCTCATTAAGCTCGTTTTTTTGCAGCAAATATGCCAGAA
This sequence comes from Eubacteriales bacterium, assembly GCA_030524785.1. Lineage (GTDB taxonomy): Bacteria > Bacillota > Clostridia > Lachnospirales > Lachnospiraceae > Marvinbryantia. The sequence goes on from JAUNFZ010000005.1 coordinate 29,800, forward strand.
TCTGTTCATTCGCAGAAATGTCCTCCGGCCGGCTTTTCTGGGAAAGCAGTCCGGCCGGCTTATCTGCCAGCAGGATATGGCGGTCTTCATAGATAATTCTGCTCTGATGAAATGGCTTTGCCCGGCTTAAAGAAACGTCTTTTGGACTGCCGGAAAATTTTGCATAGGTCTCCTCCGAAAAAAAGATCTGAATCCGGTCTCCCGGCGCCACCATTTCATTTCCAAGGGCTTTTTTGCCATTTAACGTAATATTCTTTTTTCGAAGCATTTTATAAAGAAAATTTTTCGGAGCTTTTGCCAGATATCTTCCCAGCAGTTTGTCAAGCCGCTGACATGCTTCCTGTTCACGTACAATAATTTCTTTCATTTTTTCCTACAGGCAGATTGCCAGAATAATTTCTTTTACAAGTTCGTTTCGGGAAAGATCGGGATACCGCTCGTCCGGTTCATAGGAAACGGACGCTTCCCATTCTTCCCGGTGGTCGTACATTTCGTCCACCCGCTCCAGAAAATGCTTCAGATCGTGAAAAACCTTTACATTTGCCCGAAGGCGGTTTCCCTGGAGTATTTTTTTGATATGCTGCTGTGCAAAAGCAGCGTCTACTTTTTCGTCTTCGCAATAGCAGACCACGTTCAAACCGCTTATGACAATGCAGGGAAAGTTCATATTTTTTTCGTAAGAACTGACCGTGGCCTCATAAATTGCCGTCATGTCCCGCACATGGCCGGAAATGTTTTGATACAGCTTCTCTCCCATCGGCTTCTGCAGACAGATCATAATCATGCTGACGGCGCATTTACTGGCCGGCAGGCATCCCATAATCGCTACAAATGTAAATAAATTTTTTCTTGTACCGGTCTGCATATAGCCGGTAAAAAAAATCACGAGAGGAATCAAAAACATCACTGCCGTAATCAGAATCCTCTTTTTTTTCTGATAACGGATATATCCATAAGAACCCTTTGCTGCTTTTTTCATCGTTTCGCCTTTCTGCTGTGCCTGATGGGACGCGGAGGAATCAGACATTTTTTGTCAAATCCGATAAGGTCTGTCCGGCCCGCCCGTATCAGCGCTTCCTTTACCAGTTCGTAATTTTTTGGGTCGCGGTATTGTATCAGAGCCCGCTGCATCGCTTTTTCATGAGGATTTACCGGTACATATACCGGCTTCATAGTTCGCGGATCAAGTCCTGTATAATACATGCAGGTAGAAATCGTGGAGGGTGTTGGATAAAAATCCTGTACCTGCTCAGGCATATAGCCAAGATCTCTTAAATATTCCGCAAGCTCTACCGCCTCTTTCAGCGTGGAGCCCGGATGCGAAGACATCAGATAGGGAACAAGAAACTGATTCTTTCCATACTCCCGGTTCAGTGCATTGTACTTTTTTACAAATTTCTGATATACGCTGCCAGGGGGTTTTCCCATATACTCCAGCACAGCGTCTGACACATGCTCAGGGGCAACCTTTAGCTGACCGCTTACGTGAAATTTTACAAGCTCCCTGAAAAACGTGTCGTTTTTGTCTGCCAGAAGATAATCAAACCGGATCCCGGAGCGGATAAAAACTTTTTTTACGCCCGGCAGAGACCGCAGTTTTCGAAGAAGCGACACATAATCGCTGTGGTCTGCCTGAAGGTTCTTGCAGGGCTTTGGAAAGAGACACTGCTTTTGCGGGCATACGCCGGATTTTATCTGCTTTTTGCAGGAGGGTTGTCTGAAATTTGCCGTGGGTCCTCCTACGTCGTGGATATATCCCTTAAACTCCTTATGTTTCAGAAACTCTTTTGCCTCTGCAAGCAGCGATTCATGGCTTCTCGTCTGAACGATTCTGCCCTGGTGAAAAGTCAGCGCACAGAAACTGCATCCTCCAAAACAGCCCCGGTTGCTGATCAGCGAAAATTTCACTTCTTCGATTGCCGGAACGCCGCCCTCTTTTTCATAGGAGGGATGGTATGTCCGCTGATAGGGAAGTCCGTAGACGCTGTCCATTTCTTCCATGCTAAGGGGCGGCTGGGGCGGATTCTGCACCACAAATATTTTGTTTGGATAAGGTTCAATCAGGGGCTTTGCCGAAAAGGGATCGGTATTGCAGTATTGGATATAGAAGCTTTCCGCATATTTGCGTTTATCCGCCCTTAATTCCTCATAGGAGGGAAGTATTTTTGCATCATAAACGCCGGAAATATCCTGTGTCCGGTATACAGTACCCTTGATAAAAGTGATATCCCGAACAGCAATCCCGGCATCCAGGGCGTCCGCGATCTCTACAATGGAGCGTTCGCCCATTCCATAGGAAATCAAATCGGCGCCGGAATCCAGAAGAACCGACCGTTTCAGGGAATCCGACCAGTAATCGTAATGGGCAAGCCGGCGCAGGCTTGCTTCGATACCGCCGATGATGATGGGCGTCTTTTTATAGGTGCGCCGTATCAGGTTGCTGTACACCACCACCGCATGATCCGGCCGTTTTCCCATAACGCCGCCCGGTGAAAAAGCGTCCGTTTTCCGGCGTTTCTTTGATACGGTATAATGGTTTACCATGGAATCCATATTGCCGGCGGACACAAGAAAGGCAAGGCGGGGCTCCCCAAGAGCGGAAATGCTGTCGTCCTTTTTCCAATCCGGCTGTGAAAGGATTCCCACCGTATACCCCCTTGCCTCCAGCACTCTTGCGAGAACGGCATGGGCAAAGGAAGGATGATCCACATAGGCATCCCCCGTCACAAACACAAAATCCAGTTGTTCAATTCCCCTTTCCCTCATATCCTCCCGGGATATGGGCAAAAATGAATTATTCATGAAATTCTCCCTTCAGGGCAAGAATCTCCTGCCTGGTAAGAGGACGATACTCCCCTTTTTCCAACTGTTCATCCAAAACCAGAGTTCCCATAGAAATTCTTTTCAGATAAAGAACCTCTTTGCCGACGGCATGAAACATTCGTTTTACCTGGTGGAACCGGCCCTCCCTGAGCACCACTTCTACACAGGATTCCTCCCCTGAGGACAAAACCGTAAGGCTGGCCGGAAGCGAAGCTTTAGCGTCCCCGATGTCTATTCCCTGCGCAAAGGCCTTTATATCAGTGCTGTCTACATTTCCCAGAACCCGGGCATAATATCTTTTTGGCACATGCTTCGACGGAGAAAGAAGCCTGTGAGCCAGTTCACCGTCGTTTGTAATCAGGAGAAGGCCCTCCGTGTCCAGATCCAGCCTTCCCACAGGAAATAATTCTTTCTTTTTTGGAGAATCTATGAAATCCATCACCACAGGATGCAGATTGTCCCTTGCCGCCGTCACGCAGCCGGCAGGCTTATAAAGCATGTAATACTCAAAAAGCTGGCAGGTCACTCTTACCCCGTCCATCAAAATCAGATCGCTGTCAGGGTTTATTTTTATATCTGCATTTTGGCAGAGGCTGCCGTTCACCGTCACCCTGCCCTTACGGACAATGGCTTTTACGTCGCTTCTGGTTCCGGCGCCTGCCTTTGCAAGAAATTTGTCCAGTCTCATGGTTTCCATATTACCTTAATTACCTCATTCTCCAGCCGGCGTAATACTTGTTTCGAAGATCGCCGTTTATGCATCTTGCCCAGCCCAGAGGGAAATCATCCGTGCACACCAGTATCCATCCTTTTTTATCCCTGGCTTCGTGGTTTTCCAGGGCTACCGTCTCGCCTTTCAGGTAACGCAGAACGCGTTCATCCGTGGGAGAAAAAGAAACGGCATGGCGCACGTCCTCTTTTTTTAAAAACATTGCCAGTGCCTGAGAAGGTTCAAAGCGATGGTTTCGACATTCTCCGAGAAGAAGACCTGTGCGCAGATAGCGGATCTGATGTTTTATCTCTGCGGCTGCCGGCAGCGCATAGAGCCGCTCCTCTGCCATGGCAAATTGCCAGGAGGAAAAATCCACGCAAAGAAATTCTTCCTGAAACTGAAGCCATTCCCTGGGAGGCCGGCAGAAAAAAGCTTTCTTTTCCCGCGTAAGCTTCCCGCTTTTCTTTTCCCTGAAATTGTGGGAAAACGTTTCAGTGTTTGAAAGCAGGTCCTTTGCCGAAAGTGATTCTGTATCCAAATTTTTTTCTGCACCGAAGGGTGCTTTTTCAATCAGTGCCGCAAAATGACCTTCTCCTTTTACGCGGTGAGGAAAAAGGCGTTCCTTTTTCAGAAGGCGAAGATCAGGGCAAAACTGCAGCAGCCAGTCAATATTCTCCTCGTTTTCCAATTTTGAAAACGTACAGGTGGAATATACCATTTTGCCGCCAGGCCGTAGCATATCAGCCGCAGCCGCTAAAATTTCCCGCTGAATTTTTGCGTAATATCCGGGGCCGCGGTTTTCATAATCCTTTATCATGGCAGGATCGCGGCGGAACATTCCCTCCCCCGAGCAGGGAGCGTCCACCAGAATTTTATCAAAATATTCTTTATATTCCAGCCGGAGATTTTCCGGTGACGCGCTGCACACCATCATTGCTCCGATTCCGGAAAGCTCCAGATTCTTTAAGAGGCCCTTGGCCCTGGAATGGCTGATGTCGTTTGCCAGCAGCAGGCCGCAATCTCCAATCCGGCTTCCAAGCTCCGTCGCCTTTCCGCCGGGAGCCGCGCAGAGATCAAGTACCCTCTCGCCCGGCAGTGCGCAAAGAAGCGCCGCAGGCAGCATGGCGCTTGGCTCCTGCACATAGTAAAGCCCCGCATAATAATAGGGATGTTTGCCTACATTCTCCGCCTTCTGTACATAAAAACCGTTTTCACACCAGGGAATTTTCTCCAGAGCGAAAGGAGAAATCCTTAAAAATTCTTCCGGGGAAATTTTGCGGGTATTAATGCGTATTCCCTGAACGCTTTCCTGGGAAAAGGAACTGATATACTCCTTAAATTCATCTCCCAAAAGGGCCTTCATTTCATCTGTAAATTGTTCCGGCAGTTTCATCTTACGTCACTTCCCCACAGCCAAAGTCCACATTTTGGGCGCGGTATCCCTCTGCAATGATGTCCAGCTGCTTGTGAAAACGCTCCAGCTTTTCCAGATCGTTCTCCTGATATACCTGATAAAATTCTTCCTGTATTTTCCTGATCTCCCGCTGATTTGCCAGACGATAGAGGTTCTGGATATTATTCAGTATCTCGGAAATCAGGTTGGCCTGTATCTGCATGGAATTTTGCGCATCCATGATCTCGTCCCGGACGGAAGACATTTCATTGTCCAGAACCACAATGGCGTCCGCCGCCTTAAGAAGCTTTTCTTTCAGATGATCCGGTATATTATGCTTATACTTATACTGCAGAGAATGTTCTATTGTGGACCAGAAGTTCATGCCCATGGTACGGATCTGAATCTCCGCCTGGATGGTCTTTGGGCCGCTCATGGTCTGTACGTCGTATCCCACGATCACATGATAGCTGCGGTAACCGCTGGTTTTCATATGTGCGATATAGTCTTTTTCGTGATGTACCTGCATATCTTTGCGCTCGTGGATCATGTGTACCACTTTGGGAATATCCTCCACAAACTGACAGATAATGCGGACGCCCACAATGTCCTCCAGGCGTTCTTCAATCTCCGAAAACTCTATATTTTTCTTCTGCATTTTATCCAGAATACTTGAAACTGTCTTTACACGGCCGGTTACCTGCTCGATCGGACAGTAAATCCCCCTGGATTTATACTCATAGCGTAAATGTTCAAATTTGGCAGTCAGCTCCTTTACCGCCAGGTCATATGGGTCTAATAAATCTCTCCAAACCTGTGTTTCCATATTTCCTCCTGTTTCCTGCCAAAAAATTTATACGCTGTGATGATACGCGTTCTAAGCGCGCCGTTATCAAAATAGAGTATAACACATACTTTTCACCTGTTCAACTTATTCGAAAGCTGCGTGAGGTTATTCATGAAAAAAATAATTTTCGGTGTGCTTGCCGGAGCGTCGTTTCTCCTTCTTCTGGTATTTCCAAAACTTTGCTTCGACGCTGCGAAGGCCGGTCTTCTGCTGTGGTTTGAGACCCTTGTCCCATCTTTGTTTCCCGTAATGATTCTATCCAATCTATTGATAGCCACAAATGTTGCCTTTGTGTGCATACAGTACATATCCCGGCCGTTTACCGCCCTGCTTGGCCTTACGCCCTACGGCGTCTATGCCATGTTTGTCGGTTTTTTCTGCGGATGCCCCATGGGGGCAAAGGTATTGTCAGACCTTCGTCGAAACCGGCAGATATCACAGGAAGAAGCTGTCTATCTGGCCGGATTCTGCAATAATTTAAGTCCGGCGTTTCTGATAAATTTTCTTGTCGTCGGCCACTTAAAGTCGGAAGATTTCATAGGGCCCACCTTATGCATCCTTATGGGAGCGCCGGTTTTATTCGGCCTGTTTTCAAATCACAGGTACCGGACGCTTCTGGGAAGTCATTCTCAGGCAAAAATAAAAAACAAGCCATCTTCCACCGCAATTACGTTTGCCATGGCGGATGCCTGCATTTCTGACAGTATATATAATATGACAAAGCTTGGAGGATATGTGATCCTTTTCTTTGTACTCACCGCATTTTTGGATTTTCTGCCGGGCAGTACCGGGTTGGCAAAAGCCATACTTTCCGGCATTACAGAAATCAGCGGCGGCATACATCATATTGCATGCCTTCCGCTGACATTTCCACAAAAATATATACTTCTGACCGCTGCGGCTTCCTTTGGAGGATTATGCTGTGCAGCCCAGTCTGCCGGTATGCTGGCAGATATCGGTATGCCGCTTGGACACTACCTGCTCTCAAAGCTTGGCATCACAGCGATTGCCGTCATTATGGCCCTGTGTTACATAAGCTGAGATACGCCCTGTGGCCAGACGTTATTGTTATTCTTCTTCCTCGTCTTCTTCATCCAGAGCAGCCGCTGCATAATTGGATGTGCCGGCTGTCTGAGGCGAAAGCTCCTGACGGTTTTTGCTGACAATGTCATAGCAGGACTGAATGGAATTTACAAACGTATTGTATTTTGCGCCTACGGTCTCCGTTGCATGGTTCATGATCTGCTCCAGATTTGCCAGCATATCGTCCGTATAGCTGATAGCGCTCATGCGGATATTGTTTGCATCCTCTGTAGCTGCGTCCACAGTCTCACGGGCCTGCTCACGGGCCTGATCCATCAGGGCATTTGCCTGATTCACCGCCTCGCGCATTACTTCGCTTTCCTCTACCATTTTCTGCTGTTTTTCCTGCGCATCCGCAAGAATTGCGTCCGCCTTTGTCTGCGCATCTGCAAGGATCGCATCCTTGTTGCTGATAATCTTCTGATAACGCTTGATCTCATCCGGCGTTTTCATACGCAGTTCTCTCAGAAGTTCTTCCAGCTCCTCTTTGTTTACAACAATCTTGGTAGAAGACAGCGGCTGAAACTTACAACTATCTACGTATTCTTCGATTTCTTCAATGATCTGTTCAATTCTGCTGCTCATTTTTCCTCTCCTTATTAATTATAAAATTTTTGTATATCAGCCTTCACCGTGATGCATTTTTTTTACTATCGCTTTTTCAACCTCCGGGGGCACAAATCTGCTGATGTCCCCTCCGTAATATGCCACCTCTTTCACCGTGGAGGAACTAAGATAAGCATATTCCAGACTGGTTGTCAAAAAAATGGTATCAATATCCGGCGCCATAATCCTGTTCGTCTGCGCCATCTGCAGCTCATAGTCAAAATCCGTAATAGCGCGAAGTCCTCTCACAAGAAATTTTGCTCCGCATTTTCTTACAAAATCAATCGACAGTCCGCTGTATGTCTCCACACGAACATTATTCATATCTTTTGTTACTTCCCGTAATATCTTAACACGTTCCTGAGCAGAAAACAATGGATTTTTATTATTATTCTGCAAAACAGCCACAATAAGTTCGTCCACAAGGGCCGCGCTCCTGCGAATCACGTCTAAATGACCGAATGTCACCGGATCAAAGCTTCCCGGATAAACTGCTTTACGCATCCTCTCCCTCAACCTTCCTTTTTATAAAAATATGAGCATTTGTCTTATATTTCTTATATTTTACTGTTTCAAATCCAAGGGAATCCACATAGTCAAACTCTGTTTCTGCGGAGGCTTCCGCGATAATCAGTGTGCGGCTGTCCGCCAGGCCGGATTCTGCCAAAGCTTCCAGCACTTCCCTCTCCAGGCCGCGGTTATAAGGCGGATCCATAAAAATAATATCAAAGGCCTTTTGGCCATCCAGACGCTTCAATGCCTCAAACACATCCAAAGCCAGAACCTGGGCCTTCTGCTCCAATTTTGTAAAACGCAGATTTTCGCGTATACAGCGCAGGGCTTCCCGGCCCTGTTCCACAAAAAACGCCGTCTCTGCTCCCCGGCTCAGCGCCTCAATACCGATGGCTCCGCTCCCGGAAAACAAATCAAGGAAGCGACATCCGTAAACGCTGCTGCCAAGCATATTAAATAAGGTTTCCTTGATGCGGTCCGTAGTGGGACGCGTATCCTGTCCCGGCGCAGTTTTAAGCTGCAGGCGGCGCGCTGTCCCTGCAATTACTCTCATACGACGTATCTCCCATCGCTATTCATGTTCGCTCATCACATAACCTGCCAGATTATAGGCATGGTCTGATATACGTTCAAGGTTACTCAATATATCAAGAAACGCCACGCCGTTCTCCGGCTTGCAAAGCTGTTTCGACAGACGGTCGATATGCTTTTCACGCAGTTCTTCTTCAAGATCATCCACTTTTTCTTCATACTTGCCCACGCGGACGGCATCCTCTATGCTCACTTTGCTTCTGGCACTTAAAGCACAGTCAAAACCGTCTTTTACCAGTCCCATAATTTCCGCCATTTCACCGCAGGCTTCCTCTGAAAAATGAATCCGTTCGCCGTCATTTTCGGAATCCATCAGTTCTGCGATATTCTCTGCGTGGTCGCCGATGCGCTCAATGTCGCTGACAGAATAAAAAAGATTTTTTATAACATCATGCTGTTCTACTGTCAGAGAAAGATTATTGATATCCACCAGATATTCGGTAATCAGCTTTTCCATCCGGTTAATCGTCTTTTCCGTAGCGTAAACCTTGTCAAGAAGCGCCTGATCGAAGTTCATCACCACACTGCAGGCGTTTCGGAGATTGCCCGCCACAATTTCTCCCATATGTACTACTTCTTTAATTGCATTTTCTACTGCAAAATCAGGAGATCTCAAAATACGCTTGTCCAGATGGCGGAGCGTTACCTGCTCCTCCTCCACCGGCATCTCGTCATCCTGATCGCTGCCGCGGACAATCAGGCCGGAAAACTGTACAAGGCGCTCCGCAAAGGGGAACAACAGGATCGTGCAGGCCACTTTAAAGCCCGTATGGAACACGGAAATCCCCACGCTGTCAATCGGATGACTTCCAAATTCCGGCATAAAGCTAAAAAACAGATAACAGATCGTGCCGAACAGAACAGCGCCGATAATATTGTACGTCAAATGAATGGCCGCCACCCGCTTGGCGTTTCTTGTGGTTCCAAAGCTGGAAAGCACGGCGGTCAGACAGGAACCGATATTAGAGCCAAGACTGATAAATACGGCCGCACTGGTAGTGACTGCGCCGCTGGTGGCCGCCAGCGTCTGCAGTACGCCCACCGACGCCGAGGAGCTCTGCATAATCGCCGTCACAAGAGTTCCAAGGGCAATACCAAGCAGCGGATTCTTTCCAAATAAAATAAATGCGTCCGCGATAATCGGCAGATCCATATATTTCTTTGCCGCTGTTCCCATAAAGTCAAGACCGATAAACAGAAGTCCGAGACCGATCAAAATTTCTCCATAGATCTGTTTTTTGGGCTTTTTTGCAAACATAATCAAAAATGCGCCAATACCGACCATCAGGGGAGCATAAAGGCTTGGAGAAAGCGCTTTAAAACTGTCGCCCACCTGCCCCAGGGAAACAATCCAGGCAGTGATACAGGTGCCGATATTTGCTCCCATAATGATACCGACCGCCTGAGAAAGCGTCATGATACCTGCATTTACAAAACCGATCACCATGACAGTCGTGGCGCCGCTGCTTTGAATGATCGCCGTCAGGGCCGCGCCGACCAGCACAGCCACCAGCCGGTTGTTTGTCAGAATTCCCAAAAGCTCCTGCATTTTGCTGCCGGTTGATTTCTGAATACCGCTGGACATGTCATGCATACCAAACAGAAACATTCCCAGCCCGCCGACAAACGTAAATAAATTTGAAACGTCATTGATCGACATATCAAAACCTCCGAATATCCATCCCGCAATATGTTTCAGACAATACTTCTCCACTCAAGATCGCCGTGATCTAACCCGAGAATCAGAGATTCGGCCGTCGCAATGTTCGTTGCGATTGGAATGTTGTATTTATCGCAGCACCTTGTGATCCTCTCAATATCTGCCTGGCGGGGATCCTGAATAATCGGATTGTAGAAAAAAATCACCATATCCATACTGTTGCGCTCAATCATTTCTGTAAACTGCCTGTCTCCTCCCACGCTGCCCGGCAGAAACTTATGAACTTTTAATTTTGTGACTTCTTCAATTCTCCGCCCGGTGATGCCGGTGGCATAAATCTCATGTTTGCTCAGAATACGCTTATAAGCCAAACAGAAATTTTCCATCAGGCTTTTCTTGCTGTTGTGTGCAATTACCCCAATATTCATCATAGATTCCTTTCCGATACAAACCCCATAGTATCGGTTTGATTATAGCATATTTTTCGATAATAGCAAATATTTTATTTTTTTGAATTAACTGCCAGTTTATTATTTTGGGTATTTCATATAATAACAGTGCAATCAAAAAGATTGCAAATAAAAAACGAAAAAAAGAAACTTATGACAAAGGAGGCGTAATTATGTCAAGCAGATCTTCTAACACGACAGCAGTACCGGAAGCAAAAGGAGCAATGGACCGTTTCAAATTTGAAGTTGCAAACGAACTTGGCGTTCCCTTAACTGACGGTTACAACGGAAACCTGACGTCTAAACAGAACGGCTCTGTCGGCGGATATATGGTGAAGAAAATGATCGAAGCACAGGAAAGACAGATGTCCGGCCAGACAGGCACAATGATGTAATAAAAGAAAGCTGTAACAAAAAGAAAGCGGCTGCTGATTGCGGCCGCTCTCTCTTTGCACATGTGCATTTTTCACATCATCACTTTTTACAGCTCTACAGCTCCTGTCACGTCGCCGTTGATTACAAAGTAAGCTTTGTTTTCCTCCGGTTTCAGGTAAAGAGATACAGACTTCATATCGCCTACTTTATTTTTCAGCTCTTTTGTCCAGTACTCTTTTACTTTTTTCATCACATCAGCCGTGCTGATTTCTCTGCCAAGGTACTGCAGTACAACGGTTTCCTTTACCGCTGTCTTTGCAGCAGCTTTTTTGGCCGGAGCCTTTTTCTCTACAGGAGCCGCCTTCTTCTCTACGGAAGCCTTTTTCTCTACAGGTTTCTTATCTACTGCTTTCTTTACCGGCTCCTTTGCAGCTTCCTTCACTACAGGTTCACTTGTAACTGCTTTTTTCGTTGCCATAATAATCCTCCATTTTTTACTATTTAAACTTCTAGCAAGTAATCTATCTGATGTCACAAAAGATATTACACCTATCTAAAAATTTTTTCAACGCTTTTCGGCTAATTCACAGAAAGTTTGGTGAATTTTTAGGAATTTATGTTTATAAATTCAATTTTTTTAGCTCATTTGACATATAGTATTGCAGCTTTTTTCGCAATATCATATGTTGTGGGAGCTCCAGCCGGGGATCTTCCTGCAGCAATTCTTCTGCCGCCTCACAGGCGTCCTGCAGAAGTCTGGCGTCGGTGAAAATATCCCCAAGCTTAAATTCCATCAATCCGCTCTGGCGAACGCCCAGAATATCCCCCGGGCCGCGCAGCTTTAAATCTTCCCGGGCAATGAAAAAGCCGTCGTTCGATTGGTTTAAAATTTCAAGGCGCTGCTTTGTTTTGCTGCTGTCGGAGGCGGACATCATGATGCAGTAGGACTGGGAATCGCCCCTTCCTACCCGCCCGCGCAGCTGATGCAGTTGGGCAAGCCCAAAGCGCTCGGCATTTTCGATCATCATAACGGTAGCATTTGGTACGTTTACGCCGACCTCCACCACTGTGGTGGATACCAGAACCTGTATCCGGTTTCCCAGGAAGCTCTCCATGATGTCGTTCTTTTCCTTCGGCTTCATTTTTCCGTGAAGATATTTCACACAGATATCCTCCGGCAGCGCGGCGCGTACTTTTTCTGTATAGGAAATCACATCTTCCGCTTCGATCTGCTCACTCTCCTCCACCATCGGACAGATGATATATGCCTGATGCCCGGCGCGTACCTCCTTTTCAATAAACTGGTACGCCGTCTTTCGGTAGGAAGTATTTACCACACAGTTCTTAATCGGAATACGGTTTGCCGGAAGCTCATCAATCACGGAAATCTCCAGATCTCCGTAAAGGATAACGGCCAGCGTTCTTGGAATAGGCGTTGCGCTCATTACCAGTGTATGGGGCTCTCTGCCCTTTTCCCCCAGCATTTCCCTCTGCCGGACGCCAAAACGGTGCTGTTCATCGGTGATCACCAGGCCAAGCTCCCTGTACACTACTTTTTCCTGGATAAGCGCATGGGTGCCGATGACCATATCCGCAGCTCCTGAGGCAATTTTTTCGTAAGCTTCCCGCTTTTCTTTTGCTGTCATGAAGCCGGTCAGAAGAACTGCCGTAAAGGGAAGCTCCTGGATACACAAAAATTCCGTCAAAGCATCGAAATGCTGCCTTGCCAGTACCTCTGTGGGGACCATAAGAGAACTTTGAAGGCCGTTTGCCGCAGCAAAAATCATAGCCAGAAAAGCAACAATCGTCTTGCCGGATCCCACATCCCCCTGTATCAGGCGCGCCATAATCCGGCCGCCGGTCATATCCCGCTCAATTTCTTTCCACACGCGCAGCTGGGCTTTGGTGAGCCGGTACGGCAGCTTTTGAATCACCTGTTCTGTCAGCGGCGTTTCCGTGATATGAAAATGATTGGGGGACGCCTCGCGGCGTTCCTTAAACTGACGCAAAGCGAGGGTAAAGATAAAAAATTCATCAAATACCAGGCGCTTTCTGGCAAGCATCTGATGATGGTCGTCCTTTGGAAAATGAATTTCTTCCAATGCATAATCATACTCCGCCAACTGATATTTTTTTCGTATCGCTTCGCTTAAATACTCCTTTGACAGATCCACCCGCTCCAGGGCCTGGCGCACAGCCTTTGTTATCATGGCATTGGTCAGACCTTTTGCAAGCGCATATACCGGCTGAAGTTCACAGAGCATACTCTGGTACTGCTCCAACTGAAACACAGCCGGCTGTTCCAGAATCAGCCGGCGTCCTTTTGCCGCAACCCTGCCGAAGAACACATAATGCGCGCCCTTCTTCAGTGTATTTCTAAGGTACGGCATATTATACCAGCGCACAGATATAGTTCCGGCATCATCGCAGACCGCTGCAGAAACAATCTGAAGGCGCTTCACATATTGAACGACAGGCGCCTTTTCCAGTTGGCCGTAAACGGCCAGCATTTCCCCTTCCTTTGCCTGCGCTGTATCGGATATCGGTTCATATCGCTTATAAGTGCGCGGATAATAAGAAAGCAGGTCTCCGATACTGCGAATACCTGCCTTTTCAAAAATAACCTTCGTTTTTTCGCCGATTCCCTTTAATTCTTCCAGGGATGATTCATAATTCATAACTGAATACCTCCAGCCGTTTCCTTCCGGCGATATATAGCATCGGACAGGCCGCTGCCCGCCCGACGCGCTGCTTTTTACTCTACGGAAACAACATAGTAATAGATCGGCTGACCTCCGGAATATACCTCTACCTCACAGTCCGGATACGTTTCCTGAAGCTCCTCGCCCAGGGCCTGCGCATCTTCGTCGGATATATCTGCGCCATAGTATACGCTGATGATTTCAGATTCTTCGTCCATCATCAATGAAACCGTTTCTTTTGCAACCTGAGCGATATCCTCACCCACTGCAAGGATAGAATGATCCCCGATGCCCATAATATTGCCTTCCTTGATTTCTTTGTCGTCAATATGGGTATCGCGCACGGCATATGTGATCTGCCCCGTCTTTACAAGATGGAAAGCCTCCGTCATTGCCTCTTTGTTTTCCTCCGGCGATTTGTCCGGCGCAAAACTGATGATAGCCGCGATCCCCTGGGGAACGGTCTTTGTAGGCACTACCACAATCTGCTTATCTTTCGTAAGCGCCTGCGCCTGGTTCGCCGCCAGGATAATATTTTTATTATTCGGGAAAATATATATCGTATCGGCATTTACCTGGTCGATCGCATTCAGCATATCCTCTGTACTGGGATTCATCGTCTGGCCGCCCTCAATCAGATAATCCACGCCAAGTCCCCTGAAGATTTCGCCAATGCCGTCGCCGATGGAAACGGAGATAAAACCATTTTCCTTATGAGGCATCGTTTTCTGTGCGGCCTTTCTTTCGGCCTCCTCCTTGGCTTTCCGGGACGCGTCTTTAATCAGCTTTTCGTGATGCTCCTCACGCATATTGTCAATCTTCATTCGGGACAGCGCACCGTAGGTCAGCGCCTTTGTGATGGCAACGCCGGGATCATTTGTGTGGACATGCACCTTCACAATATCTTCATCGGCAACCACAACGATGGAATCTCCTATGCTCTCCAGGAATGACTTGAAAGCTGCTTCCTCGTCCTCTGCCATCGGTTTGTCCGTCATGATAATAAATTCTGTACAGTAACCGAATTTAATATCCGCCTCTGCTTCCTTTGATACCTGCACGGATGCCTGGCGATCCGCGGAGGAACCCTCGATCTGGTAATTGACCTCTTTTCCGAGATACGCGTCATAAGCGCCTTTTAAAACCTGAATTAAGCCCTGACCGCCGGAATCCACCACGCCTGCTTCCTTTAATACCGGAAGCATGTCCGGCGTCTTTGCAAGCACCTCCTCGGCACAGGCGAGAGACTGTCCCAGAAGCTCCTCCATCTCCACACCGGCTGCGGCCAGTTCCGCCGCTTTATCCGCATAGCCCTTCGCCACCGTCAGAATCGTTCCCTCTTTCGGTTTCATAAC
The DNA here is from genome assembly GCA_030524785.1 of Eubacteriales bacterium. GTDB lineage: Bacteria > Bacillota > Clostridia > Lachnospirales > Lachnospiraceae > Marvinbryantia. Next base: position 44,909 of record JAUNFZ010000005.1, read on the forward strand.
CGCCTTGTAGGCAGTGGCAACGGCTTTCTGAAACGCGTCGGCGATCACCAGCGTATCAATTTCTTCCGTATATTTGATTCCTTTTGTAAAGCCTCTTAAAAGCTGGGAAAGGATAACGCCGGAATTGCCTCTGGCGCCGCGCAGGGAGCCGGAAGAAATGGCTTTTGCCAGAGTTTCCATGTTTATATCCTCAAGAGACGCCACCTCTTTTGCAGCCGACATAATGGTCAACGTCATATTTGTTCCCGTATCGCCGTCCGGTACCGGAAATACGTTCAATTCATTGATCCACTCCTTGTTTGCTTCCAGATTGCTGGCGCCTGCCAGAAACATTTTTGAGCACAGCTGTGCATCTATTGTATTTCTACCCACTTCAGAGTTCCTCCTTAATCAATGGCTCTTACGCCTTCTACTACAATATTTATTTTATCAATTTCCATACCGGTAAATTCCTCCACACGGTATTTCACATTGCTCACCAGATTTTCCGCTACCGCCGAAATGCTGACGCCGTAAGAGACGATGACATGAAAGCTGAGGGAGATTTTATTATCTTCGGTAATTGAAACGTTGATGCCGTGCTTTAGACTGTCCCGCTTTAAAAGTTTCACAAGACCATCCTTCATGCTGACGGCCGCCATGCCTACAATACCAAAACATTCTACGGCTACGCTGCCTGCATAGGTTGCAATCACGTCAGTATCTATCGAGATAGTTCCCAGTTCGTTATCCATACGACCTTTCATATTGTTACCTCCATTATTCATAGTTGATTACAGTATAGCAAGTTTTCTGCGAAAAGGAAACATCTTTTTTCATTTTCTGCTTGCAAATCAGCACGGTTTCTGCTAAAATACCATTGTTGTCAGTCTGTACATAACGGTATGGGCGAGTAAGGAATAAGGAGGTGCTGTCATGGCCAGATGTGCAATTTGCGATAAGGGAGCTCATTTTGGAAATAATGTGAGCCACTCTCATAGAAGATCAAACAAAATGTGGAAATCCAATATCAAATCTGTAAAAGTAAAAGTGAACGGGGCTGCTAAGAAGATGTACGTTTGTACTTCCTGTCTGAAGTCCGGTAAAGTAGAAAGAGCATAAAGTAAAAGGGCTGCTGCAGAATATGCAGCAGTTTTTTGTTTCTGAATCTCGTGCTTCTTCGGCGCATTTACAGCGCTAACTCCCGCACGGGGTTCTTTTTTTATCTCCTCTTTCAGCACATAAACAGGTTGTATCCCGCCAGCAAAAAGACAAAGATAAGGAGAACCGTCCAAAACGTATTGCAGATAAAAAGGGAGATCAACATTCCCGCTGCAATCCAGAACAGCGTATAGCCTGCGATTCGTTTCATATAGGTTCTCCTTAAATACTTCTTCTGTTTATTTTATGCCGCGCGCCTTAATCTTGTGACTGCTCCTGTTCCTCCGTCTGGGAAGCTTCCGCGGAAAAGCCGTTTCCTGAAGTAAAGCGGTTCACAAAATCGGGTACCATATCCAAAACTTTTGTCAGACCGTCCTGATTGCGGATATTGACAAGCTTTGTCGTGCCATTCTGAATCACCAGCACTGCGCTGGGCGTCATTTTACATCCCATTCCGCCGCCGCCGTTATTCTTTTTGCGGTTATTCTCCTGGCCCTCCAGCGCGCCTGCCGCTACCCCGAAGGATACGTCTATCAGGGGAAGGATAATCGTATCACCCACGGTAATTGCGTCTCCCACAACTGTTTTTGAGTGAATATATCCGTCCATTCCCTTAAACAGCGATTCTACCTTTGACTGAAAATTGTTTTCTGATGCCATAGTTGGTTCCTCCTTTATGATTTCTTTCTTCTGATTCTTTTAAATGTAATACGAAAGCTTTTATCGGCCAAAAGGCTTATGACCGTTTTTATCAGATGGCAGGAACGGATATGTCCTTTGATATAAACGTCCCCCTCCAGAATCACTCTCTCAAAATCGGCTTCTGCCTGCAGCCTGCCGCCGCAGAAAGCCTGCAAGACACACAGGGCGCCAAGCACCTGGCCCGTCAGCGCGGGATCGTCAAATCCAAACAGGACATTCCCCCGGATGTTTCGCGCAAACCAATGGCGCAGAAGATACCGCAGTTCTTTTTTTACATGGCGGTATGCATTTTGTGTATGATTATCGTACCACAGACGCTTATAATAATCCAGTCTGGATTTTAGCCGCGCCAGCGTCTCTTTTATATTTTTTATTTTTTCCAGAAAACTTTTGAAACTATTCTGAAATTTTCTGATTGCCTGGCAAACTCTGTTTACGATACCCCGCAGGGGATTCCCCTTTTTCTTCGCAGAGCTGTCGTCTTCCGCTGCTTTCCATACATCGGCGGTGTTCTCGGATTCATTTTCAGCGTCATGTTCGGCTTCGTTCTCAGCGTCATGTTCTGTTCCAGTCCCGGCTTCACACTCCGTCCCGACCTCAACCTCATGCTCTGTTCCGTTCCCGCTTTCACACTCAGCCTCGTCCTCTGTCCCACGCTTAGTCATACTCTCAGCATCACGCGCAGCTCTGGCCTCAGCATCACGTGCAGGCCCGCCTTCCGTGTCATGCCCGGGTACATGTTCAGCGTTATGCTCGGCTTCGCTTTCAGTTTCATGCCCAGCCACATTCTCAGGTTCTAAGTCCTGCCGGATTTCCTCTGCCTCGAAAGTTTCTGGCGCATCAGCGGCGCTTCTGCTGCTTTCAGTATCTTTGGCTGCCTTTGACTTTGACTTTTTCTTTTGCCTGTCCCTTCCGATCAGCGGATACCCAAACACTTTTGCCGACAGGCTCATGCTTTTATTGCGGTATTCCATCCGAACTGTCAGCGCATGCAAAAGCCATGTAATCTTTGCGCTGGCGCTGATGCCATTTTTTGCCTCGGCCGAGGCTTCATAACGCACCGGCACAAACAGAACGAGCAGCAGAGCCGCAAGAAGCAGGAGAAAAATAACCGCCAGCAGAAGAAACACTATTTTCAGTATGGTCAAAATAATATGTAGCATACCCTCACCTGCTGTCCTGCTTTCTGAATAAAAACCGTTTTCTTTTCTTTAATTGCTCCATTGGAAATTCAAATGCAAGCCCGCCGCCGTCTTTGATATTTTCCTCAAGATACGCCCTGACGTCAAAATTTCCGTTCTGATAATACGCCTCCATGGCAATGTCGAGAGCAAGCTGTTCCGCTTCCTCGCGTCCCTTGGCCAGGCCGACAATCAGGGGGCAATGGCCGTGCAGCACCGGCTGCAATAAGTAATCAGAAGAAAAAATGTCGAAAAGATCTCTGCCGTTTGCAGCCAGCGTAATGAGATATACGTTTGGCGTCCCGGCATTTTTTTCGATTTTCTCTATCATTTCTTTTCTGCTTCTGGTGATACCGCTTCCCAGATAAAGCTTACGATACCATTTCATATCTATATCCTTGCCATTTTTTGTAATTTAAATCATTTGCAGCAGGCATTTCTCTGCGCAGATGATCAAATAGATGACCAAATGTAACTGCATTTGCAGAGAAAGACCGATGATGCTCTCATCAGTCTTTCTGTTTAAAACTGCTTTTTTGTTCCCCATAAATTTGCTTTTTTTAAAGAAAGATATTCTTCATAAGCCCGTTCCAGCATAGATCTTTCATTTGCAAATTTTAAAAGATGGTAGGCCTCATGATACTTGTAATACCCTGAGTCTGTAAAGTGTTCCTCGCGTTGTGGTTTACTGTAATAGCTTTCCGAACGCATAAGATACCAGTGAACATCCTTTTCCACCACGTCCTCCGGCACATTGAAAGAATATTGGCTCTTTCCGATATACTTTACAATGCTTGCCTTTACGCCAGTCTCCTCAAGAACCTCGCGCAGCGCAGTATCTCTGTATTCTTCACCGGTCTCCACCGTTCCTTTTGGCAATACCCAGCCTTCGTATTTATTCTTATAGCTTTTAAACAAAAGCAGTATCTTGCCTCGATAGATTACCACACCGCCACAGCTCGTTGCCTCAATCATTGCAATTCCTCCTGTAGTGCGTTGTGTAATTCAACTGTAAACAGTATACCGCTTTTTCGTAAAAACCGCAACAGCAAAAATTTCTCAGTATATGCCGCAAATAAAATTTATCCCATGTTATAGGAATAATACGCGTCAAAAATAGCTTTGGCAATTGGTACGGCCGCAGAGCTTCCGGTTCCGCCGTCCTCGGCGATCACGCTTACCACGATATCCGGATCATCCACGTTGGAAAAACCTACAAACCAGGAATGAGTGGAAAAGTTTTCCTCTGCTTCGGCGTTCCCAACCACCTCATATTCTGCGGAGCCTGTCTTACCTGCCACTGTATAGCTGTCGTTCCAAAGGGAGGAAGCCGTTCCGCCCTCCACAACACTTCTCATATAGGATTTTATGGTGGAGGCCTCCTCGGAGGTCATTAACTTTTTGTACTGCATGGGTTTTGTCTCGCTTACCTTTACGCCTTCGGTGTTCTCAATGCGCTCCACCATATACGGATACATCAGCCTGCCGTCATTTGCCACCGCACAGGTAATCAGAGCCATATGAAACGGCGATACCAGAGTATTGCCCTGGCCGATGGCAGTCGTCATCACATCTCCGTCCGAAGATTTTCCATTCAGCTCAAAGCGGCTGCTGCTGTAAGGTAGAACTGTCGGCAGTTCAGAATTAAAAAGAAAATCCTCGCAGAGATCGGCAAATTCGTCGTTGTCAAGCATCAGGCCGATATTGGCGTAGCTTGTATTGCAGGAATGTTGGAAAGAACCCTGCAGATCCTCGTAGCCGTGTACCTCGCCGTCATAACACTGAATACTCATATCCCCCTGCGTAAGAACGCCGCCGCAGTCAAAGGTATAATTCATATAGTCGGAAGGATATTGACGCATATAAGCAAGCGTCGTTAAAATCTTGAAGCAGGATCCGGGCGGATAAAGGCCCTGCATGGCCCGGTCAAGCAGCGGGCTCTGGGAATCCTCCGCCGTAAGATACCGCCAGTCTTCTTCCATTGTGTTAGGATCGAAGTCCGGTTTCGATACTTTGGCAAGGACCCTTCCGGTGGAAGGCTCCATTACCACCACGGCTCCCCGGTACGCCCCGAGCGCTGTGGATGCCACCGTCTGAAGCCGGGAATCAAGCGTCAGTATTAAGCTGTCGCCGCGCACCTTTTCATTTTTTACTCCCTTTCCCACCTGTTCCACAATGGAAGTATTGGAAGTCAGAAGATCTGTATTATAAATTGCTTCCAGTCCCGTTTTTCCGTTTGTTGTATATCCCACCGTATGTGCGAACACATTTCCGAAGGGATAGATGCGTGTCTCATTTCCCTCGGAATCTACATTTGTCCCGGCAAGAATTTCTCCATCGGCAGAGTAAATGCTTCCACGCACCACATACTGCTTCTGTTCTTCCATTTTTGTGTTATTGGGATTTGCCTTAAGCTCATCCGCAAGCGAAACATTAAAATAAGCCATATATCCGGCCAGAACAAGGAACATGGCCGAAAACAGATAGGCCACCCGGCTGTATACACGGTTTCGCTGCTTTTTTGACACAGGTTTCTGAGGCTTTTGGGCCTGATGGTATTCTCTGTCGGATTCCTCCCGGGAACGTCTCTCCGGGCCCTGGCTTTCCGAAAAATCGCGGTCCGGCTGGCCGACAAAGTCAGGAACCTGAATTTCACGTTCAGTAATATCGTCTGGATTCCAGTTCCCTCTCTCTGATTTTTTCAATTTGGTCCTCCTCATCTTCTCGCAGTATATAAAGTCCCTGAATGATAGAAAACATCAAAACTGTACTCAGCATCGAGCTTCCACCATGGCTGACAAGCGGCAGCGTTACGCCGGTCATCGGGATAAATTTCATGGCGCCGCCCACCGTCAGAAATACCTGCACCGCATACATGGTGCCAAGGCCAAGGGCTACAAGGCGGTAAAAACGGTTGGACAGCCGCATGGCAATATTCACAAACATAATATAGCAGCTCATGCACACAAGAATCAGGCAGATTGCAAAAATGCCTCCAAGTTCCTCTGCAATTGCAGCAAACATAAAGTCTTCGCCCGCATATGGGATCGCATCCGGCGTTCCCTGGAAAAGTCCTGTGCCGAACCAGCCGCCGGCCGCAATTGCGAACAGAGACTGCGCAATCTGGTATCCGCTGCCGGAATAATCCAGGAAAGGATTCTGCCACACCTGGACACGGACGCGCACGTGAGCAAACAAATGGTACGCCGCTACCGCCGCCACCGAGCCCGCGCCGAGCCCGGCAAATACATAGAGGCAGTTTCTTGTGGCAACGTACAGCATCACAAGATAGGTAGCGAAAAAGATCAGAGCGCTTCCAAGATCCGTCGAATATACGAGAATCAGAACGTGTATGGCCGCCACTGCGGTTGCCACCACAATATCGCGGAAATTTTTAGCTTTGGCCAGCATACCCGCCACGGCAAACACAAAAATAATCTTTACAAACTCCGAGGGCTGAATACTGATACCGCCGACCGTAAAACCAAGGTTTGCTCCGTTGACTTCCGGAGCGGCCACAGCCACCGCAGCCAGAAGGCCTATCCCGATTGCGGCATAAAGCCATGTCCATCTGGTAAGCACATGCATTTTTCGAATAATCAACGGAACAATCAGCGCAACTGCCGTGGACGCAGCCACAATCTTAAACTGATCTACGGACTGTTCATAGGAGAGCCTTGTCACCATAATGAAACCGATGGTAATGAGCATACACATATGGTTCACGACAAGTTTTGAAGCCCTCGGGTACAGGTTCCGAAAAAATACAAGCGTTGCCGCCAGATAGATAAACTGCGATCCATAAAAGAAAACAAGTTCCGATTCTTCCATCTCCAGATACATGATCACAAAGGCTATGAAATGAATCATAAACATCATAAGGTTTTGACGCAGAAACAGAAACTCCTTATCATCTTCATCCTTTTTGCTGAAGACAATATAGCTCTGCATCGTGTAGATCGCCATTAAAATGATTATCGCATATTTTGAAAACTGAATGATTAAACTTACCACGCTGCCACCTACTCCACTCCCCGTTCGAAGTGTCCCCTAGTAAAATCTTTTCGTTTTTCCGTATCCTCTCCGCCCTCAAAAAAAGCTTTTATATATCTGCGGACGGTAGCTTCCGTATCTTCTGGACTCTCTGACGTAAACTGCAGACGTATCGCGGATGGACATAGGCGCCGGATTCCCTGCACACTGCCGTCCAGTTCCAGCGGCGTACTGTTGTATATGACATTATAGCAGAAGGGACAGTAATTTTTTACTGCAAACAATTTCTGCTTTCTGTCTTTTAAATAGAGAATCCCCGGCTTTCCCGTACATCCCAGAGCATTTTTTCTCTGGCACTGGGCAGAAACCATCAGTGGCTGATAGCCGTATACGATCAGGTCGCTGCCATAGCAGCCCCTCCTGGCAATTTCCCTGCGGTTCAGCTCAGGAGAGACTGTATCCCGGAGGACGCCCGCCTCCTGCCAGAATTTCCGGGCCTCATTATTTAAAGTATAAAGATTCCAGTCTGCATACAGCACACTGCCGGCCGCCTGCTCTTTCAAAAACCAGTATTCCTCCAGATTGCGAAGAAAAATTCCGTCATATCGTTTCAGCGTCTTTAACGCTTCTTCGTTTTCGTAATATTCCCTGGCTTCCGACCGGAAAATCCATGGCATGATATAACAGCATTTTTTCTCTGCCCTGCGGCAAAGATCAATTACCTCCGGGGAACGTTTCAGAAAATCCCGCTGATGCACAAAAGCGCTGCAGTCAATGAGAATTGTTCGTATCTCTGAAATACGGCACAAATCTTCCAGGCTGTCCAGACATTCCAGGGAAACTGTCAATTCCATTTCACCCTGTCCGGCCGGCATTTCGGCCAAAGAACGAAAGGAACCTTCCTCCCTGAAAAAAGAAGCAAGAATCGTTTCCCTCAGCTTTTCCAGAGATCGCCTTCTAAGGTCATTTAAAGACTGTACAGGGAGAAATAAATCGTCTTCCATTTCTATCTGAAGGCTGTCGAATACAAATCCGCTGCCGCCCGTCTTTTTCAACTGTTTCTTAACATCTTCCCGGGACAGCGGACGGCTCACCGCCAATTGCGGTTTTTCCCCGTACTCCGTAATGCTGTAATTGCCCATACACACTGTTAGTATAGCAGATTTTTGTCTCGAAAGTATTAATTTACCATTAATTTTTTGAAGATTCTCATGGCAGACGCAGGAACGGTGCAGCTCATCTAAAAGAGCTTCGTTATGTGTGCGCCAGAAAACAGAATCTTTTCGTACCTCGGGCGTTTTCCCGAAAAATTGTACCGTATATTCCCCGCCCTTTTTTACCTCCTGTTTTACCGTGACCTCATGCGTTTTTTTCTGTCCGTCATATTCCAGAATATCTCCCGTATTAAGATCGCGCATGGCTCGAAGAAAGATTCGGCCTTTCCCCGCGCCGCATACCTTAGCCGCCGCCAGTCCCTGGTGATTCGGGCGTTCTCTGGACATCATCTGCGGTCCGTTGTGTTGTCTGTAATACCCTTCGGAAAATCCGCCGCGGTTATAGAGGTCCAGCAGCTCATCCTTTTCCGCCTCAAAAACCTGCCGGCCATTTTTCCCGGACGTTAAAAAACGGTCGATACAGCGGCGATAAATCCGCGTTACACCCGCCGTATATTCGGGACGTTTCATTCTTCCCTCAATCTTAAAAGAAGAAATGCCGCTCTCTATCAATGCGGGCAAAATATCAAGGGTACAGATATCCTTCGGACTGAGCAGATATCTCCCGCTCTCTGCGGCGATCCTTTCAGTGCCGTCATAGAGTTCATAGGGGAGGCGGCAGGGCTGGGCACAGCGTCCCCGGTTGCCGCTTCTTCCGCCGATCATGCTGCTGAACAGACATTGCCCGGAATAACTGACACAGAGGGCCCCGTGAACAAAGCTTTCAATCTCAATGTCTGTATGTTCATGGATACGGGCAATTTCTTTCAGGGAGAGCTCCCGCGCCGTCACCACCCTGGAAGCGCCTAAATTTTGCAAAAACAGGGCGCCGTCCTTCCCGGTAATCCCCATCTGCGTGCTCGCATGAATGGGAAGCCCCGGGAAAACATCCCTGATATAGCGCAAAAGTCCTGTATCCTGTACAATTACTGCATCAAGCCCTTCCTGGTAAAAAGGATTCAAATAGCCGTATACTTCTTCCATCTCACTGTCCTTTAACAGTGTGTTGACCGTCAGATACAGCTTTTTACCCAAAAGATGCGCCGTGTCAATCGCCCGTTTCATCTGTTCCTCGTTGAGATTATCTGCATAGGCTCTTGCACCGAAGCGCTCTCCCCCGATATACACGGCGTCGGCGCCTGCCGAAAAAGCAGCGTTCATACTTTCCCAGGAACCTGCCGGAGCTAATAATTCCAAATTCATATTCAACCACCCATAGTCAGAACTTTTCTGTACCATATATATCGCCTGCGGGATTTAGTGCCATAAATGCGCCGTAAGCGATATATTAAAAGGCTGCCGAAAAATGAGCAGCCTGTATGTTCTCTATTTCTTTTTTAGTTCATCCAGCCTTCTCTGCATGTCCATCAGATTATGCTTCAAATCAAAAATCTCCTTATCACGGGCAGCAATATGATCCTCCAGAATCTCCACCTGTTTTTTTGCCTTGAAATAATCATCCGCAATATTCAGCTGCATCAGAATATTTTTGCGGTCGTCAGACTGCCTGCGGTAACCGTCTATCTTTTTGAACTCTGACAGTTTTGTATTTATATAGTAGGAGACTCTTTGGATATACTCCTCGCTCTCGTAACCGCTGACCACCATAATTTTTCCATCAATCACAACCTGCGCCTGATTTTTCGTTGACATGATGTTTCCTCCTTCGGTAATGTATTAACAGTATACCCGACTTTTTCTATAATTGCAAGTTCAGATGGCGATATGCCTTTTCCGTTGCCATCCTGCCCCGGGGTGTGCGGTTTAAAAAACCGTTTTTCAGAAGATACGGTTCGTATACGTCTTCAATGGTGCCTGCATCCTCGCCGATGGCTGCCGCCAGGGTATCCAGTCCCACCGGGCCGCCTGAAAATTTTTCGATCAGCGTCAGAAGAAGATTCCGGTCCGTGTTATCCAGGCCGCAACGATCCACCTCCAGAAGATCCAGTGCCAGTGAAGCAACCTCCTCTGTGATATCTCCGTTATACTTTACCTGAGCAAAATCTCTTACACGCTTCAGAAGACGGTTTGCCAGCCTTGGCGTTCCTCTGGAACGCCTTGCCAGCTCCAGAGCTCCGGGGCCGTCAATTTTTACTCCCAGTACTTTGGCTGAATGACGTATAATCGTCGTCAGTTCTTCTTCCGTATAAAATTCAAGATGGTGGATTACTCCAAAACGGTCTCTTAAGGGAGCTGTCAAAAGTCCCGCCCGGGTGGTGGCGCCTACCAGCGTAAACCGTGGAAGGTCAAGCCGGATAGAACGGGCCGTTGCTCCCTTTCCGATGATAATGTCGATGGCAAAATCTTCCATGGCCGGATAGAGTACTTCCTCCACCTGACGGTTCAAACGGTGGATTTCATCTACAAAAAGCACGTCGCCCTCCTGCAGATTGTTCAAAATCGCAGCCATTTCTCCGGGCTTTTCAATCGCAGGACCCGAGGTGACTTTAAGATTTACTCCCATCTCATTTGCAATAATTCCGGCGAGGGTCGTCTTTCCCAAACCCGGAGGTCCGTAAAACAATACATGATCCAGAGAATCTCCTCTCTGCCGGGCCGCCTCGATATAGATTTTCAGATTTTGTTTTGCCTTTTCCTGGCCGATATACTCTGCCAGCGTTTTCGGACGAAGGCTTGGCTCCGTCTGAATGTCTTCTTCCATTAATTCGGTCTCAATGATTCGTCTCTGCATATCTTCACCTGATCGTCTTTAACGCCGCTTTCAAAATATCTTCTACACTCATATCGTCCTTTAAGGCAACCGCTTTTACTGCCCTTAACGCATCGCTGCCGGAATAACCGAGAGCCATCAGCGCCTGCACCGCCTCACTCTGATAATCAGAAGAAGCCTCCTCTGCAGGCGTAACGGACGCCGCAAGTTTTTGTTCAAAAGCATCCTGAAGATGAAATTTATCCTTCAGCTCCAAAATCAATTTCTGTGCTGTCTTTTTTCCGATTCCTGGAGCAGTAGCGATCGTTTTTGCATCATCCGCCAGCACGGCAAATCTCAGATCATTTGCTGGCAGGGCAGACAAAATTCCAAGAGCGCCCTTCGGCCCTACGCCGCTTACATTCAGCAGCAGTTTAAATACCTCCAGATCATCCCTGGACAAAAAGCCAAACAGCTGCATGGCGTCTTCCTTTACGTGCAGATACGTATGCAGCATCACCTCATCGCCCGTCCGGCCGATACGCCCGGCATCCCGTCCTGTAACAAAAACAGCATATCCTATGCCGCCGTTTTCCAGGACTACCGACTGTTCCCTTATTTCCACGAGACTTCCCCTGATAAACGCTATCATGTTTTACTCCTCTCATCGCCGCGCTTTTCATCACTTCCGCATTGCCTGCTCTTTTATCATATCATGCCGAAGGCCCGAATGCAATCGTATGTTCGAGAACATACGGCCTGTTGCCGTCCCAGACACACACGTATCCGCCGCCGTTTTTCACCTGATAATCAAAATAGGAGCGGCAGGGCCTTGCCAGCGCTTCCATGACGCTCATAATCGTGCCGCCGTGGACTACGCAGGCAACCGTATCCCAGTCACGGCTTTTCGCATCTTCCAGCACTCCTAAAAACGCCTTCACGCTGCGTTCCTGAAAGTGCTCACGGCTCTCTCCGCCAGGAAAAGGAAGCGTACCGTTGCTGTCAATCCATGCCTGGTATTCCAAAGAATCTGAAAGCTGCCGGTAATTTTTATATTCAAACCGCCCAAAATCACATTCCCGAAAATCTTCCACCAGAATCTGCCTGCAGCCTGGAAAGAGAATCTTAGCTGTCTGGCGGCAGCGAAGCATCGGGCTGACATAAAGCCCGTCTACCGCCCATGTCATACATTTTTTTGCTTTTAAAGGGAGGGCTTCCAATTCAGAACGCCCCTGGGCGCACAGAGGCTCATCCGTTCTCCCCACATAACGGCTTTCAAGATTGCCGGCTGTTTTTCCATGGCGTATCAGGCAAATCTTCATTTCCATTCTCCCTTGATGACCACAGGAATCCCAGCCGTCACACGAACCACCGTATCTGAAAGAGCGGCAATTTGACAGCCTATCCGCCCCATCTGTTCTCTGAACAGGCGATCTTCCCTGTCAACAGGCACAATACCGTAGCCAATCTCGTCCGATATAATGATAAGATCAGGATTCTTTTTGAAAAGCTCTCCCGCAATATCCTCCGGCAGGCACTGCTGGCGTATTCTTCTTCTGATATATTCGTGAAAGGCAAAAATGCCCTTTGCACGCTCAGGTTCGTCAAATCCGCAGATCCGGCCATCAATCAAATCCTCCCTGCAGCATTTTGCCAGACTGCAGGCTGCTTGCGTTTTTCCCTGAAACGCTCCTCCGATAATAAATTTCATACGTTCTCCTAACAAACATTTTCTGTGGCGGTTTCATCAATTTCCTGTTACGGTTTCATCACACAAACCTCAATGCAATGTATGATGTCAATATCATGACAAGCTCGCAGACCTGCAGAAAAAATCCTGCCAGATCCCCGGTAATACCTCCAAATTTCCGGTAAGCCATTTTGCGGTACCAGACAAAGGTAAGAAGCGAAGCGGCAAAAACAAGCAATCCGGCCGCTTTGCCAATGACAATCAGGGCAATGCCGCAAACCAATATATATACCGCCATACATACGCCCACTGTTCTCTGCTGTGCCATGTCCGAAAAGGACGCCGCAAGGCCGCTGTTTTTTGCTTTTTTAAAGGTAACCACCGCCAGAGCGCTGAGCGCCCTGGAAAGCACAAAGCAGGGGGCGAGAATATAGATGCGCTCCCAGGTCATTTCGCCGCAGGCGCCAAAATACAATACAAAATAGCAGATTCCTGAAATAACAGCAAATGCTCCCGCATGGGAATCTTTCAGTATTTCCAGTTTTTCCTCCATCGTTTTATAGGAACTAAGGGCATCCGAGGTATCCAGGTATCCATCCAGATGAATCCCTCCGGTGACCAGGACCGGTATCAGAACGAAAACAGCGGTAAACAACGTGCCGTCCCCCGCGATTTCTTTTCCAAAACGCATCCAAAGCAGCATAAGCGCCGCAATCACTCCGCCGATCAAAGGAAAAAAGCAGAACATATAACGCATCCGCTCTTTTGTCCATTCGATATGCGGCACAGGGATTTTCGAATACATGGAAAACGCGATAACCGCTCCGCACAAAAGATTCATCAAGTACCATCTCCTTCTACTGTTTTAGTTTCAGCGGTATACCGTATACCACCTCCACCACTTCGTCGGCCTTTCTGGCCATTGCCTGGTTTACTTTCCCAAGGCACTCCATATACTGCATTGTCTCCGGATCATAGGCAGTTCCGTCCGAGAACACTTCGTTTGTCACCACAAGAAGATCACTGCACTGGTGCAAAAGACAGTCAAGTCCCCTTTCAATTTTCAGCGCAACTTCCTCCGGCGTATGACGTTTTCCGTCAAAATACTCATTGGCTGCCAGGTTTGACATACATTCCAGAAGTACAGTGCTGTCCGGGGAAACGCGTACATTTTCCAGGGAAACGGGCCATTCTAATGTTTCAAATCCTTTGCCGCTGCGCATTTTTTGATGACGGGCAATCCGAATCCTGCTTTCCTCATCAAAGCACTGCATAGTCGCTATGTAATACCGCTTTTTTCCGCCGAACCCCAGCACTCTTTGCTCTGCATAAAAGGATTTTCCGCTTCCGCTTCCTCCCGTTACCACAATAAACATACGCTTTTCTCTCCATAAATTTTTTATGATAACCTTCACGGACCATTGATGTCTCTTTAGTCGAGAGGCTGGTATGCCTCCATTTCGATATCGTCAAAGGTGCTCATTTTCTGATATACTTCACAGGCCAGGTCTAATATGGGAAACAGCGCGACGGCTCCTGTACCTTCTCCAAGGCACATATCGCAGCAAAGAGGGGCCTCAAGTTTCAGGGCATCCAATACATACTGCGCCGCCGGCTCCTTTGACCTGTGGGATGCAATCATATAATCTCTGCTTGCCGGATGGATCTTTGCCGCTGTCAGCGCGGCTACCGAGGAGATAAAGCCGTCAATCACTATCGGTACCCGGTAAATGGCTCCGCCAAGAAAAACGCCCGCAAGACCTGCAATGTCGAATCCGCCCATAGCTGCAAGTACGTCCACCGGGTCTTTGCATTTCGGAAGATAGGAGGCAATGGCCTGTTCAATCACAGAAATTTTCTTTTCCAGACCCGCGCTGGTAAGTCCTGCTCCGCGTCCTGTCACTTCCGCTACGCTTCTATTTAAAAACACTGCGGCAAGGGAGCTGCTGGTCGTTGTATTTCCAATTCCCATCTCGCCGGTGGCAAGAATTTCATATCCTTTTTCCTTTAGTTCTCTCACCAGAGAAATTCCCGTTTCAAGCGCCTGCATGGCCTGGCTTCGGGTCATGGCCGGCTCCTTTGCAAAATTTTTTGTGCCGCAGGCAATTTTCCGGTTCAGAATCGGCGTATCAACGGCAACTCCAATATCCACCGGTATAATGTCGGCTCCCGTTTTTTTACAGAGCACCGCCGCCGTCGCCTGGCCCGACAAAAAATTTCCGGCCACCAGTGCGGTCACCTCCTGTCCGGTCTGCGTGACGCCTTCCTCAACGATACCGTTGTCTGCGCACATAACGACAAGCCCTTTCTTTTCCAGAGAAATTTTAGAATTTCCTGTAATCCCAGCAATCTGCACCAGCATATCTTCCAGCTTCCCCAGGCTGTGCAGAGGTTTGGCTATACTGTCCCACTTTTTCTGGCAAAGCTGCATCGCCTGCTGATTAAGAGGCGATATACTATATTTATCCATACATGTAGATTCCATCTTTATTCCTGCTTTCTGTCAAGATAATTATCCCGTAACCATTATAGAAAAACAGCCCAGAAGTGTCAACAAAAAGGTAAAAATGGCTGATAGCAAATTATTTTTTAATAGAATTCCTCTGCTGCATTTAAATTGTTTTTTGGCCTGATACGGCCTGATACG
>JAUNFZ010000080.1 GCA_030524785.1 Eubacteriales bacterium
CGCAAGCGCGCTGCAGATCCCCGGCAAAGCGTGCTGCAAATCTTCCGCAAGCGCACCGCAGATTCATGGCAAAGCGCGCCTTTCCGCACAAAAAGCCGCCGCGCAGCACTTTTCACTGCACGGCGGCCGGTATTTCTTATTTCTATTCTATGCCGTCTGTCTCAATAATAAATTTCACGCTGCCTCCGTCCGGAGCAGTTCCGGCAAAGCTCTCGTAGTCTTCTCCGGCCTCTTTGACTTCCTCCAGACGGTCCAGAAGATCCTGCAAGTCGTCCTCCAGGACATCCGCAATCTTCTCCACGCCGTCCTCGTCAAATTCTTTCATGCCGTCCGCAAGTTTTACCGCGCCTTCTTCCAGCTCCTGTGTGCCCTCGTCCAGCCTGCTTCCGCCTTCCGCCAGCTCTGCGGTACCCTCGGCGAGCTGCGCGCTGCCGCTGGCAAGCTGCTCGATTCCATTTCCAAGCGCGGACGCTCCCGAAGACAACTGAGCTCCCCCGTTTGCCAGTGTCTGTACGCCGCTTCCTAAAGCCCAGGCCCCACTCAGAAGCTGCTGGCTGCCGCTGGCAAGCTGCCCAATCCCTGTGCCAAGCTTCCCGGCTCCGACATTCAGTTTCCTACTTCCCTCTGCCAGCTGTTTCGCACCGTCCGCCAGGTCCTGCGTTGCCTGGGTCAGCGTCAAAAGCGCACCGCTGATATCCACTGTCTGTGTTCCTGCCTCCCCGGAACCCCCCGCAGTCCCGGCAAGCGCCGTCTGTATCTGTACAAGGGCGTCTCTGGCCTGGGTCTGGTATCCGATATCGCTCTGCAGCTGATTAATACAGTTATCAAGCTGGCCCGAATATGCCGAATATGCCGAAGAATACAGCTTTCTTAATTCTTCCGGCAGGGAATTCATTTGCCCCTTCACATCCTTAAGGCTTGCAAGTACCGCGCTGTCGCCGTCAATAGAAGCGTTCAGCGCCTGAATACTGCCGTTAACCGCCGCTGCTGCCCCGGACAAATCCACGCCGGAACCTCCTCCGGATATCATTCCTCCAATCTGCGCCGCCATCGCCTGAACCTGTTCATTAAGCTCTATGGCGCCGCCAGCCAGCTTATCTGCTCCGGCAATATAGCTTCCGGCGCCTGCCGTCAGGGTTTCCACTCCTTCCGTATAGGCGTCCACGCCTTCTTTCAGTTTTCCGGCACCCACAGCATACTCTGTAAGGCCGCCATACAATTCTTCCGTTCCTTCCGCCAGAGTTTTGCTTCCCTTAGCCAGAGAATCCACTCCCTTAATCAGTGTTCCCTTGTTTTTGTCAAGCTCGCCTATGCCATCCGCCAGAGCCTGGATACCCGAAATCAGCTCTCCTTTCTTCCCATTCAGCGTATTGATGCCGTCCGCCAGCGTATATACGCCGGAAATCAGTTCATTTTTGCTGCTGTTAAGGGTAGCGATTCCATCTGCCAGGGTGCCCATATTTTCATCAACCGCGTTCATTCCGTCAATCAGTTCGCCGCAGGACTCCCGCAGCTCTTTTACGCCATCCGCCAGCTCCCCGCTGCCGTCTGTCAGCTCTGTGGCCGCCTCCCGCAGCGTTTCCACAGCGTCCTCCACGTCCTCTATGCTGTCCGCCCCGTCAAAGCCAAACTCGGAGAGGTTCAGGCTTGTGGCCGCCGTCATCGTCATTGCCAGTTCAAAATCTGTCACATCCGCTTCGATCTCAAAATAATCCGGTATCTCCAGATCCTTTAAGAGATCCGATTTTTCCAGA
The DNA here is from genome assembly GCA_030524785.1 of Eubacteriales bacterium. GTDB lineage: Bacteria > Bacillota > Clostridia > Lachnospirales > Lachnospiraceae > Marvinbryantia. The sequence continues at coordinate 1,755 of JAUNFZ010000080.1, forward strand.
GAAAGGCTCTCTGCCAGCCCCGGGAATCCCATTCCAACCACAATCTCCTTTTCCCCGTCTGAGAGCAAACGGCCGTTTACGGTTTGCACATTCTTAAAACCCTCGGACGGAAGCACAATTCCCGTAACCATCGTGAAAGGAGTATAAACCTCCCCATCCTTTGACCGGTTGACATAAGAAAAGTGCATTTTTACATGACCGCTTTTTCCGGCCAGCTCCTGGGGCGTGATTTCCTCTCCATCCAGGTAATACGTAATCTGTACCTCCACCGGCAGTTCTTTCTGAGTCGTTCCCTGATAATAAATGTCGTTGCCCCGGGCATCCCAGACGATCTCGCTTCCCTGCTTTTTAAAGGTTTCTTCACCCTTTACATTTTCAATGTCTGAAAGCTGCGACGTATCCCTAAGCTCTGCCTCGCCTTCGGCGTTTTTCAGCCATGTGCTGACGATCACTTCTTCCGGTGCGCCGGAAGCCTGTGCCTTTACATAAACAGTTTCTTCCTTTTCCGCCGCATACACCCCTGCGGTCTGTCCTGCCAGCAGTGCGCCTGCCACAGCGAAAGCCAGACCCTTTTTTAATTTTCTGTTTCTGTTCATCTTACTGCCTCCTTAAAGCCTTTGCTCATTTTACATATCATCCGGTCAAATATCATATACATGGCCGGCAGCACGCACAGCACCACCGCCATACTGATCAGCGCGCCCCGGGCCATCAGAATACAGAGGGAACTGATCATGTCAATGTTAGAATACATGCCCACTCCGAAGGTTGCCGCAAAAAAGCTGACTGCGCTGACAATGATCGATTTCATGCTGGTCTGATGGGCAATTTGGATTGCCTCCTTCTTTCCCTTTCCGCCTCCGCGTTCCTTCTCATAGCGGCTTGTCATCAGAATCGCATAGTCCACGGTTGCCCCCAACTGGATGGTTCCTATCACAATAGACGCAATAAACGGAAGCTTTGTCCCCGTCAGGTATGGAATCCCCAGATTAATAAATATGGCAAATTCGATCACCGCCACCAAAAGTATAGGCAAGAACCAGGAGCGGAACACAAAACATATAATCACAAACACCGCCAGAATCGACACCGCGCTGACGACCTGAAAATCCTTGTCCGTAATCGTAATCAAATCCCTGGTACAGGGCGCCTCTCCCACCAGCATCCCGTTGGGGTCGTATTTTTTCAGGATCTGATTGAGTTCCTCAATCTGCCGGTTTACTTCGTCCGTAGCCACTTTATATTCATTATTTACCAGCATCAGCTCGTAATTTTCATTCTCCAGTATCTCCCGCAATTCCTTTGGAATCATACTTTCAGGGATCCTGCTGCCCACCAGGCTCTCCAATCCCAAAACTCCCTTGACGCCGTCCACCTTTTCCATCTCGTCCGTCATCTCATGTACTTTCTTTGCCGGCATCTGGCTGTCAATCAGCAGCATATGCAGCGCGCCCATCTCAAAATTTTCCTTGAGCTTGTCGTTTGCCTGAATACTGGGCAAATCCTTTGGCAGCGATTCATCCAGGTTGTAGTAAACATCCGCATGATTCTGACAGTACGCCGCGGGAAGAATCAGCACCGCCAGCAAAAACGCAAAGATTTTATAATGTCCTGTGATTACATTCGACAGTTTTGACATATCCGGAAGAAGCGCTTTGTGTTTTGTCTTTTCCAGAACTTTATCAAAAATCATAATCATGGAGGGCAGCACCGTCACACAGCAGATCACCCCGATCACAACGCCCTTTACCATGACAATGCCCAGATCCATTCCCAGAGTAAAGCTCATAAAGCACAGCGCCACAAATCCTGCCACGGTGGTAAGGGAGCTGCCCGCTACAGATTTAAAGGTTTTTTCTATCGCATAGGCCATTGCTTCTTTTCTGTCTTCCTCCGCCAGCAGTTGTTCCTGATAGCTGTGCCACAGGAAAATAGAGTAGTCCATGGTAACGCCAAGCTGCAGCACCGCCGTCAGAGCCTTTGTGATATAAGAAATCTGCCCCATGAAAACGTTGCTTCCCAGGTTGTATATAATTGCCATGCCAATACCAATCAGAAAGACCACCGGAACAAAAAAGGATTCCATGGTGATGGCCAGCACCAATGCGGAAAGCGCCACGGCAATTATCACGTAAACGGCGATCTCGCTGTCCGCCAGTTCCTTCGTATCCGTCACAATGGCGGACATGCCGCTTAAGAAACATTGTTCGCCGGAAATCTTTCGTATTTCCTGAATTGCCTCCATGGTCTCATCCGCCGACGTAGTCGTATCAAAAATGATAAACATCATCGTGGCGTCCTCTGAGTTGAAAATCTTCAAAACCTTGTCGGGCAGCATTTCCATGGGAATACTCAGATCAAGCACGCTGTCGTACCACACAACCTTCTCCACATGCTTTACTTCCTCCAGGCGGCTTTTCAGCTTCGCCACATCCTTGTTTTCCATTCCCTCGCAGATAAACATGGAATAAGCTCCCGTCCCGAACTGCTGCGATAAAATGTCCTGCCCCTGCATAGTTTCAATGGTATCCGGGAGGTAATACAAAATATCATAGTTTACTCCCGTGCGTATGTAGCCGATGGCAGAAGGAATCAGCAGCAGCAGGCTGACGATAAAAATCGGTATCCGGTACTTTACGATTTTTTTCCCTGCTTTTAACATATTTCATGCATCCTCTCTTTCTCAATTACGATATGTAGTATGCCTTTCCCCTCCCGGTTTTTCCATGGGCACAAAAAAATCCATGCACATTTTTTGTGCATGGAAGTTCTTTTGTCTGATTCTTTTCTGTTATTCTTTTTTCGCCTCCGCCCTCTTGAGCATCCGCAGAATATTTCCATCCTGCAGATCCGCAATACGGCGTATCACTACCTCCGGTTCCTGCTTCATGCCGCCGTCCAGCCACTGGATCACCATGCCTACCAAAGCGCATTTATAAAAGTCCACAATAATCAAAATATCATCCTCGTCGGCCTCTAAACCCTTCGCCTTTTCACGGACATAAGCGGTCATAATCTCCCCCGCCACCTGATAGAGAAACTGCTCCAGCTGCTGACGGTCTATGGAGTTATAGATATGATACACCGTTTTCCTGTTTTCAAAAACATACACTGTGGAGCGCAGAAACTGCTCCGGCCAGTTATCCTTTATCACATCCAGATCCAGGACCTCCCGCGCCCGCAGTTCAAACACCCGGCGGAGCAGATCATAAATATCCGCATAATGGTAATAAAAGGTATTGCGGTTAATTCCGCAGTCCTCCACGATATCCTTCACCGTAATTTTATCAAAGGGCTTTTCCTTTAAAAGTCCCAGAAATGATTGTATAATTGCCTTTTCTGTAAGCTGTGACATCTGCTGCCCTCCCTTTCCCGTACATTCTATCACAGCTTCTGTCGCGTTTCCAGAACTTTATGTAAACTTAATGTTTAATATTTTTACAGCAGCCGCCAACGCAGCCGTTGCCCTTACGCGCCTTTTCCGCTGTTTTTCCACAATTCTTCTGCCTTGGGCGCCCAGTTCCTGGCATATTCTTCGCATTTTTCGCAGAGATGCTCCACCGGCTCCGGCGACATCATATCTGTGGAAGCAGCTCCCGTCCGTTTTACAATTGCCTGTATCATCTGCGGATTTTCCAGCATCGGACAGGGGCGCAGATGGTTCTTATTGAAGGGCTGTCCCTCATGGTACGCCATAAAAATCGGTGACTGCAGTATCTCCAGCAGGGACATCTTTCTGATGTTGGCGTTAGAGTAATGAATAAATACGCAGGGATCGGCGTCTCCATTCGCATTAATGTGGAAGTACCTCCGGCCCCCGGCAATGCATCCTCCCACATATTCCCCGTCGTTCTGGAAATCCATGGCAAAAATCGGCTTTTCCGACCGTACCTGACGGATTTTGTGGTACATAAATTCCCTCTGTTCGGGGCTTGGAAGAAGCTCCTTCACCGCATCGTTTCCCACAGGCATGTAATGGAAATACCACACAAACTTCGCTCCCCATTCAATCATCTGATCAATATAGCTGTCGCTGCTGATCGAATCCAGATTCTGGCTGGTATAACAGCAGCTGATCCCAAAGGGAAGCCGTTTTTCCTTTAAAATCTCCATTGCCTTGACAACCTTTCCAAAGGTTCCCTTGCCGCGCCGCCCGTCTGTGGCTTCCTCAAAACCCTCCACGCTGATGGCCGGTATAAAATTCTTCACCTCCAGCATCTTCTCTGCGAACTCCTCGTCAATCAGCGTCGCATTGGTAAATGCCAGAAACTGGCAGTCGTGATGCTTCCGGCAAAGCGCAATCAGGTCGTATTTTCTCATCAGCGGCTCACCGCCGGTGTAGATATACATATATACGCCCAGCTCCTTTCCCTGACAGATAATCGAATCAATCTCGTCAAAGGTCAGGTTCAGGCGATTGCCGTATTCCGCCGCCCAGCATCCGGTACAGTGAAGATTGCAGGCTGAAGTAGGGTCGAGAAGAATCGCCCAGGGAATGTTGCAGTTATAGCGCTTGCGAAGGCTTTCCTGCCGGGGCCAGCCAATCAGGTTGGCATTGAGGATAAAATTTTCAAAGGTCTTTTTCAATACGCCCTCGTCGATATCTGTCCACAGGCTTTTCAGCAGACAGTACATATTGTTCTGCGGATCCTCAATCACTTTCCGAAACGCCCTGCGCTGGGGTTCGTAGCTGTCGGGGCCCTCCCCTGCGAACCGGTCTACCCAGTCCATCAGTTTGGGGAAATTTGCATCCGGATCTTTTCCGATATAGTCAAATGCTTTTTTCAGTCCGAAACGGACCGCTTTGTTCGATGCGTCCATGTTGCTCTCCTCCTTCACATCATCCTATGCTGTAAGTACTGCTAATGTTTCTATCATAGAAGTGTCAGGATTCGACAGCAACAGTCAAACCCGGCGGTGTGTCTGAATTTTAAACACACGCGCCGGGTCTGACTAAGCTTCGATATATTCACTTTCGCAATATGTTCGCTCTTTCAATACGTTTGCTCTCACGCTTTTAACTTTGCATCAAAGTCCGCCATAATCTCCGAAATCTTAATCTGCTGGGGACAGACTGCCTCGCAGCTTCTGCACCCTAAGCAGGAACCCGGATGCTTTTCCTCGGGCACCGCCATCAGCGCCATAGGAGCGATAAAGCCGCCGCCCGTAAAGGAATGTTCATTGTACAGCTTTATCAGCATCGGAATATCCAGTCCCTGGGGACAATGGGAAGTGCAGTAATGGCAGGCTGTGCAGGGCACACCGTTCATCATGTTGTCTGCAATCTCAAGAAGCGTTTTCATTTCTTCGCCATTCAGAGGCCTGTCGCTTTCAAAAGTGCGGATATTGTCCTGAAGCTGTTCAAAATTTGACATTCCGGAAAGAATCACGGTCACTTCCGGAATCGTCTGCAGAAAGCGGAAAGCCCAGGCCGGGATGCCTTCTTCCGGGCGCAATTTCTTAAGCTTTTTGCTGTCTTCTTCCGGCAGCGCCGCCAGCCTGCCGCCCCGCAGCGGCTCCATTACCCATACGGGAAGATGATATTCCTTCAAAAGCTCTATCTTTTCCTTCGCCCCCTGGAAGGTCCAGTCAATATAATTTAACTGAATCTGGCAAAATTCCATATGCTCCCCGTAAGCCTCCAGAAAGCGCTTCATCACGCCGTAATCGCCATGGGCGGAAAAGCCCAGATGACGGATACGGCCATTTTCTTTTTGCTTCATCAGATACTCAAAAATCCCATACTTCGGGTCAAGATACGCGTCAATATTCATCTCGCAGACATTGTGGAACAGATAAAAATCAAAGTATTCCACCCCGCACTTTTCCAGCTGCTTTTCAAATATTTCTTCCACTTTATCCATGTTGGCGAGATCGTACCCCGGAAATTTTGTCGTCAGGTAAAAGCTCTCCCGGGGATATCCGGCAAGCGCCTTTCCGATGGCAATCTCTGAATTTCCATTGTGGTAACCCCAGGCGGTGTCGTAGTAATTAACGCCCTTCTTCATGGCATACTCCACCATTTCCTTCACCGCCGCCTCGTCGACCACGCCGTCGTCGCCGTTCACCACCGGCAGGCGCATGCACCCCATGCCCAGCGCCGACAGTTTCAGTTCCTGAAATTCTCTGTAGATCATACTGCTGTCCTCCTGCTTTTTATAGTTTGAACCGCCCGCTCCTTGTATTGGCTTTCCTCTTACAGGCCAAAGCCTCAATCCCAGGACAGGAACCCCTCTTTTACCGCCGCGTCGTAGCGGGAGATCTTGTAATCCAGCCGCTTTAGCGCCTCCTGCACAGAAATAAGCTGTTCTTTTAGCTGCTTCCGCTGCTCAATCAGAAGATCCCGCCGTTCAGAGATTGTCTCGTCCCCCTGCTGCGCAAGGCTTACATACCTTGCAATAGCTTCCACCTGAAGCCCGGCGCTGCGCATACACTTTGCGAGCTCCACCCAGCTGCAGTCCTCCTCGGTATAATCTCTGAGCCCGCTTGAAGCCCTGTGCACCGGCGGGATAATTCCCACCCGCTCGTAATACCGCAAAGTATCCTGCGTCAGTCCGTATTTTCTGCTCACCTCTGAAATCGTCACGCTGTTCCCTCCATGCGCCGCGCCCTTCGCCTGCGCGATTTGCAGCTTATTTTTATAACATTTGCGCCAAATGGGTTCCCTGGCGTTTTGTTATAAAATAGTATAATACCTGGAGTTGGCTCTAAGTCAAGTCCCTTTCATCGGCTCAACATTTTTTTAGTTCGATACGTTTACGCAAAAGAGAATTTATATTCATCACAGCAGTACTCATTAAGTTCAGGTTTTCTTCCAAATCGCCATTTTCAACATTGGGAATAGTATCAATGAGAAATTGAAGTTGTCTTGCAATATCATTTTCGCAGCTAATCACAGCTCCTTTCCCGTAACCAAAATCACTTTCAACAGATAACTTTTCCTCCAATCGTTTCACTGCGTACAGGAGCGCATCAAGCTTCTTATTACTTGTGTGCGCCTTTAACTGCTTCAGCGCATCATTTACATCCTGTATCATAAGATACGGCTCCTTTTTCATTAAAATAGCATTTATTGCATCCGGCTCTGGCTTGGCATGAAGCTGTTTACCCACAAAAAAGAGCGATGCAGTCAGGCTGGCAAGCCATACCCACCAAAAAATTCTGACACCTAAAATGCTATAAGCTTTAGGTAATACGGCATTAGCATCGCGCAAAGTATCAATAATGTTTTGAGGGTCGGTAAACATCCAATCTATAAATGATACTGCTTTGCCGTATATACTTGGAACCACTACAAAGAACGCGATTACACCAATGAAAAGAATCACAACAGGAATATAGAATACAATTTTTCCCATTACCTTTTTATCTACAGCAGCAGGCGCATCCGGCTTACTTATATCCGGCGGGACTGCACTGACAACTCGTTCGCTTTTCTTAGGGATAGTTGTGTCGGCTTTGCCTGCATACCTATTTTTGTTTTCAGTTTCCATAGCTGATTCAGGCTTTGGAATGTCGGCAGCCGGAGCATTACCAATACTTTCAAACAAATGCTTATTAATAGAATTGCTGCGATCATCTTTAACATATTCTTCGAATGAGGATCGGGGAACAGTTTCTCCTATAGTAGAAACATATTGTTTTTGCTCAGGTTCTGCTTTCATGTGTGCGGAAGAAATGGTGCTGAGCTTAACACTTTTATTAAGCGCTTCAGGCGAAGTTTTATTGATAGCAAGCTCCAATGCATTTATAAAATCACTTGCATTTTGAAACCTTCCTGAACTATCGGAAATCGCCTTTACAATTACTTGCCCGATTTCTTCCCCGCCAAGTACAGGCGGATCAGGCGTTTTGCCGCACATTCTTTCCTCAAAAGCTCTGTCCTCATCCTGGGTAAAATATTGCTCTGGAAAACGAGGAAGAAAAGGATTTCTGCCATAATTCAAAAGTCTGTAAAGAACAATGCCAAGGGAATACAGATCTACGGATTTTGTGTAACTTTCTTTTCCAAGATATACTTCAGGTGCAAGAAAATTGGGCGTACCCTTTAGAGATTCAACCTTTGAGCTGTCTTTTAAGATCTTAGAAACACCAAAATCGCCAATCTTGTATTCTCCCTTATCAGAAACAAAAATATTGTCGTCCTTAATATCTCTATGAATCACACCGTTATCATGGCAAGACTGGAGTCCGCATAATATATCCGATCCAAGTTTAGCCACATCACGCACACAAAAATTTTCATTCTGTATAAAATCTTCAAGTGGAGTCAAATATTCCATTAAGATAAAAATATCATATCGTTTCGGCCTTTCGGTAACAAGAATATCATTCTCATAGTATCTGACAATATGCTGAACACCCTTTTCTGTCAAGTCATTTAAGATTCTGATTTCAGAAACAATGTTATTAAGCATTTGAGAAAAATAGCTATCAGCCTTAGACACATCACCGCCCATAGAATTTAATACAGAATTGTACTGCTTTTCCGTTGGGAGTGTAATGTGCTTTAGAGCACGAACATACTGACCGGCAGCATTTGTTTTGACGACTTTATATACCGTTCCAAACGCACCTGAACCAAGTTTTTCAGTAACAGTGTATCCCATGATGTTCTTGCCAATTAAATTTGTTTGTGCCACAAAATCACCTCCTTAGTGGTATCAGCATAGCTGTTGCGTTGTCAGCGTTGTTTGCTACTATAGCTTCGGTTATAAGTTGTTTTCCGGCCCTTTCAAGATCGTTTTCCGAACATAATATTTTGAAAATCTTGCTGTCTGGAAGAAAATCTGTAATACCATCGCTACATAAAAGTAAAGTACCATTTTCAAGGGATGGATAATATACATCAGCTTGTAAAATATAACCATTTTGATCATAACCGATATAACGATTTAAATTTTTCCTTGCCGGAAAGTTCAAAAGTTCTTTTCTAGTTAAAAGACCAAGATCAATCATTCGCTGTCCTTCGGTATTATCTTTGGTAATTTGATTAAGTCTATCGTTGATAAAGTAGTAGGCTCTGCTGTCACCAACATTTAAGATGGCATAATCTATGCCAGTGGTGACAAATAGAACAAGGGTGGCGCCCATACCTTGTAAGTCTTCATGGCTATTGCTGAGATTGCAGACAATAGTATTAATTTCTGCAATAACTGATTGGAGATAGGCTACCATTTCTTTAATTGAATGATACTGTTGAAGTTTTTTTTCAGCTTCAGCAAGTTTTTGAACACAAATAAGACTGGCAACTTCGCCAGCATTATGACCTCCCATGCCATCGCTAACCGCAAAAAGGCATACTTTTGACGGAGCATCACCCGTAACAAAATAGCATTGATTATCCAACATTTGTTTTTGCATATCAGATGTCAGGTATATACCATTAATGAGAAAATTATCTTCATAGTTTAGCCTTTTTCCAATATGGGAATAGCATATAGGATTGTTCATAACAAAACCTCTTATTTCGAGAAAATCAAATACGATTATTCACACTATACACAAGCGGATTAACTTGTAAGATTTTCTAAACGTTGAATTTCTGAATCAATTTTTTTCACGATGTCTCTTGTATACTCTATATCTTCGTTACTTCTAAAAGAAGCGTTTATGCTGTTTAACGAGTCTTCTAATGTTTCTTTAATTGTATTATACTCCTGCAGTTTAGCAGTTTTAGCCAGTTGGAGATATGTATTGCATTGTTCAATATCGCTTTGTGAATATGACCCAGAATTGATTTTTTCACGGTAAAATTCATACTTTTCTGTCAAGGCATAGGAATACTGCTGAGTTGCATATACACTTGCAATACCATCTGATGTATCAGATAAACCTATTACCTTGGATGTAATGTCTTTCCCATCGAGGAAAGTATTCACCAAAAAGGTAACCTCACTCCCTGCCAATTTTTTTATCGATTCATCAAATCCTTTACTTGCTCCCTTTTGAAGCAACTCTTGAGAAAGATCATTTGCAGCTGATTTATATTGATTTTTGTATTCCCATAACATTGAATCCACAACATCATTAACAGTTTTATTGTCATATCCGCCGTCTGCCAACGCCTGTTTAATTGCTTCAAGGTACTTTACATCTTCTGTATAATTATTAAATACTTTTGTCAGCAATTCAGACGATACTTCGAGCGTGTTTACAGCGTCTGCATATGCGCCAATTGAATTTTTCATA
>JAUNFZ010000081.1 GCA_030524785.1 Eubacteriales bacterium
AGTAAATTCCACCGCATAAGCGGGCGGTGGAATTTAAAATTTCATTTTAGGTCGTCACAAGAAATTTCGACATCATATTTCCAAATTTCGGAAAAAATCTTACAATTCCATAGGCTGCCATGGAGGAGATGGTAATCGCTATCAGTGTCGTAACCAGCGCTATAATGACGCTGTTTCCCATGTTCGTGGCAAAATGCAGGTCTTTTATCACATGATAGAAATTTTCCAGCGTAAACTGTTTTGGGAAAAATCCCGTAGGGTTTGCGGTAAGTTCCCCTGAGGATTTTACGGAGCACAGAATCACCCAGATCAGGGGAAAGCAGGCGATCACAGACAGTACCATCAGATATACGTGGCAGAATCCGTTTCCAAGTTTGTCACTCTTTTTCATTCTACTTGTCCTCCTTTTCCCATCTTCCTATGATCCCAAAATAAATTGCGCAGATAATCAGCAGGAACATCAGAAGCAGTATTGTAACCGCCGAGGATCTTCCCAGGAGCTTTGTTCCCCAGCCCATATTATAGGCATAGATGGGAACTGTCGTCGTAGCGTTGGCCGGTCCTCCGCCGGTGAGCAAGTAAATCATATCAAAATTATTGAAGATCCAGATGGTGCGCAGTACCACCAGAAGTCCTACCACCACCTTGATGTGCGGAACCGTAATAAAATGGAACTGCTGGAACTTGGAAGCCCCGTCGATCTGTGCCGCTTCATACTGATCCTGCGGTATGGTCTGCAGCGCCGACAGCACATTTACCATGATCATCGGTGCGCCGAACCAGACATTGATAAAAATCAGCGTCAGAAACACCAGGCTGCTGTCGCTTAAGAACTGCGGAAGCTGTTGGCATATGCCCAGCTGAACCAGCAGATTTGGAATAAATCCTGATACGCCATTTAATATCCACTTCCAGGACAGCGCGATTACGATTGACGGAAAGGCCCAGGGAATAATCATCAGCGTTTTGTAAACTGCTTTTCCATGCTTTACCCTGTTAATTGCCAGTGCTGCTGTGAACCCTATAAATACCTGCCCCGCCAGAGAGACGGCCGTCCATAAAATGGATGTCAAAAAAGCTTTAAAGAAATTGGGATCTGACAAAACATCCATATAATTCTGCAAACCGACAAATTTGTAGGCGGGCCTGATCAGATGTTTCGTCGTCAGGCTGTAATACAGGCTGGAAAATATTGGGTATAAAAGCAATGAGCCAACTACAATCAGTGCGGGCAGTACAAATACCCATCTCGCATAGTCAAATTTTACTCTGCGTTTCATTGCTCAAAATTCCCCCTTTGTGATATTCGGGGAAGCCTTTTTGTGCTTCCCCGGGTGAATCGCATCCATGCTTTACTTCTGTTATCCTATTGTGCTGAAAATATCGTTCAGCTGATCTTCCGCTGCCTGAGCGGCCGTTTCCACATCTGTTCCATTTGTAATAATATCCTGGAACATGCCTTCAATGATTCCCTGGGAGGTCAGCAGACCCGCCTGAACGCTGGGGCCGTGTTCAAATCCGATTGCCGTGCTCTTGTCAACCGCATCGGAAATCACCGCGACTGCATTTTCAAATTTCTGCACTGTCTCGTTCGCCTGGTAGCGTTCGGTCTCCGTAATGCCCTTAACAGAGGGAAGCATACCTACCGGAGTCGCCTCCAGAAATTCTACATACGTATCTGTCTCATATAATTCTTTAATAAACGCCTTGCAGATTTCGGGATGTTCAGAGTTTTCCCACACTACCAGAGGAATATTAGACGTCTCACTTCCGTAGTCAGGATCGTCCTCATTGATTTTCGGCATGGGCGCACAGTCTATGTAATCCACCAGGTCGGGAGAGTTTGCCTCTACGCCGCTGATCTGGAAGCCTGAGTTAAAATCAAAGGCCGTTTTTCCCTGGTAGTACAGCGTCGCCTGATCCAGCACAACGTAATTGACAGAATCCTGCGGCGAGCAGTTTTTATAGATATCGATCCAGTAATTAATGCCGTCAATCGCCGCCTGGCTTGTCAGGTTTGCCTGAAGATCATCCGTGAGCAGGCTTTCCCCGGCGCTTCTCACATAGAAGTTGAGGAAACGCGTACCCATCAGATCGCCGGAACCGCAGGGGAAGGAACATCCGTATACGCCGTCCTTTGTCAGGGCCTTTGCCGCCTCTGCAAACTCTGCCCAGGTTTTCGGCACTTCCAGTCCCGCTTCATCCAAAAGGTCTTTTCTGTACCACATTACCTGAGCATGGGAGTAGAGCGGCAGAGAATAGCACACTCCATCCTTCTCCCCTTCAGACAATGCCGTTTCCGAAAATTTATCACGTCCAATCTCATCAATCAAATCGTCTACCGAAGTCAGCGCGCCCACGTCCATCATTTCCACCACATGACCCGGAAGGGCAGTACTCATATCGGGAACATTGCCGGATGCAAGTCCTGTCGTCCATTTTGTGTAGAAATCTCCCCAGGAAAACGTCTCAATCGTAATGTTTACGCCGGGATGTTCCTCCATAAATTTGTCCGCAGCCGCCTGAATAACCTCCAGTCTCGCTCCCTGCGTAAAGGAGTGCCAGAATGTAATATCACCTGACAATTCTTCTTCCGCCATCGCCGTCGCTCCAAGAGCGAGCACAGATGCCGCTGCCACCGCTGCCGCCAGCAGCCTACCTGCAAATCTTTTTTTCATCTTCTTTCCTCCTTTTGGTTACTTTATTGTGATATTTACAATTATACACATTAATTTTGTGCATTTCCACAAGTGCATCTCTCGATAATAGCATAATACAACTGTTTTTCAAGCGTGATCTATCCTTTTTAATTTCATCCCTTTTAAACAAAAAACTGGATAAATTCCCGGAAACATTTTATATTTTCCAGAAATCTATCCAGTTTTTTGCGAATATTCAGTTTATTTTTTTGGCTCTTTCTTAATAAAGTAAAATAAATAGCACAATACGCTCGTTTGGCTTTTCTATTTTCTTATCTCTACTCCTTCGCCGCCTTACGGAACTGATTTGGCGTATATCCAAAGGCATTTTTAAACTCGCGTATAAAGTAATTCGGATCCGCATAACCCACGCGGTAAGCAATATCGCTCACATTATCTGTAGATACCAAAAGCTCCCTTGCCGCCGTCTGAAGCCGCAGCTCACGTATGTACACCATCGGCGGCTTCCCCAATTGCTCCTTAAACAAATATCCAAATCTCTGTTTGCTGAGCTGGGCCATTTCCGCCAGCTTCTCCGGCGTATATTTCTCTGTCGGGTGCAAAAGAACGTAGTCTATGGCCGCCTGAATCCTGGGATCAATCTTATTTTCCGACCTGCGTATGCGCATATGCATTTTCTCCAGGTCTTCTTCATCCGTTCTCCTGGTGTCCCTATGCTCCGCACCGCTCTTTTCAAAGCAGTCCTGGATAATTTCTCCAATCAAAAGCTCCAGATTACCTCTCACCATAAACATTCTTGCGGTGCTCTCATGCTTTACCGCATAGAGAATTTTTTCAAAATAGTGCTTGAGGCCCCTTCCATCTCTGATCATCCTTGGGACATGATAATAATCGCCCAGAATATCGCCGTCCTCAAAATAGACCGACGTGGTGAATCGGATGCTTGTAAAGGAAAAGTTGCCCGAGGACGTATAGCAGGACAGCATACTCCCCCTTGGAATATAGATGATCTGGTCCTTTTCCACCTCTATCTCACAGTGATCTATAAAAAAGACGCCTTTTCCCGACTCAATATACCGAAACATATTGTAAGGCACCATGCTCTCTGGGAAAACCCAGCTGTTTCCGAAGGTATACCGGTCAATATACAGGAAATTAAATCTTATGTTGTCCACTACTTTGCTCATAATACGCCTCACAGCTTAGCTCAATCCCGCCCCACCGTTATGATGGCGGCGCGCCCTACAGTTCCACCACGGTTCCCGTATTCTCCAGGCTGTTTACGCTGTGCAGATTATACCGTATGCAGATTTCGTATCTGCCCTTTGGGAAAGAGTACCGCGTTTTTGCAACTTAGAATAATTATAGCCATGCCCATCCGTATTTTCAACTCTTTTTCAAGCCTTCCAGCGGGCTTTCGCAGCTTTGCATGAGCTATCTGGCCCTCACACCGGCGCCTTGAAAAATATTCGCCTTTGTATCATGGAAGCACAGTTTCCTATGATGATTACAGTGTCAAAAGGTCTGTGTCCATTGTGGACATATGGCCTTGGGACACTGTAATCCTACGATACAAAAAAAGCACCGCCCCCACAGCTCGATGGCTACAAAAGCGATACTTTAAATGCGCGATCAGGGGTTCGAACCCTGGACACCCTGATTAAGAGTCAGGTGCTCTGCCAGCTGAGCTAATCGCGCACGCTTATTTACTTTTCCGACCTGAAATCCGGTTCTATTTCTCCGGAACGAAGAATATTATATTATACTTTTTTTATAATTGCAAGCCTTTTTTTAGATTTTTTCGGCTAACCCCTATTTCTTAATTTTGCGTAAAGTTTTTTCGAAAATCTTGCATCACTTTTCAAAAGGATTTATACTAGTAAGCGTGAATCCATATTAATTTTGCTGTTGTTTTGGAGATACTTTTTATGAATAAATCCTCGGATACGAAAAAGCTGCGGGAGCCTACAGAATCTACGGCTTCCGAGCGGCAGGCGGACGGCGAATCCTCCAAAAAATTTCTTCCCAACAATCAATATTTTACCATCAGCATCTATGTTTTAATCGTGGTGGCTGTCAGCACTCTGATTATCCGTGTCGTTATGACGCCGCATGCGGTGACAAACGCGCTGAAGGATGTTCTGAATATCCTTATGCCGTTTTTAATGGGGATTCTGATCGCTTTTATTCTCAACCCGCTGGTAAAAAAGCTGATACTGCTTTTCAATGGCCCCTGCAAAATTAAAAGCAAAAGGGCCTGCAAGGCGCTGGCAATCATTCTCTCCTATTTGATTATTCTCGGCGTGATTACGCTCTGTATCTTTTATATTGTACCTCAGGTAGTCATCAGTTTGACCGAAGTAATTAACGGACTGCCTAAGCTTTACCAGATGACGTATGATTTCTTTGACAATCTGCAGGAGCGATTCCCCAATGCGGACGTTTCTGAGATACAGTCAATTGTCAATGACGTTCTGCCGGATTTGATCAATTCCTTAAAGAATTTTGCCAGCGATCTGGTGCCGGCAGTTTACGCTGCCTCCATCTCGATTGTAAAGGGACTTTTAAATTTTATTATCGCAATTATTGTGTCCGTTTACATGCTGGTAGATAAAAAGGGCCTGCAGAGATCCATGAAAAAGGTGCTGTACAGCTTTGTGCCTGTAAAGCGCATCGACACCACCATGAACATCCTGTCGGAGTGTAATCATATTTTTACTAATTTTATTGTGGGCAAAGCCATTGACTCCACCATTATCGGCGTTCTCTGTTTCGTTTTGATGAGCATTTTTAAAATGCCCTACGCGCTGCTGATCAGCATTATTGTCGGAATCACAAATATGATTCCGTATTTTGGCCCGTTTATCGGCGCGGTGCCCGGCGTGGTGGTTCTTCTGATGGTAAGCCCGCTGACCTCCTTGGGCTTCGCTGTTTTGATACTGATCCTCCAGCAGTTCGACGGACTTTACCTCGGTCCCAAAATCCTGGGCGACACTGTGGGATTAAAGCCTTTGTGGATCATTATCTCGATTACCCTCGGTGGAAGCATTGCAGGCGTCCTGGGCATGTTCCTGAGTGTGCCCGTGGTTGCCGTTCTCCGCTATCTTCTGGGACTCTATCTGGACTACCGGCTGGAAAAGAGACATATTGTTT
Source organism: Eubacteriales bacterium (assembly GCA_030524785.1). Lineage (GTDB taxonomy): Bacteria > Bacillota > Clostridia > Lachnospirales > Lachnospiraceae > Marvinbryantia. The sequence continues at coordinate 5,814 of JAUNFZ010000081.1, forward strand.
TAAAATCAGATGCACGATAACAAGCCTGAATTTTACAGGCGTCCGGGAATCTCCCGAACGCCTATTTTTTTCGCTCTCCCTGCAGTATCCTGCTGACTTCCTGAAAGGATTTTTTCATTGCCAAAAACTTCGTTCCAATGCCCTGCCGGTCATACATAAAGAGACCAATACTACGTTTCCATTTATTTGGACGCATTTTTCAATGCCCCTTGCCTTCATTTACCTTACTTTATGAAACTTCTTCCAGGATGGTTCGCCTTTCCCGGCTGATCACCATCTTGCAGATTGGATTTCCCAGAGCAGAAAACTTTTCTTCATATTCTGTCATAATGTTTTCCTTCATCAGTTCCGCATCTTTATGAAGATCATAGGTGCACAGCTCCAGCTTCCAGCCTGCCGGTCCCACTTCCTCCAGCGCAAAGTCAAAAAGTTTGCGGTTGTCTGTTTTAAATTCCACCACCCCGTCCTGTACAAGAATCCTGTCGTAGCGTTCAAGAAACTGCCGCGACGGAAGTCTTCTTGCGGCGTGCCTGTCCTTGGGCCATGGATCGGAGAAATTCAAATAAATTTTGTCCACTTCGCCCGCTGCAAATACTTCCGGAAGCTCCCGCGCATCCATGCAGATAAAGCAGAGGTTCTCTGGCTGAGTTTCCAGCTTCTCCACCGCCCGCAGCAGTACGCTGGTATACCGTTCAATTCCAATATAATTAATCTTAGGATGACGTGCGGCAAGCTCCGTCAAAAACTTTCCCTTTCCCATGCCCACCTCGATGTGAATCGGATGATCATTTTTAAAAAGCTCTCTCCAGGCTCCTTTCTGCTTTTCGGGTTCCTGTATTACCATTGGACTGTTTGCGATTACTTCATTCGCTCTGGGTATATTCCTTAACCGCATATACCTTTCCTCATCTTTCTCACCAATATCTTCTGGCCCCTGAGGGCTTTACGTGATTAAAATTGGAAATAATAATTCCCGTCTCCGCTGTGGAGGCATGAATTACCTTTCCATTTCCAATATAAATAGCCACATGATATGCGGGATTTCCATAAAACACCAGATCGCCCGGTTTCAGCTTTGCTTTGGACGCCGTTACCTTCACGGAAGGCGACACCTTTCCTCCCCAGGAGGATTTTGCCTTTAACTGCTCGTCCGCCGTCCGCGGTATCGTGATTTTAAAATGCAGCATAACCTGCTGTGTAAACCCGGAGCAGTCCACTCCCGTATTCAGATTATTCCCGCCGTATACGTAGGGTTTCCCCAGAAATTTTTTGGCATACGCAGCAATCTGTTCTCCCTTTGCATCGTTCACACACCGCCCGTTGGCGTCGATGGCATAGGTAACCTTCCCCACTGTCACGGTCTGATTTTTTACCATGGCCCCGTCTGCACCAAAATAATATGTGACGCCGCTCACCGTCTTTAATCCAGTCTGCATCACCGCCGACTTGTCAAAATAGTATTTTTTCCCGCCAATCGTCTGCAGTCCAGTCACTGCGACGCCCTTTGCATTAAAATAGTATTTTTTCTTTCCGACGGTCACCCAACCGGTCACTTTTTTATAATTGCTGTCAAAATAATAATATTTGCCGTCTTTCTTTACAAGTCCCGTGGAACGTGTCTCCCCGGTTCTCGCTCCGTTTTTTCCAACCTTATATTTTCCGACCCATGTATTGACCGCCATAGTGCCGTCCGCCTGCAGATAACAATATTTTCCGTTCTTTTTCTGCCATTTGGACTTCTGCATACAGCCCTTTGCATTGAAATAATAGTATTTTCCGCCTATGGATTTCCATCCCACGGTCTTTTTTCCATTGGATTTGTTCAGATAATATCTGCTGCCTCCAAGATTCAGCCAGCCCGAAGCGCGCTTATAATTCCCGAGAACGTAGCAGGAGCCTATCCATTTCTCTTTTTGCAGAACACCGTTTTTCCCCGCATAATACCATGCATTTCCCACCTTAAACCATTTGTTCTCTGTTCGGACTCCGGTAGATTTATTGAGATAATAACGGCTGTTTCCAATGTTCAGCCAGCCCTTCTGCATATATCCCTGCGAATTAAAATAATACCATTTTTTGTTAATTCTTCTCCATCCGTAAGCGTATCCCGCCTCTTTGCTGATAAGATATTTCTTTCCCTGCTTTGTATTTTTCCAGCCGGCCTGTACGCCCGTACCCATCAAAAGGCATAAAAGCACTGCAAATACTATAAGCCTGACGCCGTTCTTCTTCACATTCTTTTTTTGCATTTCCCATCCCCCACACAATTTTTTCCATGTCCGTGCTCTGCATTGCTGCTTATTAAAAATTTTATAGGATACAGTAAAATTTGTCAACTTTGTTGGCGGCAGTTGACAAATATCTTTTGCTATGATATGGTACTCCTTGCAAATTAAATGGAACAGATGAAGCGTGCAGGAAAAAGTGCTTGGCACTTGCCGAAGGAATAACACTCTCAGGTCTCCCGCCAGGGAGAGGGACTGTGCGCGGATGTTACTCTGGAGAAGCTCAAAGACGAGTGCCGAAGGTGCAACATATGGCTGCCTGCCGTATGAATCTCTCAGGCAAAAGGACAGAGGTGGAATTGTTTTGCGCAGCAGATGTCTTTTATCTGCCGCGCCGTATTTCTGACTTTCTATTCGGATCGCGGAGCCAACTCCACGGTCTTTTTTATTTGCTCCATTTACTTTTCATAAGAAAAAACCTGCCGCAAGGTGCAGGTCAAAGGAGAAAAAATTATGTTGAAATCACTTGAAGCATCCCTGTTTCCCATCGTCTCGGGCATCAACACGTACCTGTCCAGCTATATTCTGGTTTTTCTGCTGATCGCGGTGGGGCTTTGGTATTCCATCCGGACACGTTTCGTCCAGGTGCGCTGCTTTGGCGAAGGTATGAAAAAGGTTTTTGGAAACCTGACTCTGCGGGGCGGAAAGCAGGAACGCGGCATGAGTTCCTTTCAGGCGCTCGCCACTGCCATTGCCGCCCAGGTGGGCACCGGCAATATTGTCGGGGCCTCCGGCGCTATCCTGACCGGAGGCCCCGGCGCAATTTTCTGGATGTGGATCATTGCCTTCTTTGGTATGGCCACCATCTATGCGGAGGCTACCCTCGCCCTGAAAACCCGCGTTATTGACAAGGACGGCAATATCCACGGCGGTCCCGTGTATTATATCACTACCGCTTTTAAAGGAGGCTTCGGCAAATTTCTTGCCGGCTTCTTCGCCGTCGCCATTATTCTGGCCCTGGGCTTCATGGGCTGTATGGTGCAGTCCAACTCCATTGGCTCTACCTTCCAGACAGCCTTCGGCGTGCCCTCCTGGATTGTCGGCGTGGTGCTGGTTGTGATCTGCGCCGCCATTTTCCTTGGCGGCATACAGCGTCTTGCCTCTGTAACAGAAAAAATCGTTCCCGTGATGGCTGCGATTTTCCTGGGCGGCGGCCTGATCATCCTGATTTCCCGCATCCAGTATCTTCCCGCCACCTTCGGCATGATTTTCCGCTATGCGTTTCAGCCGCAGGCCATTATCGGCGGCGGATTCGGCGCCGCACTTAAAACCGCAGTCAGCCAGGGTGCAAAGCGCGGCCTGTTTTCCAATGAGGCCGGTATGGGTTCCACACCCCACGCCCACGCCCAGGCAAACGTAGCCGATCCCCACGATCAGGGCGTCGTTGCCATGGTAGGCGTTTTTATCGATACGTTTGTGGTGCTCACCCTCAATGCCCTGGTCATTATCTCCACCTTATATACCGAAGGCGGCATCCTTGCCAACGGCTATACCGGAGCGGTTACAGAAACCATCGGCAAATCCAATCTGGCCCAGACAGCCTTCAGCTCTGTGTTCGGCAGCAGCCTCGGCGCAGGCTTTGTGGCAGTCTGCCTGTTCTTCTTTGCCTTTTCAACTATCCTGAGCTGGAACATGTTCGGCAAGATCAACGTCATGTACCTGTTTGGCAAAAAATCACCGAAGACCTGCGCCAAGATCTACACCGTGATCGCCCTCGTCTTCATTTTCGTGGGAACCCTAGTATCCAACGACCTGGTGTGGGAGCTGTCCGATATGTTTAACAATCTGATGGTCATCCCAAATGCCATCGCGCTGTTTGCCCTCACCGGCATGGTTACGGGGTATGCGCAAAAGCGTGAAGTGAAGTAAAAAGGGAAGAAAGCCGCAGGTCATGAGCCTGCGGCTTTTCACGCGCAGCGGCCGATTCTAAATGCGCGCCGCCGAATCGCAACAAGTTATCAAAAACCTACATGATCAAAAACTGCATCCAACGTCATCATCACCAGAAATCACGAAAGAATCTTTGCTATCGCTTCAGGTGCGCATTTATTTACTTCATGTCCCGCACCCGGGATAATATGGAGTTTCGCCTGTCCAAGAAGCCCACTTAATTTTTTCGCCGCCTTCAAATTTGCCGTATCCTTTTCGCCACAGACAATGTCCACCGGGCAAACAATCTTTTTTAAATCCGCAGAGAAATCCAGCGTCCGCATGGAAGTCGTCAGCTTTATGACATCCTTTTTGGACAAACCTATACCTTCAAAAGCCGCTTGCGGCATACAGCGGAACAAAATATTCTGAAAATCAATCAGCAGGCCCGGCGATTTGTACTGAACGCCAATCAAAATCAAAGAGTCCACCTTGTTTCCATGCCGGATCGCATAATCGAGCGCCAGCATCGCCCCAAGGGAAATCCCGCAGATGCGAAATGATTCTGCAGTATCTGCGTATCTTCTCTCAAGTCCTTTCAATATTTGTGAATACGTCATATCCCCTTTTGTCAGGGAAAATATTTCCGGGCAGTCCGCCTCCAAACCAGAAGCCCTTTTTATGGCTTCGTCCCAATCTTTCGCCGTTTGTCCCAGGCCATGTAAAAATACGGTTCTCAATCTTAATACCTCCCAGCCTATCTTTTCACAGGGAATTTTACAAATTCACTCTTTTCAAATAGTCCTTTAAAAGAGCTGCAACATTTCTTCGATTGCAGAAATGCAAAAAATGAGCGAATTATTCAATTGATATAGCAAAAAAATGAGCGACTTTTTTTCATTTTCCTGCAAAATCGGTTTTTAGAACCTATTTGGCGGTTTTGGCAGAGCGCTCTGCAGCTTAAAGGCTAAGCAGTCCACAGAAACAGCCGCTTTATATATTGCATCAACTATATTGCCGACAAGGTTTGCCTTATTATATCATTTTCCGCCGGTATGAGAAAGTTAAATTTGCGCCGCAAAGCCAGTAAGATTGCAGTTCTAAAAATCTAAAAATCAAATATAGAAATCTGATGTCCTATCAAAACTTGGTTTCGATTATAACGTAAAGCATGATATCTGGATGATGCCAGTAGTAAAAAATATAGGGCATTTTCAGTATTGGGTATCGGCATACCTGTTTTATAAAAATGTTCAAAAAGAAGGGGTGACATTATATGAAGCAGCCTGATTCATTAGATGTCGGTACGCAAATGGATGTTGCCAGACATCGACTGCGCATAGCAAAGGAAGATTTAGAAACAGCGAATCTGACTTTTGAGGCTGTGAGCTTTATCAAGGATAAAGATGCTTCTGCATCGACTCATACAGACGAATGAAAATAATTTTCTCCATAGCAAGTCAAAACCACCCGCTAAGCGGGTGGCTTGCTCTGAGGCTGTCGCACTAAGCATATCATAATTAGTGCGACAGCCCCTTTATTTTTATTGTGACACAACAAAAAACCGCCAGAACAAATAAATACGCTTGCTCGGCAGCTCAAGAGAATAATTGTTAACTTGATAGAAAGCGGATACTTGTAATTAACACCGCACAAAAATAAAAAAGTAGGCATTTAAGCCCACCAAGACGACGTTCGTTTCGTAAAGTATATAACTTGAAGTATACTCCATTACGAAAAGTATCGTGTAAAATTATACACGATGTTGCCGAATTTGTCAATATGTAGAGGGCTTGAGTTTCCGCAGTTTTATCCACAGTCTCCCCGTTTTTACCGTCCTCATTAT
>JAUNFZ010000006.1 GCA_030524785.1 Eubacteriales bacterium
GAAAAATCCCCTTTCATTAGACTTGTATTTTGTCTAACAAAAGGGGTGCACTTCATACTGTGAATAGTTGGCGGCTATTTTCGTTTTTCCCTGAAGATCTGATAACACAGACCGACAAGGGCAACAATGAAGATACTTATCTGAAAAAAGTCAGAATATGTAACGTACATTGGCAGCCCTCCTTTCTGTTTGTCCGGAGGGGTCGCCCTCCGTATAAAGACAGAGGGTAGAGCCGCCTTTGCTCTCTGGTTTCCCATGCTGCGAGTATAGCATATTTGCCTTAAAACTTCAATACAACTTTTTGACTAATAAAGCAACATATAAAAGGAGAACATTTAATGAGGCCTATGTAAGAATAGAAAGAATTTTAAATTATAGTAATCTGATGCGAGAACTTTGTATGGCAGTAGCCAATTCAGATGATGTAATTCAGCCTGCGGGGTCAAATAAAGAAAATTGAGAAAATAAAATGAAAAAATTCTTGCAAAAATTGACAGAATATGATATCCTCAGAGCGTAAAACAATTAGAAAAACCGCGATAACCTGCGGACAAGAAATGGCTGCGCAGGGAGGGTTGCCTGATTTGGTGTTTACAGAAATAAAAGCGGAAGCGGGATAATCAAACATGGAATTTGAACAGATTCAGAACAGAAGAAAGAGCATTTTGTCACTGCTGCAGCTGCACAGCGTGCTCACGGTAGAGGAGATATGCGATCAGCTGAAAATCACGGATTCTACAGCGAGAAGGGATATTAAGTGGTTGGAGAGCCAGAATATGATCTACCGCTTTCACGGGGGAGTTTCCGCTTTAAACAATCAGTATGATGTGTTTGACGTGCGAAGCAAAAAAGCGTCAGATGCAAAAAAGAAAATTGCCCGGGCAGCCGCGCAGCTTGTGGTAAACTCGGATGTTATTTTTATTGGGGGCGGCTCCACGATGTTTCAGTTTTCCAAAGCGCTGCTGGCGAGGCAGGATCTGAAAAATGTGATTGTGGTGACATCCACCTTTAATGTGGCGGCGCTGTTTGCAGAAAACAGAAAGTATGAGATTATTATTTTAGGCGGAAATCTGAATAAAACGGATGAAAGTATAGCTTCTAAAATGACGATTGAAAACTCAAAGACCATTAATTATACAAAGATATTTAATGGAGCGATGGGGGTGTCCGCCGACTGCGGCATTACGCAGCCTACAGCGGATCTGGCAGAACTGGAGAGAACGCTGATGGCCCGGGCGGGCTGCAACTACCTGCTGGTAGATCATTCAAAGTTTGGCAGGGTGGGGGCGTATACCGTATATCAGATCAGCGAGGTGGATTTGATTATCACAGACAAAGATGCATCGGTGGATATGGAAATAGAAAAGCACGCGGAATATAAAGACCGTATTTTGCAGGTGGAGTAAGAAGCAGATATTTAACATTGGCCGGAACGAAGTGCAGACAAAACACTTTGTCCGGCTAATTTTTTGGCGCTGAAAATAAGCGAAAGACAGGCTAAAAAGGGTTGAAAATAGAACTGAGAAAGAAATGATATAAAAAATGAAAAAATACTTGCAAAATTTCAAAATATATGATAGTATTCTGAATATAAAACAGCAGAACTAAAACTTAGATGTTATTTCCCAAGTCTAAGTTTTATATTTTACCTATGAATGACAAAATATTTTCAACATATGAAAATATTTTATAATAAGATGAAAAACTATAAGGAAAAGGAGGAATTTGAAGATGGGAAGGCAGTTGATTTTGGCACACGATCTTGGAACGAGCGGGGATAAGGCATGTCTGTTTGATACGGAAGGAAATTTCCTGGCGGAAGCATACCATACTTATCCAACGTTTTATCCGGCGGAGGGATGGTTTGAGCACGACCCGCTGACCTGGTGGGAGGCGGTAAAGAAATCTTCCCGGGAGGTAGTAAAAAATGCAGGCGTTTCGGCGGAGGAGGTAAAAGCGATCTCTTTTTCCTCCCACGGTATGGGCGTAATTCCTGTAGACCGGGAGGGCAATCTTCTGGTGGATCGTGTAATGATTTGGAACGATGCGAGAAGCACAAAGGAAGCGGCATATATTCTTGAAAAATCGGGAGAGCGCGAACATTACGAAAAAACAGGAAACAGCTTTGATCTGGCACTCTATCCGGCGGCGAAACTTCTTTGGGTGAAACGCAATATGCCGGAGGTTTACAAAAAGGCGTATAAGTTTTTGAGCACAAAGGAGTATCTGATCCAAAAGATGACGGGCGTTATTTCCTATACAGATTACGGTGAAGCCGGTATGAGCGGACTGTTTAATCTGAACACTCATCAGTGGGATCCCGAACTACTGGAAATTTCTGAGGTGGATGAGAGCAAGCTTTTAACTCCCACCGACGGCACCCAGGTGATGGGCGGCTTGACTGCAGAGGCGGCAGAGGAGATGGGGCTGAAAAAAGGAACGCCGGTAGTTCTTGGCTCCTGGGATAATTATGCATGTGCCACAGGCGCAGGCGTGCGCAGCGGAAGTATGGCGGTATGTCTCGGCACAGCGGGCTGGATTGGCGTAAACCACGAAGCGCCGATTATGACAAAGGAGAATATGACAAATGTGGTATATGTAGGAAATGACACCTACTTTACCAGTATTCATTCCCATTCAGCGGGAGCATCCTACGACTGGGTGATTCAGAAGCTTTGTTCTTATCTGCAGCAGCAGGAACATCCGCTGGCCTACGCGGAAGAACTGGCGGCGAAGGTTCCGGCGGGTTCGGATAAACTGTTTTTCCTGCCGTCTATGTTTTCGGGAAATACTTTCTATTCCAGCTCCGCTCTCTGCGGCAGTCTGGTGGGGATGAAGGTGCTCCAGGACAATGGCCATGTGATTCGGGCAGCTATGGAGGGCGTTGGATTTGACCTGATGATGGGCGCAGATCTGTTCAGAAGCCAGGATGCAATGCCGCCTCAGTGCAATCTTATTGGCGGAGGCGCTCACAGCACTCTGTGGGGACAGATTATTGCAGACATGTTTGAATCCAGCATGATGCGTCCAAAGAATCTGCAGTATATTGGCGCTTTAGGGGCGGCCTTAATGGCAGGCGTAGGGACCGGGCTGTTTGAGAACTTTCAGATGGCGGCTGAGATTACGAAGTCCGACAATATTTCCGTGCCTGATCCGAAGGAGACGGCGGTTTACCGGAAACTGCTGCCGGTTTACAAAAAGTTCTACGAGCAGCTCATGCCAGTCTATAAAGAGCTGCAGAATATTACACTTTAAGAGTTTCGGCGGGGAGGATTTGCAATGGGAACTGAGGCAAAGAAAAAGACAAATTCCATCACAAAACTATTTGACAGCTTTAGCGAAGGCGGAGTGTTGGTGGCGCTGGTCGTACTTTGTATCGTGATCGGCTGCATCAATCCGGTATTTTTCAGCCTGAAAAATGTAATTAAGGTATTGAGACAGTTTTCATCCATCGGCATTATCGCGGTAGGAGGTGCTTTTGTCATTGTAACCGGCGGTATTGATTTATCTGTGGGCAGCTTTATGGCTTTCGGGGCGGTTGGAACTGCGAAACTGGTTTCCATGGGTGTGGAGCCGGTCCTGGCGCTTTTGATCATGTTGGCTCTGTCTGCGCTGTGTGGGCTGCTTTCAGGGATTATTATTGTGAAACTGTCTCTGAATCCTTTTATAGTGACGCTGGCAATGATGAATATTATTTCCGGAGCCACCTATCTGATTTCAAATGGAATACCGATTGCTTTCAATAATTATCTGAATTTTTTGGGAGGCGATGCGGCAGGTATTCCGGTAGCGATTTTTGTGATGCTGATTATTATGGTGCTGGGGCATGTGGTGCTGAGCAAAACGGAATATGGGAGAAAAGTATTTGCCGTGGGCGGAAATGCCAAGGCAGCCAAACTTTCCGGGATCAATGTACATAAGGTAAAATGCAGCGTTTATGCGATGACCGCGGCGCTGGCATGTCTGACGGGAATTATTACCTGTGCAAATTTAAGCTCGGGCGATGTTTCCACGGGTTCTGGATATGAGCTGAACGTAATCGCAGCCTGCGTCATCGGCGGCTGCAGCCTGGACGGCGGACAGGGCTCTATTTTGGGTGTATTTATTGGCGCGGCAATTCTTGGCGTTATTAAAAATGGCTTTGTGCTCCTTCGAATCCCGGCGTCCTGGCAGACGATTACCATTGGTATCGTGATCATACTTGCCTGTGTGCTGGATCAGATCAACCGCAAGAAAAAGTGAGGGAAATGATATGGGAGATGTGCTGTTTAAAGTGGAACATGTGTCCAAGTCGTTTCCGGGCGTGAAGGTGCTGGACGATATCAATATAGAATTGAAAAAAGGTTCCGTTCATGCGATTGTCGGGGAAAACGGCGCCGGTAAATCCACTTTTATGAATATTGTATTTGGAGTTTATCAGGATTATGAGGGAAGGCTTTTATGGGAAGATGCGCCGGTGGAATTTGCATCGCCCCTGGAGGCTCAGGCAAAAGGAATTGCCATGGTGCATCAGGAAAATTCCCTGATCCCTTATCTGTCGGTGATGGATAATATTTATCTGGGGCATTACCCGAAAAAGGGGGCTTTTATTGACCGCCAAAGCCTGCGCAGGCAGGTGGTGAAACTGATGGAGGAATTAAAAATTGAAGGGCTTGAGCCGGAGACAAAGGTGAATACTTTGTCGGTTGCCCAGAAACAGCTTGTGGAGATTGTTAAGGCTCTGTCCAGAGACGCGCAGCTTCTGATGCTGGATGAACCAACGGCGGCGTTGACTACAAAAGAGACGCGCTGTCTGATGGACATTATAGAAACACTCCGGCAGAAGGGCGTAGCGATTATTTATGTGTCCCACAGGCTGGAGGAAGTATTTGAGATTGCGGATGAGATATCGGTGCTCCGGGATGGATGTATGATTGTGAATATTCCAAAAGAAAAGTTCGACTATGACGAGGTGATCTATCATATGATCGGGCGGAAGCTGGAAGAATACGACGCAGCCGGGGAAGATCTGAGAGATCTCAAAAACAGCCGGGAAATTCTTCGGGTAGAGCATCTGAGCCGCAGAAACGAGCTGGAAAATATCTCCTTCGGAGCCAGAAAGGGAGAAATCCTCGGATTCGGAGGACTTGTGGGAGCAGGCCGAAGCGAGCTTCTGGAAGCAATTTTCGGATACGATCCCTATACGGAGGGGGAAATCTGGATTGACGGCGAGAAAGTTTCCATCAGAAGTACGGAGGACGCAATTCGAAAGGGACTGGCCCTGGTTCCGGAGGAGCGCAAAATAAAGGGAATTTTTCCTGGGCTTTCCGTGATGGAGAATATTAACGTGGCATCTTACCGTGAACTGAAAAATGGAAGGCTGATCAGCAAACATAAGGAGCACGCGTCGGCGATGAAATATGTGGAGGAATTGAAAATCCGCACCACATCGGAGATGAAGCTGGTGGGACAGCTTTCGGGAGGCAACCAGCAGAAGGCGATTCTGGCCAGATGGCTTCGGATGAAACCGAAGGTGTTGATGCTGGACGAGCCAACCCATGGAATCGACATCGGGGCGAAGGAAGATATTTACCGGATTATACGGACTCTGGCGGCTTCCGGGACAACCATTCTTTTGATATCCTCGGAAATGCAGGAGCTGATCCGGCTAAGCGACAGAATCGTGGTAATGCGGGAAGGAAAAATTTCCGGAGTTCTGGAAAAAGAAGAAATTTCTCAGGATTCTATTATGCATTTCGCCATGGCCTACGGAGTTTAAGCAGAGGGATGCTTAACTATATAAAACTATATTTTTTACAAAAGGGAGGAAGAAAACATGAAGAAAAGAATCGCACTTGCAATGTCACTGGCAGTAGCAGCCCAAACGATGGCAGGCCCGTGCCTGGGCGTTTCCGCAGCCAATTATACCTATGAGCAGGTAGGCGAGGCGGAGAACCCGGCTATGGTGGAGCAGGAACCGGAGGAAGCACTGAAATTTGCTTTTATCGGCTTTGCAAACAACTCTTACTGGGATTTGATTTATAAGGGCGTGGACGCCGCAGTGGAAAATCTGTCAGAGCATAATGTGACGGTGGACGTGATTAACCTGGGAAGCGATATTACGGCGGATGCGATCAACAATGCACTGGATACCTGCGAGACTCAGGGATATGATGGAATCGTTTTGACCTGCTTTGTAGCGGGGTGTGAAAATTATATCAACGCATGTGTGGATTCCGGCTGTGAAGTGGCGATTATCGGCGGCGATGCGGGAGAATGTGAACGGTTCTGCTATATCGGCCAGGATAACGCGGGCGCAGGACAGACGGTTGCAGAAGCTATCGACGCGCAGCTTGGCGGAGAAGAAGGCGCTGAGTTTGCAGTAATCACCAGCATTTTCTCTATGACAAATATAGAGGAAAAGAGAAACGCCTGCATTGACTATCTGGAAGATAAAGGTTATGTGTGTGTTGGCTCTTACGAGGCGCACGATTCTGCAGATGAAACTTATGCAATCACGGAGCAGCTTCTTACGGCAAATCCGGATCTGAAAGCGATTTACTGCACAGCGGGCGGAACTTACGGAGCACCGAAGGCTTTGGCGGACAACGGCGCTACCGGCAGCGTATATGTGATCGGACATGATGAGACGGCGGAAAACCTGGAATACGTAAGAACCGGAGAGCTTGCCGTGATTGGACAGAACCCCACAGGTTATGCTTATGACGCATTTATTTATCTGTACAACAAGGTAGTGGCAGGCCAGGATCCGGAAGAAGAAGTGATGGCTTCTCTTTCTATGGTAATTAATCAGGACAACGTGGACGAACTGTTCCCGGCAGAATAAAGCGATCATGCACCGGGCTGCCGCCGGCAGCCCGGGAATACAGGCAAAGGCGGTGAAATTTTGAAGATAAACCGAATCGACCATATTGCGGTCAACACAGTAAATATTGAAGAAAGCGTAAAGTATTATGAAGAAATGTTCGGCTTTAAGGAGACAAGCCGGGCGGATATGGGGAATGTGATCCTGGTATACATGGAAGTTTGTCCGGGATCTTATCTGGAATTGTTTGATTTGAAGGGAAACTGTGAAAAGGGAACTGTCCCGGAGGAAATGCAGGGGCTTCGCCACATTGCGTTCCATGTGGACGATATCAAGGCGTGGGAGAAACGGCTGAAAGAGAAAAATGCGGAATTTACCATGGAGCTTACCAGGATGGAGCCGATTCACAAGGACGGTATTCTGATCCGCGATCCGAATGGCGTGATTGTGGAACTGAGCGCGGATTACACTTAAGAGCGAAATGGGGTCCGTTTCACAAATGTCCCGTATTTGAATTGCGGGGTGGATACAGTAAATGTAGTAGGAAAGGAAAAGAAAAAATGACACCGAGAGAAGTTGCGCAGATGATCGATATCAGCGCTGTGAGAACACATCACGGGCTGGAAGATATTAAAGAAATTGTAGCGTATGCAAAGGAGTATTCCTTTATCAATGTGCATGTGCTTCCAAACTGGATTTCTACTTTGGCAGCCATGATTAAGGACGTGCCGGACGTGTATGTGGGAGCGCCCTGCGGGTTCCCCTCCGGAGCTCATACGACGGAGACAAAGCTTGCAGAGGCCAGACAGATGATCGCCGACGGCGTGGAAGAAATGGACATTGTAATGAACGTGGGCCGTTTCAAATCCGGCGAGTACGATTATGTACTGAATGAGTTAAAACAGATTATTGCACTGAAAAAGGATTATATGAAAACAAAGGTTCTGATCGAGCTGAACTGCTTGACGGATGAGGAACTGCCGAAGGCCTGCGAGATCGTCATGGCGTCCGGCGCAGATTTTCTGAAGACAGGAACCGGCTGGGTTCCGGGGGACGCCAATATAGAAAGAATACGAAGAATAAAGAGCATTGTGGGAAACAACGTGAAAATCAAGGCGGCAGGCGGTATCCGTACCCGGCAGGAATTTGACCAGCTTCTGGACATTGGAGTAGAGCGCTTTGGAATCAATACCAAATCGGCGATAGAGATTATAAAGACATTTGAGTAGGAGCGGGGACGCTACGATAAAGGAGGAGTGTTCGATGAACGGCAAAACGGTGGAATCGCGGATTTATGAGACGCCAAAAACGTATGACGCGGTGAAATGCCTGTGTTATGAGGCGATGGCTCTGGGGCTGAAATCAGTGCAGGTGTTTCCCTGTATGATTTCGCTCTGCAGGGAGGTGCTGAAGGACAGCGGCGTAGAAATCAACGCACTGATCAATTATCCCCACGGGGGTTTTCTGACGGAGCAGAAAATTGCGGAGGCCCAGGAAGCCGTGGAGCTTGGCGCTTCTGCGGTGGAAGTAATGAATAATACGAGAGCGGTAAAACGCCACGATTACGAATATGTATATCGGGAAATGGAGAGCATGAAAAGGTCCCTTCCCTCTGATGTGACGGTGAAATTTATTATCGAGACAGAATATCTGACGGAGGAGGAAATGAAGGAGACGGCCAAAACGGCGGCAAAGGCAGGAATTGACTATCTCAGCACCTCTACGGGGCTGTACCATGCGCTGGACGCAAACAGAAATGATGTGGAGCTGACGGCTTCCCCGGAGGAGGTAAAGCTTTTAAAAGAGGCGTCTGAGGGTAAGGTAAAAATACAGGCTGTGGGATATATTTCGACTCCGGAAATTGCAGAAAGCCTTTTGGCGGCGGGAGCAGATATGATTTCCACAGAATACGCTGCGGCAGTTATGAAATAGAAGGGAGTGTAAAAAATGTACGATAAAGAGATGTATGAACGCGCCTGTCTGTCCCCGTTTCTTTCTTTTCTGCCCCAGGAGATTGTGGAAAAGGAAATAGAAGACGGTTTTCGTCACAATGTACGTTCTATCATTGTAGATCCCGATCAGGTATCTCTTTTGAAGGAACTGAAGAAAAAATACCCGGGATGTACGACAAGGCTTGGAATTACCGACGGCTATCCTTTCGGCGGACTCACCACAAAATCGAAGGTGCGCCAGGCGCTGTTTGCGGTGTCCGAAGGGCTGGATGAGATTGACGTTGGAATTAATATCAATGCACTGATGTCCGGCGACTGGGACGCAGTACGGGCAGATTTGAAGGCCGTGATCGACGCGGTGGACGGAAGGCTTAATATTGCACCGGTGAGCTGGCTGGTGCGCCTGTCTCTGGCAAACATTGACAGGCTGTGTGAGATGTATATTGACCTTGGCCTTACCACACTGAAAACCAGCGCGGGACTTCACTTCGGAAATATGAAAGTGGAGCATGTGGATTATGTACATAAACATTATGGCGATAAACTGGATATCGAGGTGGCCGGACGCTGCCGTACCAGAGAGACGGCGGAGGCTATGAGAGAAGCCGGAGCCAGCTATTTCCACATGAGCCAGTGGCGCCGAATCTGCGGCGGAGAACAGGACTATGCCTTCGATTATGCAAAAAAAGTGGGGGCGTACAGTGAATATAAGGACAGAACAACCTGATGGAGAGAAGGTATCAGCTGGTTTTATTTGATATGGACGGAACATTTATCGATTCGCGCCCTTTCCATGCCCGATTGTTTTTCGAATTTTTCAAAAAGTACTGGAAACCTGTTGATTACGAGCGCTGCTACCGCGCAGTGGGAACGACGGTGAGAGAGCTGTTTGATCAGTGCGGGCTTCCCAAGGAGCACCAGGAAGCTTATTTTGACCTGCTGGACGATTATTACAACAATGAGTGCACAGATCTGATTCCTATGACGAGAGCGTCGGAGGGGTTTTCCGAGCTTTTAAAATGGCTGCGCGGGCAGGGAGTAAAAACCGGCGTGGTGACAAATTCTCTGGACTGTGTTGTCAGAAAGATACTGAAATATCATGGCCTGTGGGATCTGTTTGACAATATTACGGGCGCGGATCGAAATTCAAAAGATAAAAAGGACCGGTGCAGAAAGATTCTTAACAGATATCAGATTTCTCCGGAGCATGTTTTATATGTTGGCGACACGGAGAGCGATTTGCTTCTGGCAAATGAAATGGGCTTTGACGCCTGCTTTGCAAAGACGCCGATCGCATGGTTTCAGGATGAGGAGTATATCAGAAAAGAATTGAAACCGGCCATCACGGTGCAGTCCTATTTTGAGCTGAGAGATGTTTTGGAAAATACTGATCCATGCGTTTTCTCAGATGTTCAAATAAGTAAATGAGGTGAATAATTATGCTGAATGTACAGCCGGCGAAGAAGCCGACAATCTATTTTATCGGAGTGACTACGGGAAAATCGTCGATTATGCGGGTATTTCCCAAGTGGGCGCAGGCTCTGGGCCTGGATGCGGATATTAAAGGAATTGATTTTAAACCCCATTCTCCGGCAGAGGATTACCGGGAGGCGGTGGAGTTTATCAAAAACGATCCTCTGTCTCTGGGAGCGCTGGTGACGACCCACAAGATTGATCTTTATAACGCCTGCCGCGACCTGTTTGAATATCTCGATCCCTTTGCACAGAAGCTGGGAGAGATTTCAAGTATTTCTAAAAAAGAAGGGAAACTCTGCGGACACGCAAAGGATCCGATTTCCAGCGGTCTTGCTCTGGAGCGGTTTGTTCCACAAAATTACTGGAAAGATTATGACGGTGATGTGTTTCTGATGGGCGCCGGGGGAGCAGCTCTGGCGATGTCGCTCTATTTCGGACAGGAAAAAACGGGCGATGATATTCCGAAAAAGATAATTATTTCGAACAGGAGCGTTCCCCGTCTGGAATCTGCAAAAAAGATTTTAACAGGGCTGAATCCGGCGGTGAAATTTGAGTATATTCATACGCCCGCTCCGGAGGACAACGATCGTATTCTGGCAGGCTTAAAGCCCCACTCTCTGATTGTCAACGCCACGGGACTTGGCAAAGACGCTCCTGGTTCTCCCCTTACGGA
Source organism: Eubacteriales bacterium (assembly GCA_030524785.1). Classification (GTDB taxonomy): domain Bacteria; phylum Bacillota; class Clostridia; order Lachnospirales; family Lachnospiraceae; genus Marvinbryantia. The sequence goes on from JAUNFZ010000006.1 coordinate 10,907, forward strand.
GCAGGCAGAATTTCCAAAAGACAGCCTGGTGTGGGAGATCAATTACCGGGGAGAACTGGTATTTATGGATCAGGCTCAGGCGCAGGCGGAGGCAAAAAATCTTGTCATCGAGGACGGCTGGATTTATTTCATCCATGGATGGACGCAGGTAGTGGCGGAGGTATTTCATATCGACGACATCGCGTCGAAGATTACCATGCTCAGCGAGGTGGCCAGAAACGCATAGCATGGCGTATGACGTGCGCCGGGACGGCGGCATACAGGAGGACAACACAGAAGGCGCACGCCGGAATGGCGGCCACACAGAGAGACAGTGTAGAAAATGCGCGACAGGACGGCAGACACACAGCGGGACACGGCGAAAGTCCCGGACAGGGAGGAAAATATGAATCAGTTTGACTGGGATCACAGTTTTTTATGCGACTTTGATTTAAAAAAAGGCTTTTCCCAAAAAGCGGAAACGACGAAGCGGTATCTTTCTCAGATGAAGGATATGTATTATGACACCGAAGCTGCCGGAAAGATTCTGGAACAGGAGGATCCGCTGATCTATGAATTTTATGAACTGGGCTGTCCCGAGCGGGCAGGAGACCTGGCCTTTGGAACAACCATTCTCTATCCCGGAAAAGTGGGCGGAGAGTACTATATGACAAAGGGCCATTTCCACACGCAGCTTGAAACGGCGGAGGTTTACTACACGCTGAGCGGGCAGGGGTATATGGTGATGGAAAACCCCGAGGGAGATACAGTAGAGATGCCATTGGCACCGAATCAGGCGGTTTACGTGCCGAGGAGATACGCTCACCGTACAGTAAATACGGGAAATGAGCCTCTGGTGGTGTTTTTTACCTTCGCGGCGGACGCAGGGCATGATTACGGTACGATTGAGACGAAGGGATACCATAAAATGGTGGTGGAAAAAGACGGAAAACCTGTCATCGTACCAAACCCGAAGTGGTAAATTATGGAAAAGAGAATACGGACGGTGCTGGGGGATATCCGGCCGGAGGAATTGGGATTTACCCAGTGCCATGAACATCTGCTGATACGAATGGGAAAGTCGTATGAAATCAATCCGGCGCTTTTTATGGAGGATCCCGGGAAATCAGCCCGGGAGCTCTGGGAATACAGGCAGGCAGGGGGAACGGCAGTCGTGGATGCCCAGCCGGTGGGCTGCAGCCGGGATTCGGAAAATCTTGTAAAAATTGCAAGAAAGACAGGCGTTCATGTGATTGCTTCCACGGGGTTTCACAAACTGCAGTTTTATGGAAAAAATCATTGGATTTATACGATGTCCGGACAGAATTTGTCGGAAGTGTTTGTAAACGAACTGCTCGGCGGCATGTATACGGACACCGACAGAGAATGGAATCCACAGCAGCAGGAAGTAAAGGCGGGAATTGTAAAAACAGCTCTTGACGCCTGCAATCTGACGGAGGATTACAGGAGGCTTTTTGCAGCCGCCGCAAGAGCTCAGAAAAAGACAGGGGCGCCGATGATGGTGCATATTGAGGCCGGAAGCTCTCCGGAAATCCTGGCGGACTTTCTTTTGGAACAGGGCGTAAAACCTGAGCGCGTGTATTTCTGCCACATGGACCGGGCGTGCAGAGAAAAAAAGACGTTTTTTCAGATACTGGAGGCGGGGATTTCTCTTGAGTTTGATACGATAGGGCGTTTCAAATATCATGACGACAAAGAGGAGATCCGGCTGATAAAAGAAATTCTGGAACAGGGCTATGAGGAGCAGCTTTTATTTTCTCTGGATACCACCCGGGAACGGTTAAAGGCTTATACGCCGGGCGGCGTCGGACTGACGTATATTTTAAAAACCTTTCTGCCGGCGATGGGGGAAGCCGGGATTACCGGGGAACAGATAGAAAAAATTTCTGTAAAAAATCCCCGCAGAATTTTATCCTGGCAGTAATTTCTGCAAAAAGGAGAGATGAGTAATGGATATTAATAAAAAAATTGAAGAATTAAAAATCGTTCCGGTAGTTGTTCTGCAGGAGGAAAAGGACGCACTGCCGCTGGGAAAGGCACTGATCGACGGCGGCCTGCCGGTAGCGGAAGTAACGTTCAGGACGGCTGCGGCGGAAGGCTCTATTCGGGCTATGGCGAAGGAATATCCCGAAATGCTTGTGGGTGCCGGCACGGTAACAAATGTAGAGCAGGCTAAGAAAGCGGTGGCCGCCGGGGCCAAATTTCTGGTGACGCCCGGGTTCTCCAGGACTGTCACAGAATATGCGGTAAAATATGGTATTCCGATTTTCCCCGGGGTCTGCACTCCCACGGAGCTGATGTTCCTGCTGGAGTATGGATTGACGGTAGCAAAATTCTTTCCGGCAGCTCAGTACGGCGGCCTGGATACCATTAAGGCGCTGTCGGCGCCGTTTCCGGGAATACGTTTTATGCCCACCGGAGGAATCAACGCCGGAAATATCGGGGAATATCTGAAAAATCCCAAAATTATTGCCTGCGGCGGAAGCTGGATGGTGAAGGGCGATCTGATTGCGGCAGGGAAATTTGACGAGATCCGGCGTTTGACTGCAGAGGCAGTTAAACTGGCAAAAGCATGAAAAGGAATGGGATATGATGGGATATAATGTACTGGTGACCGCCAGATCCTTTGGAACTGCCGATGGAAAGGCGCAGGAGCTTTTGGAGGCTGCGGGATGCCGCGTAAAAAAACTGACGGCCGCAGAAGGGCCTGTGACAGAACAACTGAAAAAGGAACTGCCGGAGGCCGACGCGGTGATCGCGGGGTTGGAAAGCTATGATAAGGAGCTCCTGGAAAGCGCAGGAAAGCTGAAAGTGATTTCCAGGTACGGCGTAGGCTATGATAATGTGGACGTAAAGGAAGCCGCAGATCACGGGATTGCAGTGACAATCACCCCGGGAGCAAACGGGGACTCTGTGGCGGATCTGGCAGTGGCTCTTATGCTGAGCTGCGCAAGAAATATTAATGTGATGGATAACGGCATCAAAGGGAAAAATCAGGTGCGTCCCGCAGGCATTGAGCTGTGGGAAAAGACTCTGGGGATAATCGGCGCGGGGCGCATCGGAAAAGGAGTGGCGAAGCGCTGCACCGGATTTAATATGAAAATTCTTTGTTTTGATCAGTATGAGGACAAAGAATTTGCAAGGGAATGTGGGGCAAGATACGTAGATCTGGATACTCTGATCTGCGAGTCAGATTTTATCACCATACATTCGCCTCTGACCCCGGAAACAAAAAATATGATTTCCACAGAACAGTTTCGGAAAATGAAAAAGGATGCTGTGCTGATTAATACAGCCAGAGGCGGAATTGTAGATGAAAATGCTCTGTACGAGGCTTTGAAGTCGGGGGAGATCCGGGGAGCAGGGCTGGATGCAACAATGGCGGAACCGCCTTATGAGAGCCCGCTCTGTACATTGCCCAACTGTATTCTGACGCCCCATGCGGGTGCCGCCACGAAGGAAGCCAGCAGCAAGATGAGCTATATGGCTGCGCAGAATGTGCTGGATGTCCTGACGCAGGGAACATGTAAATTTGCTGTCACGTAATACCTCTTTTACCTTATAGAACTGCCCGGGCCATAAGAAAACGGCCCGGGCGGTTTCATGACGGTCAGGCAGGCATCGTTTTAATAAAATATTAAGATAAAAAATAAAAGTTCACTATAATCGGTATATGACTTGACCTGAAGAACGGGATATGCTATTCTACAGAAAAGGGAAAGCCAGAGAAGCGGCCTACCCTTAAAGTAATTGACTGTTACTTATGAACAGCCGTCAACTATTTGCGGTAGTTGGCGGCTATTTTCGTTTTTCCCTGAAGATCTGATAACACAGACCGACAAGGGCAACAATGAAGATACTTATCTGAAAAAAGTCAGAATATGTAACGTACATTGGCAGCCCTCCTTTCTGTTTGTCCGGAGGGGTCGCCCTCCGTATAAAGACAGAGGGTAGAGCCGCCTTTGCTCTCTGGTTTTCCGTACCGGGAGTATAACATATTCGTCATGAAATATCAATACAACTTTTGAAAAAATAAATTCGCATACTATTGACAAATAATCTTATATCATATATAATTTAACTACTTTCTGAAATATCTGTCGTTCGACAATAAATTCCAGGGAACAAAAAAACAGACATGCAAATGTTACAGCTCAGTTTTGATGCCGTGCTGGCCGTATATTATCGGCAGAATGGGCGGAAAAATATCGTAATATAGAGGAGGTCTATGAGAGAACTATTGCTGCTGCCCGTATGTGCCGGCGCGGTGCTGTGCGACATCTACGGACGGAAAATACCGAATGTACTGACAGGCGCGGGATGGATTGCAGCCGCGGCGTATCAGTGGAGTGTGAAGGGACCTTTGGGAATGAAGGAATTTGCCGGAGGGATCATGGTACCCTTTGTCCTGCTTGGGGTTTTGCATTACTTTCACATGATAGGCGCGGGAGATATCAAGCTTTTAATGGCCTGCGGAGGATTCTTTGGCCCGGTGGGAAGCCTGCAGTGCGTCTGCCTTTCATTTTTAATCGCGGCGGCAATGTCTCTGGCAGTGCTGGCGAGACACCACATTCTTCTGCGGCGCCTGAAGTACTTATTTCAGTATCTGCAGGATTACCGGAAAAGCCGGAAATGGAAGCCGTACATTACACAGGGGGAGGACGCGGCGTATCTGCACTTTTCCATTCCTGTCTGTATAAGTGTGCTGCTGATGTCAGGAGGGATTCTTTGAAAAAACAAAAATTTGCAATTTTAGACATGGAAACAACGTATGCGCTGCATTTGATGGACTATCTTGCAGAGCATCAGGGGACAGCTCTGGAGACCATGGTGTTTGACAGCATGGAAAGCCTGAAACATTATGTCCGCCAGAGTGCGCTTGATTTGCTGCTGGTTTCCGAGCGTATGATGTGCGATGAAATACGCCGGATGAATATCGGAAAAATTATCGTGCTTGCGGAGGGGGATGCGGCGGATACGGAAGACTGCCCGGCAGTTTACAAGTATCAGCCGTCGGACAGCCTGGTGGCTGAAGTCATGAGCTGCTATGCCTTTCAGGAGATTCCCCAGGCAAAATTTTTAAAGAAAAAGCAGACAAAAGTCTACGGCGTTTATTCGCCGGTGGGGAGATGCGGAAAAACGTGTTTTGCACTGACGCTCGGGCAGATTCTTTCCCGCCGCCAGCCGGTGCTCTATCTGAATCTGGAAGATTATGCGGGCTTTACAGATCTGATGGGAAAAGAGGCGCCCTCTGACTTGTCGGACGTTATGTATTTTGTAAGACAGAATCGGGGAAATATTGTGATGAAATTAAGCTCCGCCCTGCAGAAGCTGGGAGGAATGGATTATATTGCGCCCACATTTCAGGCGGCAGATCTGCGGGAGATCGACGTTGCCGAATGGATGCGGCTGCTGGACGAATTGATTGCCTACAGTCAGTATGAAGCAGTAATTCTGGATATAGGGCAGACGGTAAAAGAGCTGTTTCTGCTGCTTTCCCAGTGCCACAGGATTTATATGCCGGTCTGTACGGATATGATTTCTGAGGCAAAGATTTGCCAGTACGAGCAGCTTCTGCAGGAGATGGAGTACGGGGAGCTGCTGGAAAAAACGAAAAAACTGGTATTGCCCTTCTGCGCTGCGTCAATGCGGGGAGATTATTTTTTGGAACAGCTTGTCCAGGGGACTATGGGAGATTATGTGCGGGAACTGCTCAGACAGGAGGCGGAGGATGAATCGGAAACAGACAGAATTTTATGAACTTCACGGGCGGCTGATAGAACTTCTTGATACAGCCAGAGAGCTGACCGACGAGGAAATCTATGAAAAGATAGATATTCTTCTGATGGAAAGGGAAGGCGGGCGCTGCCGCAGCTTAAGCCGCAGGGACGAACTGCGCACAGAGCTTTTTAATTCTGTGCGCAAACTGGATATTTTGCAGGAACTGGTAGACAATGACAGCATCACGGAGGTAATGGTAAATGGCACAGATGGAATTTTCATTGAAAAAGCAGGCAGGGTGGAGAAATGGAGCAAGGGATTTGGCACAAGAGAAAAGATTGAGGATATGGTACAGTTTATTGCGGGAAAGAGCAACCGTATCGTCAACGCCACAGTTCCGATTGTGGATGCCAGGCTTGAAAACGGCGCGCGGGTAAATATGGTGCTGCCTCCGGTGGCGATCAACGGCCCGGTGATCACAATACGGCAATTCCCCAAAAATCCAATCCATATGCGCCAGCTGATTGCCTGGGGAGCCGTCACGGAGGAGGCGGTGCAGTTTCTCAGAAAGCTTGTGATTGCCGGGTACAATATTTTTATCAGCGGGGGTACGGGTTCCGGGAAAACAACATTTTTGAACGCGCTCTCTGATTTTATCCCGAAGGATGAAAGAATCATTACCATTGAGGACAATGCGGAGCTGCAGATTCAGGGCGTGCCGAATCTGGTGCGGCTGGAAGCAAGAAAAGAAAATACGCAGGGAGAACATGCCATCACAATCCGTGATCTGATACGGGCGAGCTTGAGGATGCGCCCGGATAGGGTGATCGTGGGAGAAGTGCGGGGCGAGGAGACGATTGACATGATTCAGGCGATGAACAACGGCCACGACGGAAGCCTTTCCACGGGCCACGGAAACAGTCCAAGGGATATGCTGGCCCGGCTAGAGACGATGGTGCTGATGGGAATTGAACTGCCGGTTTCGGCCGTGCGCAGGCAGATTGCCTCGGGAATTGATATTCTGGTGCATCTGGGCAGGATGAGGGACAAGAGCCGGAAGGTGCTGGAGATTGTAGAAATTACCGGCTACCGGTATGAGACGGAGGAAATCCTGACAAAAACTCTGTTCGAGTTTGAGGAGGGGCGTAGCGGCGGAGAAAAGCATCTCGGCAGGCTGGTAAAAAAGGGGGAGCTGACGCAGAGGAAAAAACTGGAAAGGGCGGGATTTTTGTAAATGGATTATCGGGAGTATCACTTTACCCGCAGGGAATTTTTGAAAAATACAGCACTTTTCCTGGCTCTGGACGGAACGGTCAGCTACCTGTTTTACCGCTCCTTTCTTATCTTTGTGCTGTTTTTGCCAGGTGTAGTGCCTTTCCTTAAGGAGAGGAAAAAAGCCTGTGCAAAGGCAAGGCAGCAGAAACTTTTGTCACAGTTCCTTGACGGGATGCAGGCGGTGGAGACTGCGCTGCGGGCGGGATATTCTGTGGAAACGGCCTTCGCGCAGGCGCTTAAAGAACTGCAGAATCAATACGGCGGGACGGACGCGGATATCCTTTGGGAATTTCGGTATATTGCCGTGCAGCTGAATATGAACAGAAATCTGGAAGAACTGCTGAATGGACTGGCTGTTCGCAGCGGCGTGGAGGATATACGCACCTTTGCTGATATTTTTGCTGCGTCAAAACGGACCGGAGGAAATTTGATTGCAATCATACGAAATACCGTAACCTGCGCGGCCCAGAAGGAAGAAACCCGCAGGGAGATACAGACGTGTCTGGCGGCAAAAAGACTGGAGCAGAATATTATGAGTCTGGTGCCCTGCCTGATTCTTCTTTATGTACAGGCAGTGTCTCCGGGATTTCTTGATGTGATGTATCACAATGCGGCGGGTATACTGGTGATGAGTCTTTGCCTTGCCCTGTATGCTGCCGCCTGGGCCTGGGGAAAAAAGATTGTGAGTATCGAGGTGTAGAGGTGCAGAACGAATGAAAAAGATTTTTTACAGAGCGGCCTATGCGCTGCTGAAAAGAGTGGGAAGAATACAGGAAAAACGTTCCGAGGAACAGGAATTTGAGGTGAAACGGCTGGCGCAGGCAATGATGGTAGCCGCAGCAGGAATCTGCGGGGCAGTTTTGCTGCAGACGGTCTTTTTGTGTCAGAACCATTTTCTGGAAAAGCCGGAACTTGCGCGCCCTTCAAAGGGAGAAGGGGAACGGCGGCAGGAACTTCTGGCGCAGATTGGGGACGAGGAGTATACGGAAAAAATAGAGCTCCTTTTGGCGGAACGAAAATATACCGCGCAGGAAAAGCAGGAGCTTTTGAAGGCAGCCATAAAAGAGATTGAAGAAGTGCTCTTAGGGGATAATCCCTCCGCAGATGAAGTGCGGGAGAAAGTAAATCTGCCGGAGGAGCTTCAGGAGGGCAGGGTAAAGGTGCAGTGGGGACAGGATCCCGCGGGGCTTTTGGATGAGGACGGATATATAAAAGAGGAGCTGGAAGAAGACGGCAGTTTGCTGCAGCTTAAGGCCCTGCTGGATTGTGAGGGGCAGGAAGCAATCTACGAATGTGCGCTTCATTTGCTGCCTCCTGTGTATGATGAAGCGGGGAAGCTGGGTGTGTATTTGAAAAAAGAGGTGGAAAAGGCTGACCAGGAAAGCGCTGAAAAAGATAAGATACAGCTGCCGGAAAGCATAGACGGCCGCAGAATCATCTGGAAGATACCGGGCAGCTCCGGCGCAGGGATTTGCCTTATGCTGACGGCAGCGGCGGCGATTGCGGTCTGGATGGGAAGAAAACGTGAGGTGGAAAAACAGGAACAGCGCAGGCGGCGACAGCTGATACTGGATTATTCCGACCTGCTTTTTAAGCTGAGTATGCTTTTAAATTCAGGGCTGACAATGCAGAATACTTTTTTTAAAATTGCCTTCGATTACCGAGACCGGCAGAATCGGGAGGTGCGCTATGCCTATGAGGAAATGCTGGCTGCCTGCTATGAGATGCGAAGCGGGATACCGGAGGCCCGCGCTTATGAAAACTTTGGAAGGCGCTGCCAGGAGGGATGCTATGTAAAACTGGGCGTTATGCTGTCGACCAATCTTCAGAAGGGATCAGAGGGCCTTGCAAAGCTGCTTCAGGAACTGGCGGCATCCTCTATGGAGGAACGCCGGCAGCTTGCCAAAAAACTGGGGGAGGAAGCGGGCACCCGGCTTCTGATGCCTATGGTACTGATGCTTTTGGTGGTGCTGGTCATTCTGATGGTGCCGGCAGTACTGGCGTTTTAGGACGATTCTCTATTGTAATTTCAGCGCGTGGTTTGGTATAATACAAAAAATGCTTGACATTGTTATGTCATGCTGTTAGTATATTGATATATCAAGTATATCAATATACCAGAATACGTTTAAGAAGGTGAATGATATGATTGATAAGATGAGTCCGATTCCAATTTATTTTCAACTGAAAGAAAAGCTCCAGGGGCTGATTGAAGCCGGAGAACTGAAGAAGGGCGACCGAATTTACTCTGAAAATGAGCTGTGCGAGATGTATGATGTGAGTCGTATTACTGCAAAGCGCGCGCTGGACGAGCTGGTGAAGGACGGGTACATAAACAGACTTCCGGGTCGTGGCAGTTTTGTCCAGGGCAGTAAGATCGAACATCAATTGTCAAACTTCTATTCGTTTTCGGAGGAGGTTAAGAAGAAAGGCATGGTACCCTCCTCGGTGATTGTTAAACTGGAGGTGATTGAGGCCGACGAGTTTATCAGCGGAAATCTGGGAATCAAAAAGGGTGATAAGGTGCATTACTTAAAGAGACTGAGAAAGGCGGACGACAGACTTATCGCATTGGATCGCTCTTTTATTCCCTTAACTGTCTGCAGCAGGCTGACAAAAGAGGAACTGGACAATAATTCACTGTATCAGGTACTAACTAACAAGGGTATTGTTCCGGAGAGAGCCACAGAGTATTTTTATGCGGAAATCATCTCGGACAGGGACGCGGAGCTGCTGAATATGAAGCGTGGGCAGGCGTCTTTGAAAGTAGGCCGCAAAACTTACTGTCAGGAAAGGCTGATTGAGTATAATTACCGATATTATAAAGGACAGCAGTACAGTTATTCTGTGGAACTGAAATGATACCTGGCGCGGGGGCTTCCCGACATCAAACGGAGGTATTAAAGATTATGAGGAAAAAATTACTGGGAACTATGATTACTGTATCACTGGCAGCTTCTGTCATTGGAACGGCAGCTCTGGCGGAAGAAGAATCAAAGAATTATGAGGGCGTAAAAATCGCTTATACCTGTCAGGATCTTACCAACACTTACTTTGTGGAAGTTGCAAACGGTGTGCAGGACCGCTGCGACGAGCTGGGAATTGAAGTGAACATTCATGACGGCAAAGGAGATATTGCAAATCAGGTAACGGCCTTCGAGAACTTTATATCGGAGGGTATCCAGGGAATTATCGTAAGCCCGATCGATCAGACCGCGCTTGTTCCATCTGTAAAAGCAGCGCAGGAAGCCGGTATTCATGTGATTTCGGGAAATCAGCTGGTAGAGGGCAGCGAGGCGTTTATCACACCTCCGGAGTATGAGTATGGCTTTATGATCGGCGAGAGAGCGGGTGAGTGGATCCGCGATGAACTGGACGGACAGGCAAAGGTAGCGATTTTTGATTATCCTGAATTGGAATCCATTATTGACCGCGGCAACGGTATCGAGGAAGGTATCCTGAGCGTAGCGCCGGATGCAGAGATCGTGGCCCGTCAGAGCGCGAACAGCACAGAAAAAGGCATGAGCAATATGGAAAATATTCTTCAGGCAAATCCGGATGTGGAAGTTGTGGTATGTGTAAACGACGCAGGCGCTCTGGGAGCATATGAAGCGATGATGGCAGCAGGAAAGGACAGCGACCGCGTGTTTATCGGCGGACTGGATGCAATTGACGAGGCGTTGAATAAGATTAAAGAAGGCGGCATTTACAGAGCAACGGTAGACATTCAGCCTTATGAGACAGGCAAACTGTTCGTGGACAGCCTGCTGGAGGTTATGGAAAACGGGCCCATCGAGGAAACGATTCAGGTTCCCATGAAAGTGGTAGACGCTTCCAATATTGACGAATATAAATAAAGCGTGAATGTAGGAAACGATATAAGAGGAACATGACGTTTTATGTAAACAGGAAAAAAAGAGGCGGCGCATCAGAACGGTTTTGAGAAGGAACCGCCGGGTTCCTTCGCGCCGGCTCTTTTTATACCCTTTTTGAGCCATTTATCGGGATAAACAAGGATAAGGCAGGTGAAATTATGGCGGAGACAATCCTGGAATTAAAACATATCACGAAGAAATTTCCGGGCGTAGTAGCCCTGGACGATGTCTCACTTGATATCAAAAAGGGAGAGGTGCACACTCTGGTGGGGGAAAACGGCGCCGGAAAATCGACGTTGATAAAAATTATCACCGGAGCGCATAAACCGACCTCCGGAGAGTTCTGGTTTGAAGGAAAACAGGTGGAGAATAACTCGCCGTCCTACGCAAAACAGCTGGGAATAGGGGTGATTTATCAGGAGCTGAATCTGATGCCTCAACTGACAGTGGCGGAGAACATTTTTTATGGAAAAGAACTGAAAAAGGGAATCTTTCTTGACAAAAAGGAAATGAACCGCCGCTGTGAAGAAATCATATGCGATCTTGGGGTAAAAATAGATCCGCAGATGAAAGTTTCCAGGCTGTCCATTGCGGAACAGCAGATTGTGGAAATTGTAAAAGCGCTGTCGGAGGATATTAAAATTCTGATCATGGACGAACCATCGGCGCCATTGACAAACTCTGAGATCGACAAGATGTTTGAGATTGTAAAAAAACTGAAGCAAAAGGGCGTAGGAATACTTTACATTTCGCACCGCCTGGAGGAAGTATTTGAAATTGGAGATCGGGCGACCGTGCTGCGGGATGGAAAATATATTGTTACGCTGCCGGTGGAGGAACTTGATAAGCAGAGCATGATCCGCTATATGGTGGGACGGGAACTGGGGCAGGACTATCCGGGTCCTTCATCCGAGCCGGGTGAGTGTATTTTGAAGGTGGAAAATCTGACGAACCATCGGATAAAAAACTGCAGTTTTGAGCTGAGAAAAGGAGAGATCCTTGGAATTGCCGGGCTGGTAGGTGCCGGGCGGACGGAACTTGTTCGAGCAATTTTTGGGGCGGATCCGGTGACAAAGGGAACCGTCACGAAAAATGGCCGGAAGCTTCAAATCAAATCGCCCAGGGATGGAATTTCGAACGGAATCGGACTGATCACGGAAGACAGGAAAAATCAGGGGCTTCTTCTGAACAAACCGATTGACTACAATACGACCTACGCCAGTATGGATAAGGTCTGCAGAGCAGGCGTCATTGATTTTAAGAAAGAAAAAGAAATGGCAGAGAAGTATATGAAAGCCATGGACATCAAAGCATATGATAAATCCCAGAAGGCGGGAACCCTCTCCGGCGGGAATCAGCAGAAGGTTGTTCTTGCAAAATGGCTGGCTACCGACTCGGACATTTTGATTTTTGACGAGCCTACCAGAGGCATCGACGTAGGAGCAAAGGCAGAGATATACCTGCTGATGCGGGAGCTTGTGGAAAGTGGGAAATCCATTATTATGATATCCTCGGAAATGCCGGAACTTTTGGGAATGAGCGACAGGATTCTGGTAATGCACGAGGGGCAGATTAAGGGAACGCTGTCCAGAGAGGAAGCCACCCAGGAACAGATCCTGTACCTGGCTACATTGTAATTTTGCTATTAACGACTTCAAGGAGGAATCTTTCTATGAACGGTCAAAAATCTGATAAAAAGCGGCATAATATGTCGCAGTTTGCCATTTGGATTGCCCTGCTGGCTATGCTGATCTTCTTTTCTGTGACAACAAAGGGCTTTCTTACTTCCACAAATATATTTAACGTGCTGCGGCAGGTGGCGGTAAACGGAATCGCCGCAGTGGGGGCTACGATGGTAATTATCACAGGAGGAATCGATATCAGCCAGGGAGCAGTCATGGGCGTTGCGTCTGTGGGCTGCGCTATGATGATTAATCAGGGCATACATCCGGCTTTGGCGGTGCTGCTCTCTCTGATACTGGGGCTTGTGATTGGCATATGCAACGGATTCTTTGTATTTGAAATCAATCTGCCGCCGATGATCGCTACCCTTGGCGTATCTACGGTGCTCCGGGGCGTGGCCTATATTATCTCCGGCGGCCTTCCGGTTTATGGTCTCCCGGAATCCTTTACGGTGATAGGACAGGGATATCTGGGCCCGATTCCCGTACCGGTTATCATTATGATCGTGTGCTTTATCTTTGGGTATTTCCTGCTGGAACATACCGCCTTTGGAAGATATATTTACGGCGTGGGAAGCAACCGCGAAGCATCCAGATTAAGCGGTGTAAACATACGGAAAATCTATTACGGCGTATATGCGCTGTGCAGTTTTCTGGCAGCGCTGGCAGGAATCGTGCTGTTAAGCCGTGTAAACAGCGGCCAGCCAAAGGCCGGCGAAAATTACGATATGGACATCATCACGGCGGTCGTATTGGGCGGTGTGAGTACCACCGGAGGCGAAGGAAAGATTGTGAATGTAATTGTAGGACTTTTGCTAATCGGGGTTGTGCTGAACGGCATGGTATTGATGAATATTTCCGATTACTATCAGCGCGTGGTAAAGGGCGCCGTATTGCTGCTGGCTATCAGCTATGACAAACTGAGCCAGATGAAATCTCAGAAGACGGCATAATCAGGAAAAAAGAAAAGGAGACGAACTATGCGTATAGAAGAACTAAAAAAAGGATTGATTGTATCCTGTCAGGCAACGTCTGAGGAGCCGATGCGGGAAAGTTCCATTATCGGAAGGTTTGCGCTGGCAGCTCAGATGGGCGGAGCGGTAGGGGTACGCATCAACGGCGTTGCCGATATTCTGGCCTCAAAACAACTGGTACATATTCCGGTGGTGGGTCTGATTAAACATGTATATCCCGGATATTGGAGCTATATTACGCCAACCCTTCGGGATGTGGAAAGTGTCTATATGACAGGGGCCGAAATTGTGGCGGTGGATGTGACAAAACTGCCGAAACCTGAGGGAAAAACTGCCCGGGAGCTTATACGCCAGATTAAAAAAGAATTTCCCGATATTCTTCTGATGGGAGACGTGTCTACCCTTGAGGAGGGAATTGCGGCGGAGGCGGAAGGATGCGACCTGGTATCATCCACTCTGGCGGGCTATACAGAGTATACCCGTAACTATGAGGATAACAGAATTATTGAGCTGCAGGATCCTGATATCGAGCTGGTGGCTGCCCTTACACAGAAAGTGAAAATTCCTGTGGTAGCGGAGGGAAGATACTGGGACGATACACTGGCTTCCAGAGCGTTTCAGGCAGGAGCCCACAATGTGGTAATCGGCGCAGGAATTACAAGACCTCAGATCATCACGCAGAAAATTGTAAACAATATTCAGAAGTATCTGTGACGGAAAGCGGCAGTGAGGTGACATGAATTGGCGGTAATCGGGATTGATACGGGTGGAACGAAAATTGCCGGTGCCCTGATGGATGAATCGGGAAAAATTTTGAAAAAAATGCGGCTGCCGAATACGGGACGCACCGGCGGGTCTATCATGGATGCCTATCGGTGCATCATAAGGGAGCTGGGCAAGGACGCAGAGTATGAGGCTGTGGGTATCGGCGCCGGCGGGCGCATCGAGGAACACAGCGGAAAAGTGCTTTATGCGGTAGAGATTTATAAAGATTATATTGGATTGGAAATCAAAAAGATACTGGAGCAGGAGTTTGGAAAACCAGTATTTGTAACAAACGATTGTCGGGCCGGGCTTTTGGGGGAAGTCTGGCTTGGAGCTGCAAAAAATTACCAAAAAGTGCTGGCGCTGATCCTGGGAACCGGCGTGGGAGGCGGCGTATTTTATGACGGCGTACTCCTGGACGGCAGCAGGGGTGGTATGGGCGAATTTGGCCATATGATTCTGCATAACGGCGGGCGCCTCTGCGCCTGCGGGCAGAGAGGGTGCGCGGAACAATATCTTTCAGGCACGGCTCTCTGGCAACGGTATAATGAAAGGGTAGCTAAAGCGGATGACGTTGGGAAAAGGGTGGGAATGAAGCAGGGGGCAGAGACCAAAATTTCTTCGGGATATGATTTCTTTAAAAGGCAGTCGCAGGGGGACAGCCTGGCAGGGGAAATTCTGAAAGAATTTACGGAGGATCTGGCGGTCTGCCTTGTGAATCTGGCAAATGCCTTTGATCCGGATGCGTTGCTGATCGGCGGCGGCCTGATTGATACCCGTGAAATATGGTGGGATGAGATGAAGCAGACTTATATTTCTCTGGGAAATCTTTATGTGAAACACATTCCGCTTTTGGCGGCGGCCTATGGAAACGATGCGGCACTGGCGGGAGCGGCAAAATTTGCCCTGGACGGACTGAGGCGAAATCGCGGCCAGTAAAACAGATATTGGAGGATATAATAATGTATATCATACTGAATGAAATAAAAGACCAGTTTTTTGCTCTGGAAAAGACAGTAAAAAAAGTAAAGGAGATGGAGGCGCCGCTGACGGAACAATTTATGGGGGCGAAAAAAACAGTGATTTTCGGTTCGGGTTCCAGCTACCTTTTGGCGAAATCCATGGCGGCGCAGCTGATGCAGCTGGCGGGGATTCCCTCATATCCTGTGCCGGCGGGGGATTTCCTTGTACAGCCTGAGGATTATGCGAAAGCAGTCAGAGGCGCTCTGGTGGTTACGATTTCCCGCTCCGGAAGCACCAGCGAGATTATTATGGCGGTGAAAAAAGCCAAAGAGATGGGAGCTCTGGGATGTGTTTCCTACTGTGCTGTGGAAAAGGCAGAGATATCTGCCCTGAGTGATCTCGACGTGGAGCTTCCCTGGTGCTTTGACGCATCAGTCTGCCAGACCAGAACGGTTACAAATCTCTATGCGGCGCTGCTTTTAACAGCGGCCCTCTGCGTAAAGGAGAAAAAGATCATTTCCAGCCTGGAAAGGGCGCCAAAGCTTTTTGAGAAATACTGCGGGACATACGATACGGTATTTGAGGATATCGGCCGCTATGCCTGGAACCATGCGGTAGTCCTGGCGGACAGCAGCGTGGCGGGACTGGCGGAGGAGGGCGCTTTGGCCTTTAAAGAAATCTGCCAGATGAACTCTAATTTTTACCATGTGCTGGATGTAAGGCATGGTCCCATGGTGATGGTGAATAAAGATACGCTTGTGATTGTATTTGCAGCCGGGCAGAATAAAAAGCTTCTGCAGGAGCTGATAAAAGATATACAGAAAAAGGGCGCTCTTTGCGTGGTGTTTGACTGCGGAATGGACAGGGAAGTCGGGGAGGAGATCTGCATCAATCTGCCAAAGGAACTGGATAGCCGGGCGGCGGCTCTGTTTATGATGTATGGAATCCAGCGTCTCACCTATGAAAAAGCGATGCGCAGGCGGGTGAATCCGGACGCGCCGGATGGCCTGGACGCCTGGATTAAACTGGAAGAAGTGTTATAAAAACGTTTTTCGAATAGGAAGTGGATAACAAAATACGCAGATTTTCAAGGTTGGATGCTCGATATGAGAGTGTCCAACTTTTGCATTTTTTCAAAAAAACATAAAAATTTTTATAGATTTTTATAAAAAAGAATGATATAATTTCGGCAAAAAGTTTGAGTCGCCGTGCGGGGTCTTGGGTATCATGCAGATACCGGCGGCTTGGAGGAGAACAATTTGCAGGATACAATAACAAAAACAAAAGAGACGGTGCGTAAACAGGCGTCTATTACAGATGTAGCCCGGCTGGCAGGCGTATCGGTGGGAACCGTTTCCCATGCGCTTAACTCGGTGGGGTATGTAAAACAGGAGACGAAGGAAAAAATTTTAAGGGCGGCAAAGGAATTAAATTATGTTCCCAACCGTGCCGGGCGGATTTTGAAAACGAGCCAGACCAAACTGGTTATGCTGGCCATTCCTGATACATCAAACGAAATCTATTTTGGCATGATCGAGGGAGTTCAGAACGAAATCAAGGCTTTGGGGTATTCCCTGCTTTTGTACTATACCAACGGCGAGATGGAGGGAGAGCTCCATGCTGTGAAGCTTCTGCAGGAACGGGTAGTGGACGGGTTGATTATGGTTCATTTTTCCTATGATCCTGTGCTGCTTGGGGAGATTGAACGCTGCTCGCAGCCTGTGGTTCTGCTTGGCATGTGCAATCATCTCTGGGCAGAAAAGGGATATGGATTTGATACGGTTTCAATTGACGTATACAGCGGAATTTATTCGGCAGTGCGCCATTTAATTAAAATTGGCCATCGAAGAATCGGTTATCTGGCGGGAAGAAAGGATACGGAAGTTTACCGGCAGCGTTTTGAAGCTTACCGGGATGCGCTGAAGGACTCCGGCATTGAATACCGGGAGCAGTATGTATACTGGGGCGATTGGACGCAGATGGGCGGATACAGCGGCGGAAGGATACTGTATCAGATGCAGGAACGGCCGACAGCAATCTGTGCTTCTAACGACC
Organism: Eubacteriales bacterium; assembly: GCA_030524785.1. Lineage (GTDB taxonomy): Bacteria > Bacillota > Clostridia > Lachnospirales > Lachnospiraceae > Marvinbryantia. The sequence goes on from JAUNFZ010000006.1 coordinate 28,217, forward strand.
TTCAGGCGATTGGGTGCTGGGAAGCTGTCTCTGATCTGGGGGGAAAAATCCCCAAAAATATTGCCCTGACCGGGCTGGACAATTTGAACATCTGTAAAATTTTGGGAATTACCTCCTTCGATATGAAAGAGAATATGATGGGGACAGAAGCGGCCAGACATCTGATGGCAAGGCTTGGAGGAAGCCGTGGGGACTACCAGAACCTGTATTTCCGGCCGGAACTGCAGGTACGGGACAGCAGCCTGTATACCAGAGAGGCATAGACCACGAAAGGAATAAAAGAGCTTAGCAAACAGCCGGGCGGGTTTTCTTTGGAAAATCTTCCGGCTGTTTTTGCGGGCTGGAACAGAGACTGTGGCACAAAAATTTGCAAAAATGTTTAAACGTTTTTCTTTAAAGAAAAAACTGATATTAAAATTTTAGAAAAAATGCACAAAAACTAAAATAAAATATTGTTTAAAATATCATATTGAAATAGAAAAATTATAGTGTATAATAAAAATTAAATATAAAAACGTTTTTATATTTAAAGAAAAAAGTGAAAGGAGAACACTTATGAAGAAAAAATTAGTATCCCTGATTCTGACAACGGCTATGGCAGCCACCATGATTGCAGGAAGCGTAATGGCTGAGGAATCCTTCAATCCGGACACCGAGACGGATACCATTCCCTATGACCAGCTGGAAGAACAGTTCGGTCCCGTTGCGGATCTGGAACTGCCGGAGGAAATTTCCATGGGCGGTATCCTGAAAAATCAGGCAAACGAGTTCTGGCTGGCTCTTGGAGACGGTATGACCTCCTATGCGGAAGAAAACGGAGCTTCAATCGACATCCAGGCGACCAGAACAGAAACAGATACTGCCGGACAGCTTTCTATCGCAGAGACCATGCTTCAGAATGAATACGACGCGCTGATTCTTTCCCCGTTGACAAACGAGTGTCTTGACTCTGCGGTTGCCACGGCGAAGGAAAGCGGTATTCCTATCGTCAATGCAAACTGCGAGTATGTGGCGGATGCGGACGTATTTGTCGGCGGCCTGCAGATTGAAATCGGACACAAAGCGGCGGATTATATCGCAGAGAAAATCGGCGAGGCCGGTAAAGTTGCGATTATTGAAGGCGTTTCCGGTACGTTTACCTCTATCCAGCGTGTAAACGGATTTAACGAGCAGATTGCAAACTATCCTGATATCGAAGTTGTAGCCAGCGTTCCGGCAGATTACGAAATGGAAAAAGGTATGAACGTTGCAACGGATATCCTGACACAGAACGACGATATCGCAGCTATCTATTGCTGCAACGACAACATGGCACTGGGCGCAGTGGAAGCTCTGAGAGCTGCCGGCAAACTGGGCGAAGTTGTTGTAATCGGCGTGGACGGAACAGGCGACGCATACAAATCCATCCATGCAGGAGAGCTGAATGCAACGGTTGACCAGTTCCCCGCAGTAAACGGCGAGGTTGCGGTAGAAGTGGCGTTAAGACTGATGGCCGGACAGGAGATCCCGCGTGTGGTAAGTACTCCGATCGAAGTTGTCGATGCAGACAACGCGGCAGAATTTGATAAGTAAGTTGCTGTATGCTGGTTTCAGGCGTATCACCATAAAAGAATGACATCAGAGGAGAGACAGCGGTAGGAATAGGTGTAAGGCGCGGACTGTAAAGCTGTGAGCCGAGCAGTGCGCGCCTTAAGCAGCTTTTGGCCTCAATATTTATTTAAGAACGCGGGTGGGGAAATGAATTTATCTAATGAAATTATTTTGAAGATGGAACATATCAGCAAAAGTTTCGGGGCGGTACAGGCGTTAGACGACGTCCACTTTGAACTGCGCAAAGGTGAGATCCATGCGCTGGTGGGAGAAAACGGCGCAGGTAAAAGTACATTTTTAAATATTATGTCAGGAAACTACAGGCAGGACAGCGGCGAAATTTATCTGAACGGAGAGGCGGTGCAGTTTAGGACGCCCCTGGCGGCCAAGGAGAAGGGCATAGTTAAGGTACACCAGGAGCTGCAGCTTATCCCGGAAATCTCCGTTGCGCAGAATATGTTTCTTGGAAATGAAATCACGGGCAGGTTTGGAACCATCAATTTTAAAGAGATGGAAAAGAAGTCCAACGAAATGCTGAAAATGCTCCATGCAGGATTTGACAGCAGTGTGATTACAAAAACGTTGAGCACTGCGCAGCAGCAGATGGTGGAGATTGCCAAGGCACTGCTGAACGACTTTAGCGTATTGGCTCTGGACGAGCCCACTGCCAGTCTGACCAACAAGGAGATTGACGAGCTTTTTAAGATTGTAAAGGAGCTGCAGAGGCAGGGGAAATCGATTATTTATATTTCCCACAGAATGGATGAAATTTTTGAAATTTGTGACAGAGTAACTGTTTTCAGAGACGGAAAGTACATCGACACGGTAAATGTCAGCGAGGTAGATTCGCCTGCGCTGGTGAAGATGATGGTTGGCCGGGATATCGGCAGCGAGAACTATCATACGGATAAACCTGTAAGCGAAGACACGATTCTGGAAGTAAAAAATCTTACAGGCGGCAATGATCGATTTGAAAATATTAGTTTCAGCCTGAAAAAAGGCGAGATTCTGGGGCTGGCGGGACTGGTGGGCGCCGGCAGGACGGAGCTGGTAAGAGCTATTTTCGGCGCGGACACAGTAAAGAGCGGAGAAATTTTTCTGAAAGGAAAGAAAACGGCAATCACCTGCCCGAAGGACGCCATGGATAACGGCATTATGCTGATTCCGGAGGACAGGAAACTGCAGGGATTTGTTCCGGGGCTTACAAATACAGCCAACGTGGCGCTGAGCAACCTGGACAAATACAGGAAAAACGGTGTTTTGAATTTTTCTTATATGGATCGGCAGGTAAAAGAAATTACGGACAAGCTGAACGTGCATCCGAAGGATAACCATCTTCGGACAAGCCAGCTTTCCGGCGGCAACCAGCAAAAAATTGTGGTGGCGAAAGCTTTGAATGTAGAGCCGGAGATATTGATTCTGGACGAGCCCACAAGGGGAATCGACGTAAATGCAAAGCACGAAATCTATGAGCTGATCCGGCGTCTGGCGGACGATGGCAAATCCATTATTCTGATATCTTCAGAACTTCCGGAAGTACTGAAGCTCAGCGACCGGATTCTGGTGATGTATGAAGGAAAGATGACCGGCCAGCTTTCCGGCAGAGAAGCAACCGAAAATGATGTTATGCAGTATGCGGTAGGAGGCTGAACAAAGTGAAAAAGTTATTGAAAAATCCAAATGTCTCAAGAAAGTTTGGGATCGTTGCCAGCTTACTGGCGTTGATGCTTATCTTTACCATGCTGACGAATAAATTTTTGTCTGTCAGCAATTTCCTGAATATTTTGCAGCAGGCGGCAATTAACCTCTGCGTGGCAGTGGGCATGACCTTCGTAATTATTACCGGGGGAATCGATCTTTCGGTGGGATCTGTGATGGCGCTGAGCGGTATGATTATTGCAAAAATCATGGACGGCGGGATGACGCCGGCTGTGGCGGTGCTGATCGGACTGGCGGCGGGGGTACTGCTTGGAGGACTGAATGGACTGATGATTGCAAAGATGAAGCTGCAGCCCTTTCTTGTCACGCTGGGCACTATGAGCGCCTACCGGGGAATTACGCTGATTATTTCCGACGGCCTTCCGGTGCGAGGATTTTCCAGCGCTTACGTAAATTTCATGAATTCCCTGAACGGATTAATTCCGCTTCCGATTATTATTTCGCTGATTCTGGCGTTTGCGGCGCTGATTGTTCTGAGATACTTTAAATTCGGACAGTACTTGTTCGCCCTGGGCGGAAACGAGGAGGCGACCAGGCTCTCCGGCATTAATACGGCGAAAATGAAAATCATGACGTATGCTTTCAGCGGGTTCTGCAGCGCGCTGGCGGCAGTGATCTTTCTTGGAAGGCTGGGAGCGGCAGATCCCCAGGCGGGAAACGGATATGAAATGAATGCGATTGCGGCGGCCGCCATTGGCGGAGCGTCCCTGGCAGGAGGCAAGGGCAGTATCGTCGGAACTATTATCGGATGCCTGATTCTTCAGACGCTCAATAACGGGCTGACGCTTCTGAACGTGCAGTCCTTCTATCAGACTTTTGCGATTGGCGTGATCGTTCTGATTGCAACCATGATTGACCGCTATTCTTCAAAATAGGCAGTCATTCGGCTATGCGTCAGACGTCAAAAAATATATCCCAGGAAGGGCGAAAGGAGCAAAACTATGGAAAATTTAATTCGCGAAACATTTAAAGCTGGAAACGGTATTTTTAAAATGGTGCCAAATTTTATTCCTGTAAAATTCGGCGCGCCGGGACGCCGTTTAAAAATTCATCCAGATGATTATTTCAAATTCGGCGCAGACTCGGGAACCATTATGGAGCGGTGGTTCTGTGCGGTACACAACACCCGCAGCAAGAATCCGAAGCGCCCGGATCAGGGCCTGAGCTATGTAATCTCGGAGAACGGAGAAACTTTTCTGTTCAGGGACGCGGTGGCGGAGCTGAAAGAAGAACTGATTGGCAGCGAACTGCAGGAAAAATACGGAACGTTTCCGGTATTTTCCAAGATCTTTGATTACGAGACGCCGCTGTATTTCCACTTCCATCCAGAAACAGGCGTTGCGAAGAACGTGGGGTGCCAGGCGAAGCCGGAGTGCTATTATTTTCCGCCGCAGCTGAATAATTACGTGGGCCGCCGCCCGTCTACTTATATGGGCTTCAACTCTGATGTGACAAAGGAACAGGTCAGAGAATGTATCGCCCACTACAGTGACTACGACACTCATATTACCAGCCTTTCCAGGGCCTTTGATCTGGAAATCGGCACCGGATGGTATATTCCGGCGGGCGTACTTCATGCGCCGGGCTCCCTTTTGACTTACGAACCCCAGTGGGGAACCGACTTAAACTGCGTGCTGGAAAATGTGGTGTGCGGCGAAGTGTTCGGGGAGAACTACAGAAATGATATTGTTCCGGAAACGGAAGAAAATAAAGTGGACTACATCATGAACGCCATTGACTGGGAAGCAAACTTTGATCCCGACTTTAAGAAAACGTATTTCCGTCCTCCGGTAAAGCTTCCGAAGACGCAGGAGGGACTGATTGAGAAATGGGTCTGCTATGGAAATGACTACATTACCGCCAAGGAAGTGACCATTCTTCCGGGCAGCGAGGTGGTGCTGAAAGATAAGGCTGCCTACGGCGCATTTATTGTGCAGGGCTTCGGAAAATTCGGCGGTTTCCATGCGGAGGCAGTCAACATGATGCGCGTGGGCGATCAGACTGCGGATGAATATTTTGTAAGTAAAGACAGCGCGGACAAAGGCGTGCGTATTGTGAACAACAGCCAGGTGGAGCCTATGGTAATTCTGCAGCATTTCGGGCCGGATAATGCAGTGTACATAGAGCAGGCATAAAGCTGCGAGCGGGCAAATCCAAATGCCGGCGGCTGAAAATGAGGTCTCTAAAGTGAAAAATTGACTGAAATGTGCGGGAGAGAAGGCGCTGAGTTTCTTAAAAACAAGCCTCTCTCCCGTATTTGATTTTTGTGAAGCGGGGCTATTTTTCGGGTGACTGGTTTGATGTTCCATTTGGCTGATTATTAAAATAATTCTACACGACCAAGCAGCAGGTCAATCAGATTGCAATGGAAAATTCCGTTGTCGTCATAGAAGTTATGAGGAATATCCATGCGGACAATGATTTTTTTGAAAAAGTCTTTTGTCAGCATTAATGATGCAAGCTCAGAGGCTTCTTTTTTAGCTGTATCCATCTGGAAAGCTGACTGGATGTAGATTTTTTTATCTGCATCGTTTACAACGAAGTCAATTTCTCTCTGTGTATTTGCACCATCGGTACGGTCGGTCACAACACCAACATCAACGGAATATCCCCGGCGCAGAAGTTCGTTGTAAATAATGTTCTCCATAATGTGGCCGGGGTCGTACTGCCGATAGTTCAACCGGGCATTACGAAGGCCGATATCCGTGTAGTAGTATTTGTTCGGATATTTAAAATAGGTTTTTCCCTTCACATCATAGCGCTTTGCCATCGAAATAAGAAACGAATCAATGATGTGCTGTACATAGTTTGAAACCAGAATGGAATTAACCTTTTCGTTCTTCATACTGGTAAGCGTATTGGCAATATTTGTAGGATTGGTCAGGGAACTGATCTGTGAAGCAAGGAAATCCAGAATATCATTCAGAATATCCTCACGCTCTATGCCATTACGCTCTACGATATCCTTTATATACAATTCGCTGTACAGAGAGGACAGGTAATTCTTTTTATCCTTTTCATCTATTAATGCCAGCAGACGTGGCATGCCGCCGTAAAGCATATAGGTGTCCAGAACCTTTCGCTCATCACCGCCTGTATGAGAGTAGAATTCTTCAAAGGACAGAGGGAATACATGGATTTGGGTGGCACGACCACGGAATTCTGTGGCAATGTCCTTAGACAGTCCTTTTGAGTTACTGCCAGTCACATATACATCCAGATTCTTATATGCTTTGAGTTCGTTCAGCATATCATAAATAGAAACCTCAATCCCACCGTTTTCTTTATCAATAACCCTGGCGGTGAGCTGAACCTCGTCAATGAAAAGGAAAAATTTCTCAGTCTTTTTCTCTGCAACAAGATCCTCGACATATTCGCAAAGTGTAATTGGATTTCTGAATTTATAATAGCGTCTTTGGTCCAATTCAATTTTTATGATGTGGTCTTCCTGAATTCCCTGTGAGAGAAGGTACTCATAAAATAAGTCAAACAGCAATACCGATTTTCCGCAGCGGCGGATACCGGTAATTACTTTGACATCGCCGTTCCACATGTTATGAATCATGCGATTTAAATACGAATCTCGTTTAATCATTTTGGCCACCTCATACTTATGACAATTACGTCGCTACTTTATGGTATAGTATACCATGAATTTTTCAAATTATCAATAGCGCCAATTGCTTGAAAAATCGGCTATAAGCTTACTTCTCCGGGGCGTTGAAATGTTCCTCTATGCAGGCGCTGGCAGGGTCTACAATCAGAATTTCCTTTCCGAGAGCCGCAGCTTCCCGCACGCTTTTTTCCGGCGCTTTGTTATCGGTAATGATAATATCCAGGGCGCCTAAAGGGATGCTGTTGCAGATGGAGCTGACATTCCATTTGGAATGATCCAGCAGCAGGATGCGGCGGCTGGCGATGGAAGCCAGAGCGCGCTTGGTAGTCGTCATGGTCTGAGAGTGTTCGAAGGCTCCTCCCGGCACCTGAAAAGAACGGCAGGAAAGAAAGGCCAGATCTACCTGATACTTCTGGAGTGCGTTTGAATCTTCCAAAAGCAGCGTGCGGTTGCTGTGGTGGAGAAATCCGCCGGGAAGAAGCACCTGCACATCTTTCTTTGAGGAGAGAGACAGGGCCGCAGTCAGGCTGGGGGTAATGACAGACAGAGGAAGCCCCTCCGGGAGCTGTTCTACAAGCTGCTGGATTGTGGTGCCGGAATCCAGACAAATGCTGGCACCGGGCTGGAGATAGGTCAGAGCCGCATGGGCGATGGCCTTTTTTTCGTGGGCATTTTCCTGGGTCTCCACATAGTAATCCGTGGACTTGGCAGGGGAAAGCAGATAAGCGTAACCATGCTCCCTGCGTACAAATTCCTTTTTCTGAAGTTCATCCAGATTGCGCCGGACCGTCATTTCGGTACAGCCAAGCTTTTCCGCCAGTTCTTTTATGCTGATCACATTCTTTTTTTCCATAATTTCAATAATTTTCGCGTGTCTTGTAAGATTCATGGTGCCTCCTGAAATTCGGTTATCACTGTGGTGTCGGTCTGCGTTTAAGGTAAGTATAGAATATTTTCAAACAAAAAGCAATAAAAACAGGAAAAAATGTGCGATAAAGAACGAAAACGCCCACTAAGCCCAGCGGGAAATTTTAAAAATGTTTGAAAAAGAACATAAAAAGAACAAAAAACGAAAAAAGATATTGACAAATGATTTATATAGCACTATAATGAGCTTAGAAAAAAGAAATCGGAACATTAAAATTAAGTTTTACACAGGGCAGGGAGGGCCAGGATATGAGTTTATCAGCAGAAAAGAAAAAGGAATTGATGCTGCGCGCAGCGGATATCCGGGAAAAAACAGTGGAGATCATTATCAGCGGAAACGGCGGCCACATCGGCGGCGATCTGTCTGAGACAGATGTTTTAGTGAATCTGTTTGATCTTATGAAGCACGATCCGAAAAATCCCAAATGGGAGGGCAGAGATTACTTTGTTTTGAGTAAGGGCCATTCGGCGGAAGCTTATTACGCGGTTTTGAATTATTACGGATATGTTTCCCAGGAGGAGCTTGATCAGTTTGGAAAGCTGGGGGCAAAGCTGGGCGGACATCCCACAAAGAAAGTAAATGGCGTGGAGGCGAATACAGGATCCCTCGGACATGGTCTTGGACTGGCAACCGGCATGGCGCTGGCACTGAAAATGAACAAAAAGTCCAATCGTGTCTATGTTCTGACCGGCGACGGCGAACTGGCAGAAGGCAGTAACTGGGAAGCGGCGATGTCCGCAGCAAAATTTGGCCTTACAAATCTTACCTGGATCATCGACCGGAATCATTTGCAGATCAGCGGAAGCACCGAGGATGTAATGCCTCTGGAAAATTTGCATGCAAAGGCAGAAGCCTTTGGCTTCCAGGTAATCGAGATTGACGGTCATGACCACGATGCCATCAGGGAAGCGCTGGAAAGCAGAACCGAAGGGAAACCGACTTGCGTGATTGCGCATACGACAAAGGGCAAAGGCCTCTACTGCGCGGAAAACCAGGCAGGATGGCATCACAAGACGCCTACGATGGAACAGTTTGAAAAGATGAAAGCAGATATGGCAGAGTATAGAAAGGAGCTGGCGTAATGGAAAAGGCAACATGCAGAGGAGCGTTTTCTGAAAAAATTTTGCAGGAAGCAAAGAAAGATAAGGATATCATTGTGGTATGCACCGACTCCAGAGGTTCCGCCTCTCTTGGAAGCTATCCGGAGGAGCTGCCGGAGCAGTTTGTGGAGATGGGCATTGCAGAACAAAATTCTGTGACGGTATCCGCAGGTATGGCTGCTATGGGCAAAAAGGTATACGCTATCGGCCCGGCAAGCTTTTATAGCATGCGTTCTGCTGAACAGGTAAAGGTGGACGTGGCGTATTCCCACAACAATGTAAAGATTATCGGTATCAGCGGAGGCATCAGCTACGGCGCCCTGGGAGCAACACACCACTCTCTGCAGGACATTGCCCTGATGCGGGCGGTTCCGGATCTGATTGTGGAGATTCCCTCTGATGCAAATCAGATGAAAGGTCTTGTAGACGCATTTCTTAAGGACGAGACTCCGGCGTATGTGCGTATCGGCAGAGGCGCAGTTCCGGTGATCTACCCTGAAGACGTGAAAGTAGAGATTGGTAAAGCCGTAAAATGGGGCGACGGCAAAGACGTAGGCATCATAGCCTGCGGCCAGATGGTCTACCGCGCTCTGGATGCGGCAAAGCTTTTAGAGGAGCAGGGCATCCATGCCACCGTTCTGGATATGCACACCATCAAACCGCTGGATGAAGCGGCGGTACTCAGCCTGGCCAGTGAGTGCGGATGCATCCTGACCGTAGAGGAGCACAGCATCTATGGCGGTCTGGGCGGCGCTGTGGCGGAAGTGCTGGCGGCAAACAAGCCAGTGCCTATGACAATTGCAGGTATTCCTGATGCGGACGTACCAAACGGCGGAGACGCAGAAGTATTTACGCTGCTTGGACTGGATGCGGCGGGCATCTGCGAAAAGGCAAAAGCGCTGCTTGAGAGAAAGTAGAATAAAAGAGTAAGTAAAGGATAGGAAACAGACAGCGCCGGGAACTCCGGCGCTGTTGGTGTAAAAAGTTTACAAACAGAGACATATTGAGAGCAAGCAGGTACTGCATAAAGCGGAGCCTGCTTTTTTTATGCCTTTTTCTTCTGGAAAAAGTGCACTCAATATAAAGGAAGTGAGTTTTGATTTTTCTTGAAAATGTTAAACTTTTACTAAAGAGACAGACAAAATAAATTATCCCAGAATATTGTGTAAAGAAACTGCTATGGGAGGAGAGAGAATGAGAGAATCGGATTATGTTTTAAGCCTGCGGCATATCAGCAAAAGTTTTCCAGGAGTGAAAGCATTAGATGATGTGTGCATTGATGTGCGTAAGGGAACAACACATATTCTTATCGGTGAAAATGGAGCCGGAAAATCTACGCTGATGAAAATTCTTGATGGAATTTACCGAATGGATGAGGGAAGTATTTTGCTGGAAGGAAAAGAAGTGAAGATTGAAAATCCGAAAGCAGCGTTTCAGATGGGAATTTCCATGATTCATCAGGAACTGAATTTTTTTCCAGATATGACGGCGGAACAATACTTTTTTCTGGAAAACGAACCGCAAAAGTTTAGAGGCTGGGTAGATTGGAAAACAATTCGGGAAAAAATGACAAAGCTGCTGAAGGAGGAGGGGGTTCAATATAAGGCTTATACAAGAATCAGAGACCTCTCCGTGTCGGATCTTCAATTATTGGAAATTATGAAGGCTACTTACTCTGGAGCGAAAATTATCATCATGGATGAGCCGACATCGGCGGTGTCGGAAAAGGATGCGAAACGGCTGTTCGAAAAGATTGAGAAGCTTAAAGCAAAAGGAGTAACAGTCATTTATATTTCCCATAAGATGGATGAAATTTTTGAAATCGGGGATTATATCACCGTTTTACGGGATGGGAAAACGATTGAAACACGCAGTACAAAAGAATTTACAAGGGATGAAGTAATTGAGCTGATGGTTGGGCGACCAGTAGATCATGCTTATCCAAAAGAACAGATTCCTATAGGCGAGGTACTGTTTGAAGCAAAAGATTTTACTGCGGAGGGAAAATTTCATGATGTGAATTTTCATATTTGCCGGGGTGAAATTGTAGGGTTTGCAGGACTTGTGGGAGCGGGAAGGACAGAGGTTATGCGTGCTGTTGTGGGATTGGATTCTCACAAGAGCGGCCAGCTGATATTTAAAGGAAAATCATTTCAGGCAAAAAACATTGCCGACGCAGGAGAACAGGGAATTTTAATGGCTTCAGAAGACCGGCGGCGGTATGGGTGTGTGGCTATGCGGTCTGTCCAGGAGAATATTGCATTACCGAATTTGAAACATTTTTCAAGGTTCACTTTTATCAGACATAGACAGGAAGGAAAAGAATGTGCTGAAAGGATAAAAGAACTAAATGTGAAAACGCCGTCTTTAAAAACGTTGATTGTGAATTTAAGCGGCGGAAATCAGCAAAAAGTGATTCTTGCAAGGATTTTGGTAGCTAATCCTGATTTACTGATTTTAGATGAACCTACGCGAGGAATAGACGTAGGCGCAAAATATGAAATTTATAAGATTATGACGGAAATAGCCAGACATGGGGTAGGAATTATTATGGTATCCTCGGAGCTTCCGGAGCTAATTGGAATGTGCGACAGAATGTATGTAATGCGGGAAGGTACCGTTGCCGGGGAACTGGCAAGGGAGGAGATGACCCAGACAAATGTGATGCGCCTGGCAGCCAATTAAGATTATGCAATGGTATAAGGACACGCTGCGCTCAGAGAAATAATAAAGGAAGGGAAGGGAGCGAAGGAAAAAATGAAAGAAAAGCAAAGGATAGGGTCTGCGTTCAGGAATCTGAAGGAACGGTTTGAACTGACGGGAATTATATTGATTTTGTTATTGATTATTGTAATCAGTACCTGCCTGAGCGATAAGTTTTTAAAACCGGTAAATATATTTAATATTTTGCGCCAAAGTAGTGTTACAGCAGTTTTGGCTTACAGTGAGACGCTTCTCATTATTATGGGATGTATTGATTTAAGTGTTGGTTCTATTGCAGCGTTAGGTGGCATCTTCGGCATTATGGTATACGCGTCTACAGGAAATATGTTGCTGGCGGTTCTGGCAGCAATTCTTACAGGCGGCGCTATAAGCTTTGCAGCCAGTCTGTTTATTGCTTTTCTGGATGTGCCTCCCTTCATTGCTACCCTGGCTTCAAATCTTGTAGTGAGAGGATTTGTATATGTAGTGACAAAGGGACAGCCGGTGGTTCCGGAAAGTGGATTCAGCAATTTTGGACAGGGAACATTTTTTGGATTTTTGCCGTATATAGTGGTGGCAATGTTTATTGTGGCAATTGTTATATATATTATCATGCATCATACCACTCATGGAAGAAGGATTTATGCAGTGGGCGGCAATAAGGAAGCAGCAAATGCCAGCGGTGTAAATGTAGGAAGGGTAATTATTATTACATATATAATCAGTGGCATGCTTTGCGGTCTGGCAGGGATTATGACAGTGAGCAGGGTAAATTCTGGTATGCCGACCACAGCACTTGGCTATGAAACAGACGCTATTGCAGCAACAGTAATTGGCGGGACTTCCTTTACAGGAGGTGTAGGGAACCCCTGGGGGACAGTAATCGGGGCGTTTATTATAGGAATTATCGGAAATATTCTGAATCTTATGGGCGTGTATTCTTATGTACAGGATATTTTTAAAGGTTTGATTATCCTTATGGCAGTGGTAATTGATTTGAGAGGAAAGAGGCGAAAAAATTAGAACGCTTGAGTTGTGTGTAAAACACATATCTACTGGTATGTGAAAAATATAAAATTTAAAGGAGGAAGAAGAAAGATGAAAAGAAAACTGAGGAACGCATTAATGATGACAGGTATTCTGGCGCTTGTATTTGCATCTGCCGCTTTTGCAGAGGAGGCAGATCCTGGAACAGAGACGGCAGTATCTGAGACTGAAGTGAATGTGATTGACACGGAGCCCGGGACGGCTGTATATGTGGGCAGAGCGCTCAGTGATCCTTTTTGCACAAAACTGGGAAATCGGTTTGCGGAAATGATGGAAACCTATTATCCGGATTGGGAATGTATTGTGCTGGACAGTGAAAATGATCCGGAAAAGGAAGCTACAAATTATGAAACATTGCTGACTACGCTGGAAGAAGGAGACGTGGTTTTAGTTACTGTATTATCGGGAACGGATACAAAACCATATATTCAGAGACTGAAAGATGCAGGAATCGTCGTGGTTTCCATTAATATTACGGCAGACGGATTGTGTGCCGCGACAGTTGCAAAAGATTATGACATGGGATATCTGGTAGGTGCTTATGTAAGAGATAATGCACCGGATGACACAAAAATTGCCATGATGAACGGAGATTCTGGTTACCAGCTTAGTTTTGAACGTCGGGATGGAATGGTAGCTGCTATTGAAGAACGGGAAGATCTGGAAATTATTGTAGAGCAGGATTGTAAGTTTGACAAGACTACGGGCATGGAGACAATGGAGGACTGGCTGCAGCTCTATGGAGATGAAATTGGAGCAGTAATCGGAGGAAATGACGGTATGGTGCTGGGAGCCATCGAAGCGTATAAGAGCGGCGGTTATTCTCTGGACGGAAAACTTTTTGTAGGAATTGACGGTCTGGCAGATGCTTGTACATCAATTGAGAACGGGGAACAGACAGCCAGTATTCTGCAGGATGCAAACGCCATGATTGGAGTAGGGCTGGAGTTGGCTATGCGTCAGGTTGCCGGCGAGGAAGTAGAACAGACAGATTATTATACGGACAGTGTAGTAATTACCAAAGAGAATGTAGCGCAGTATAAATAGTAAATGGAAAACAGACAGCCTGTGAACAGGGCAGGAAGGCGGAAAAAGTGAAGATTGGCATAGAAAGTTTTACGATAATGGACGATTTTTATGAAGATTTTTACAAGACTTTGAAAAAAGTGGAAAACCTGGGACTTCATTATGTGGAATGGATTGCGAAACTTCATGGAAAAGAAGATTATGGACTGGGCCTGGGGCTTTCGCCCCAGGAGGCAGCCAGGGCTTTTTCGGATTATGGCATGAAGCTGCAGGGTGGAATATTGTGGCTTCAAACGCCGGAACTTCATAAAAATATGATCTTTGACTATGATGAAATGCAGAAAGTGATAGATTGGTATGCTGAAGCGGGATGCACCCACATTGGTCTTGCCGGTGATTGGTTTGTGAATGAGGAATTTTTTAAGAGACGTATGGAAGCATATAATGAGCTGGGCAGACGATGCCAGGATGCAGGTATGGTATGGACTTATCATAATCATTTTCACGAACAGCAGAAAATTAACGGAAAATCTGTGCTGGAGCTGATGGTAGAGTATACGGATCCTGACAGTGTGGGGTTTGACTGGGATGTATACTGGGGCGTAAGAGGACTGGTGGATCCGGTGGAAAATATTAAAAAGCTTGGAAGCAAAATTAAGTGTATGCATTGTAAAGATTTTCCGTTTAGCAGACTGGATTCTATCAATATTGTAAAGGAGCTACCGGAAGATGAACTGGTCAGCTGGGAAAATGAAAATAAGTTTGCTGCATATGAAATGGTAGTGCCGGAAGATTTTATTGAGGTTGGTAAAGGCATTATTAAGTGGCAGGAAGTGATTGATGCGGCAAATGAGATTGGTATACCTTACATGTATATTGAGCAGGATTATACACAATATGCGGATAAGTTTGAAAGTCTTGCCGCATCAAGGGATTATCTTTTTCATCTCAAAGGATTAGAAGTGAGATAAAACGAACTGTAAAGATGGAGGACGTAAAGATGAATGTGACAGAAAAAAGAAAAACAGTGAATATTGCATTGATAGGCTGCGGCTTTATGGGCAAGGAACATTCCAAAGCCTGGTCCCTTGCACCTGTAAGCTGCCCGGATATTGAGGCTACTCCGGTAAAGAAAATTTTGTGTGATGCCTTTCCAGGTGCAGCCGAAGAAAAAGCGAGGCTGTGGGGATATGAGGAGTACTGTACGGACTATCGTGAGATTTTAGAAAGAGAAGATATTGATATTGTAGATATCTGCACACCGGCGCCGAGTCATGCGGACATTGCCATAGAATGTATAAAAGCAGGCAAATTCGTGGCATGTGAAAAGCCGCTGGTGTTAAACAGAGCAGATGGAGAAAGAATTTTGCAGGCAGTGAAAAAGTATAAGGGAAGAACAGCCACTTGTTTCAACAAAAGAAGATGGCCGGCAGTTGAGTTTGCCAGACAGCTGATCAAGGAAGGAACGATTGGAGACATTTATCTTTACAATGGGAGATATGTGCAGGATTGCTTAAGTGCTATTGCCAACAGAGGACCGCAGTCGTCTGGAGGAGGTTTCGCAGATTCTGGAAGTCATATTTTGGATATGTGCAGATATATTCTGGATGACCATTTTGATGCAGTAGTAGCCAGGACTTATCAATTAGACCCGGACGGCAGGAAGGGAGAAGTGTCGAAACGGGTAAATGAGGAAGAATGTTTTGCTTTGGTACTGGCTCAGATGAAATCAGGTATTACTGCTTCTCTTTATGAGACATATGCGTACAGTGGGACAGGTGAGGATATTTCTTTTGAAGTGCTGGGTTCCAGAGGAAGTATGCGGTGGTCGGGAGCGAATCCGTCTGTATTTCAGCTTTCCATAAAAGATGGAGATAACCGAACAAATGGATTCCGTAATATTTTAATGGGACCGGAGCATCCATATGGAAACAGTGTTCCTGTTCTTCCGGGATTTGGCGTTGGAGTAGCAGACAATATGTCTTTCCAGGCATATGAGATCGTCAATGCATACTGCAGGAACTATGATTATAATCCGAATTTTGAGGATGCATGGGAAATCATAAAGGTATGCGATGATATTCGGACTTCCGAAAAAATGAAACAGTGGGTGAAATGTTGCTAAAGAGGATAGATACATGGTGGCGAGGGAAAGACTAGATCAATTATTAGAGAATTTTATATCAGAAGGGGTTCCTGGTTGCAGTCTGGCAGTGAGTTATAAAGGAAAGATTGTTTATACTGGATACCGAGGGGTTTCACGGATAGAGGATCAGAAGAAGGTAGACGAACATACAGTTTATCGAATCATGTCCTGTACCAAGAATGTAACTTCAGTGGCGATTATGAAGCTGTATGAAGAAGGACGTCTGCTATTAAATGATTCATTGGGGAATTATCTTCCGTTTTTCAGAGACTGCTCTTATCAGACGTTTAATCCTGCCAATGAGCGGATTATCAGAAAAATCAGCAAACCAATAACGATAAAGGATCTCATGATGATGACTTCAGGGATTCCCTATGGTGGAAAGGGTTCTTTTACTGCCAGTGAATATTTGGAAAAAATTGGCGATATTTATGCGCCGTCCACCATGGAACTGGCAGAAAGAATCAGTGAAATTCCGCTTCAGTTTGAACCGGGAACTCACTGGCAGTATGGAATGGGATATGATGTGCTGGGAGCAGTGGTAGAATCAGTATCCGGAAAAAAATTTGGGGAATACTTAAAAGAAGAAATTTTTGATCCGCTGGAAATGAAGCATACCGGGTTTGTTTGTACCAGAGAAATGGAAGATAATCTGGCATGGCCATACAATTTGTCTGAAGAAGTTCCTTTTCACGACGAAACAGAACCGTTAATCCGGGAGCGGAGCCATCGAAAAGCAGAATTGGGAGGAGCTGGGTTATACTCCACGTTAGATGACCTTATCCGGTTTGCAGGAATGTTGGGGCAGGGGGGAATCTGGAATGGAAAACGTATTCTCAGCAAGAATACAGTAGATTTGATGCGAAAAAACCATTTAAAAGGGCAGCCGATGGAAGACTTCCGGATTATGGCAAGAGATGCTTATCCTTGGTATGAGGGATATGGGTGGAGCTTGTGCGGAAGAACGCTGATGGACTGCCAGGCAGCAGGAAGTAATGGATCGGTAGGAGAGTTTGGATGGTGCGGAATGTATGGCACCTATCTTTTGGCAGATCCGGAAAAAAATCTGGGAGTGGCTTACATGCAGCAGACGTTTCCTGTAATCGGAGGAAAGCAGGATTACTGTCATCCAAGAGTCAGAAATGTTGTGTATGCTCTTTTAGATGAATGGGAAGAATTATAGAAAGAATGAAAATATTATGCTGAGAAAGTTAATTAATACTCCGTCCTACAAGGTGGAGGAGATGCTGGAAGGATATGCAGGCGCTTTTCCTGACTTTTATGAACTTCATCCACAGGTAAAGGGGATCCTTTACAAAAACAGACGGAAAGGCAAGGTAGTGCTGGTATGCGGCGGCGGAGCAGGCCATGAGCCCATGTCTATTGGATTTGTGGGCCAGGGGCTTGCTGATGCGGCGATATGCGGAAACTTATATAATTCTCCGGATGCGGACAGTATTTATCAGGTTGCAAAGGCAGCGGAATCGGGGAAAGGTATTTTGTTCCTGTATGGGAATTACATGGGCGATAAAATGAATTTTGATGCGGCAGAAAAAAGACTGAAAGCGGAAGGAATTGCCGTTGGCCATTTTTGCGTCCACGATGATATTGCATCAGCTCCTGTGACGAAAAAAGAAGAACGTAGAGGAATTGTTGGAGGAGTTTTTCTATACCGGATAGCTGGTGCTGCCAGTGATGCCGGTATGGAATTAGAAGAAATCCTTGCACTTTTGGAGCGGGAAGGCAATAGGGTATGGAGTGTTGGAGCTGCGATTACAGACCGGCATAGAGATATCAGGAAAAGTGCGGCAGACCATAATTCTGAGAAAGTACATGTGGAGTATGGAATAGGGCTTCATGGAGAATGTGGAATTTTGTCTATGGAATTATCCAGTGCAGATGAATTAGTGGATAAGATGTACAGCCAGATTATGGATGAGGCAGATATTCAAAAAGACAGCGAAGTATGTGTCCTGGTGAATGGCCTGGGAAGTATTTCTTATATGGAATTATCCATTGTTTTTCGAAGGGTGAAACAATTGCTGGAAGGAGACGGCATCAAAATATACGATGCAGATATGGATAACTATTGCTCCAGCTATGAGGCGGAAGGGTTTTCACTTGCATTGTTTAAAATTTCGGATGAAATAAAGAAGTTTTACAATGCACCCTGCTATAGCCCCTGCTATCACCACAGAGTAACAGACCGGGAAAGAGAGTATGGCAGGAGTATGGCGGTTCTGCCAAGAAAAACAGAAGAAAGCGACGGAGAATTTTATAAACCAGCCGGGGAAAAGACGAAAATTAGAAATGAAATAACAATGGAGCAATTTAGGGATATGATGCTCTATATGGCGAAGCGCCTGATCGGGGAGGAAGAATATCTGTCAGAGCTGGACAGTATATTTGGAGACGGGGATCATGGAATATGCATTGCAAATGGCATGAGGCGGGCCAGTAAGCAGATGATGACGCTGACGCAGGAACAGAAACCCGAGGATGTCTGCGAAGCTCTCAGCACTGCTATGATGCTGATTGGAGGTGCTTCCGGAGTTTTCTATGGAACCATCTTTAAAGCAGCAGCCAGAACTATTGAAGGAAAGCGTGTTTTGAACACGGCTGATTTTGCAGAGATGTGGGGAATGTCTTTGGCAGCGCTTATGGAGAAAGGACATGCCCAAAAAGGAGATAAGACCATGGTAGACGCTTTGGCGCCTGCGGCGGAGTGTCTGGCAGAGAATAAAGAAAAAGAGTTCCCGGAAATACTTTCGCTGGCAGAGAAAGCAGCAAAAAAAGGGATGTTGAATACGAAAAAAATGGCGGCAAAATTTGGGAGAGGGAAATTCCTGACAGAGAAGGCATATGGATGCCAGGATGCCGGAGCTACTACTATTTGGATTATGTTCAGAAGTATGCGTGAATATTTGGAATGCTGACAATATTTTTAATAGAGGACAAAGAAAATACAAGCAGACAGGCTGCAGATTTAATAAGAGAGGCTGGTTATGAATATGTGCCCTGCAATTGGAACAGCCGGTTGACAGTTCTGAGCGATATTGAGATAAACAGACCGGATATCGTATTGTTCTGCGCAAGTATAAAAGAGGATACTTTTGGAGTGACAGAATTTCTCAGGGAAATTCGTATTGTCAGTCCATCTTCTCAGATACTGGTAGTGTCAGAAAATCACAGCGTGAGGGTATGCGATATAGCGATTGACGGTGAGGCAGACTGG
This sequence comes from Eubacteriales bacterium, assembly GCA_030524785.1. Taxonomy (GTDB): domain Bacteria; phylum Bacillota; class Clostridia; order Lachnospirales; family Lachnospiraceae; genus Marvinbryantia. The sequence goes on from JAUNFZ010000006.1 coordinate 47,327, forward strand.
GTTCTGAGCCTGGAGGAGGCGGAGCAGCTTCTTGAGAAAGTTCTTCATAGAATGGAGCGGAAGAAGCAGAAAATCTCAAAGAATCATGCGGAAATGAAACAATATTTATTTGCTGCATTTGTAAAAGAGAAAAACAGGTTAAGCCGTGATGAATACCGCGAACTGTTTGGAAATTATGAAAAGGAACCGCTGTTTCAGATTGTTATTGTTCATGTATTGCCTCCATACAGAAAAAGGAATCTGCTTGATGAGAATAATATCGCTACCATGAAAGGGAGCAGTATTCTGGAAGAACATCTGAAAAGGGTAGACAAATATCTTTTGGCGAAGGACAGGCTGGACATAATTATCTGTTTGATAGGAAGCGGAGAGGAACTGCAAAATGCAAGACTTCAGTTAAATCAATATTTAAGGGATATGCAGGAAATGAATGTGACGCTGACCAGAGCGGCGGCCTGGGTGAGTTTAGGGAAAACTGTGGAACGGACAGAAGATATTCCAGATAGTTATGCTTCGGCGTGTGCTCTTTTAAATGCCAGATTTTTTGGAGAAAGTATTAGTCTGTTGGAAGCAAAAACGGAAGATGGGACTACAAAAGAAAGCGAATTTAAAGAGCAGTTTTGGATTTATGATGTGAGAAAAACGCTGGCAAATGCATTGGAAATTTTAGATGAAAGGGTAATTCATCGGACGCTGATGCAGTTAAAGAGTAATCTTGTCAGTGCGGTAAATTTTCAGGCAGAGGATGTGTATGTTATTTATAAAACACTGGTATCCGTGTTTTTGAAAGAATTGGAAAGCAGGGAAATTGACTTGTCAGAGCACTTTATTCATTATGACTCTTTACTGAGAGAATATGACTTTTTTTGGAACCTGGACGATTTATTTGGTAATTTGGAGAGGCTATATCTGGAGGGAATCCGTATCCTGAAGGAAAAAGAAGAAAACAGTGCGCCTTCAGCGATTGTTCAAGCGAAAAGCTATATCAGAGCATACTTTAATATGCCTTTAACACTAAAAGAAGTCAGTGATTATGTGGGGATGAATGAACACTATTTTTCTGATTATTTCAGTAAATATATGAAAATGACATTTAAGCAGTATTTGACAGAACTAAGGATCAGATACTCCAAACAGCTGCTTTTAGACCGAAGGTATTCTATGGAAGATATAGCGGAGGCAATAGGGTATAATGACGTGAAATATTTTTTTCGGGTATTTAAGCGCGTGACCGGTATTACACCAAAAGAATACAGAACAAAATATTACGTGAAAGGCGTTTAAAACGTATTGGAAGCAAAAAACGATATAGCAATTTGAAAACAGAAAAGGGGGCGGAATAAAGTGAAAGCTGCAGTGTATGAGGGAAATCATCAGATTACGATAAAAGAAGGGCGCATCGTGACGCCAAAAGAACATCAGGTGCGTCTTGAAATTGCATATTGCGGGATCTGCGGTTCAGATCTCCATATATTAAATGGAACAGAAGATAAGAGAATGAAACTGCCGTCTATTATCGGCCATGAATGTTCGGCGATAGTGGCAGAAACAGGAGCTGGGGTAACGAATTTAAAAAAGGGCGATCATGTGGTAGTGATGCCGGTAAAGGCATGCGGTGTTTGCAGAGCATGCAGAGAAGGCTTTGGTCATGTCTGCGCTAATCTGCAAGTTCGGGGAATTGAGACAGAGGGGGCGTTTCAATATAGCTGGACAGTAGATGCAGATGCGGTAATTAAGATTCCTGATTCTTTGGATTTAAAATTAGCTGCACTGGCAGAACCGTTATCTATTTGCTGTCATGTGGTGAAACGGGGAGGAGTAAAAGCCGGCGATTATGCAGTGATTATTGGAGGTGGTCCAATTGGGCTTATGACAGCATTAGTTGCAAAGTCACAGGGGGCCCGGACAGTAATTTCAGAGGTGAACAGAAATCGTCTGAAAAAGGCCAGGGAATTGGGAATTACAGCGGTGAATCCGATAGAAACGGATATCAGAGAATATGTGCTTCAGGCCACAGATGGTTCAGGCGCAGAGGTAGTATTTGAGACTTCTGGTTCCCAGGCAGGAGTAGAAACAATGGTGCTTCTTCCCAAAGTAAGAGGAAAGATAGTACTTGTGGCCATTTATGGAAAGCCGATGACAGTGGATTTGAAACAATTGTATTGTTATGAGAAAGAAATAACTACTTCCAGGATGCAGGAAAAGGAAGATTTTGAAAAAGCGATTGATTTATTGAATAGAAAAGAATTTGATGCTTACAAAATGATTACTTCTGTATTACCTATTACTGAAATTATGCAGGGATTCCAGCGATGTGCCGACCCGGAGGGAAAAGAAGTGAAGGTAATGATAGATTGCCATATGAATGAAAAACCTAGGCAGGAAACGACAAATATAAAAAATTGAAAATCGAAAGGAAAGATTGTAAATGGACGAACGGATAAAAATAAAAATCTTAGATTTGGGTGAAATTACATGCCGTAAAAAAGAACTGATACAGACAGATTCCGAGGAAGCAATGATTTTGTCACCGATGGAAGCAGTACTGATTTATCATCCGGAGATAGGATATATTTTGTATGACACCGGGAATGATCCTCAATGGGCACTGTCCTATACGGAGTCTATACGGGAAATATATCCTGTAACGAGAACCGTGAGTATAGAGGATGCTTTACAGAAGGAAAATTTAACCGTGGAGGACATTGATGTACTTATTCTTTCTCACCTTCACTTTGATCATGCGGGTGGGCTGAAGTTTTTCTCTAATACAAAAGCCGGCAGGCAGGTTATCGTATCGGAAGACGAATACAAAGATGCGATAAAAGAAATTGAGAAAAGCCCCGAACGTAATAAAGGAGCTTATATTGGGAAATTATTTTATCAGTTGCCTGGAATTGAATTTAAAACGATCAGCGGACAGGCAGAATTGGCAGAGGGGATTACACTATTTGTACAAAAATGTCATACGGCAGGTGTAGTAGGAATGATTGTTGAATTGCGGGATAAAACAGTATTATTTACCGGTGATACTGTGTACCTGAAGGAAACTTACGAAAAAGAACTTCCGCCAGGCGGGGGGATCAATAAAACTCAAAAAGAGTTTTTTGATAATCTGAAGGTTCTTAAAAAGATGCAGAAAGAGCAGAAGGCAGAAATGTTTTTTGGACATGACTACGAGCAGGCAAAAAAATGGCAGGCTTTTGGCTGGGTGGAGTAGGAAAAGAGGAAATACATATGAGCAGAAAGATTATAAATCATCCAGATTGCGTAATAAATGAGATGATGCAGGGTTTTGTTGAAGCATTTGGAAAATATTATGAGAAACATCCTCAGGTAAATGCGGTTCTTTCCAGATACAGGAGGAGGGATAAAGTGGCTCTGGTAGTCGGGGGAGGCAGTGGACATGAGCCTATGTTTTCAGGATTTGTAGGCGAAGGATTGGCAGATGGGGCTGCTTGTGGCAATATTTTTGCATCTCCAGATCCCAATACAGTCTATCAGACGGCAAAAGCAGTTTCCCAGGGCAAGGGAGTTCTATTTGTTTATGGATGCTATGCTGGGGATAATCTGAACTTTGATATGGGAGAGGAATTTTTAAAGGAGGCAGGGATAGAGACCAGGCATGTACGGGTATGGGATGATGTGGCATCCGCGCCCAGGGATCGTATAGAAGACAGGAGAGGAATTGCGGGAGACGTGTTTGTGATTAAGATAGCCGGCGGTGCATGTGACGCAGGTATGAATTTGGAAGAAGCAGCCCGCATCACGGAAAAAGCACGCGATAATACCTACAGCATTGGAATTGCCACAGCACCGGCTCAATTGCCGGGAGTAGAAAAACCCATTTTTGAATTAGGGGAAGGAGAAATTGAATATGGTATGGGAATCCATGGAGAAAGAGGAATTTTGCGTACCAGTTGGCAAGAAGCAGATATTCTGACAGAAAAAATGTACGTTCAATTAATGGAAAATGCCGAAATTAAAGCGGGGGAGGAGGTTTGTGTACTCATCAACGGCTTAGGTTCCACAACGCTGCTGGAGTTATCCATTATATACCGCAAGGTGAAAGAACTTTTAGATAAAGATCAGATCATTGTATATGATTCTGATTTAAATAGCTACTGTACCAGCCAGGAAATGGGAGGATTCTCTATTTCTTTTCTGAGGCTGGATAATGAGCTGAAGAAGTATTATGATATGCCCTGCCGAAGCCCATTTTATACCAGAGGGGTGTGGAAAGAAGAAAAGGAGCGTTTAGTTTCCACACTGAAAGAAAGTGAACGTTACACCGTGTCTGGAGGAGAGAAAGAATTACTGCGGGAAAAGACTTCAGAAATAGGCGGAACTGATAAACATACGGTCAAAAGCGAAGAAAATATAACAGGCAAGCTGTCTGCCCGGGCAGCCAGAAATATGCTGCTTTATGTTGCAGAAAAAATGATTGGTGAAAAAGATTACCTGACAGAGGTGGACAATGCTGTAGGGGATGGAGATCATGGCATTGGTATGGCTGGAGGAATGGAAAAGGTAAAGCAGGTACTTTCTGCGATAAGCGAACCCCGAAGTGTATGTGAAGTATTTGATAAAGCTGGAAAAGCGATGCTTTTTTCTATGGGCGGAGCATCAGGAGTGATTTTTGGAAGCATGTTTTATGGGGGAGTCAGCGAGATGAAAGAGAAAGAGGCTTTAAGCGCTGCGGATTTTGCAAAAGCGTTCAGAAAAAGTCTGCAGACCATTAAAGAACGCGGGAAAGCGGAGGTGGGTGATAAAACAATGGTAGACGCGTTGGAACCTGCTGCAGAGGCAATGGAAAAAGCGGCGGACCGGGGCTTTATAGAGATGCTAAAAGCAGCGGAAGCAGCGGCTAAACAGGGCATGGAGAACACGAAACACTATCGTGCAAAGTTTGGAAGGGCCAAATCTTTAATGGATAGAGCCATTGGATATCAAGATGCAGGGGCCACTTCCGTCTGGCTGATTCTTCAGGGAATGCGTGAATTTGTGGAAGGGTAGGGAGGCACCATGAAGAAATTATATTTTGGGTCTAACTTAAAGATGTATAAGAATATCAGAGAGACGACAGATTATCTTATACGCCTGCAGAAGCTGACACAAGACTTAGAACATGAAAAAATTACGCTTTTTATTATTCCGTCATATACATCTTTGGATCGGGCTTCCGGTATTACGGATCAGAATCAGATCATGCTGGGAGCGCAGAATATGTGTTGGGAAGAAGTGGGGCAGTTTACAGGAGAAATATCGCCTTTGATGCTGCAGGAGCTTGGAATTAAAATAGTAGAATTGGGACACTCGGAACGGCGCCATATATTTGGGGAAACCAATGAAATAATAGGTCAAAAAGTGAAAGCAGCTCTGGAACATGGTTTTATAGCGTTGCTGTGCATTGGCGAGACAGGAAAAGAAAAACAGTGCGGCATCAGCGATGAAATCCTAAGAATCCAATTGAAGACGGGACTTTCCAAGGTTTGTGAAGAAGAACTAGATAAACTCTGGATTGCTTATGAACCTGTATGGGCTATCGGAGTAAACGGACTTCCAGCTTCCTCAGATTATGCTCAGGAAAAGCACCATGTGATTAAAAATATACTTCAGGAACTTTTTGGAGAACCAGGAAAAGCAGTTCCTGTATTGTATGGGGGAAGCGTAAATCTGGAAAACGCCGGTGGATTAATTCAGCAGCCGGACATTGACGGATTGTTTGTAGGACGGAGCGCATGGGATGCGGAGAAATTCAATCAATTGATCAGGGATGCTACGGAAGCTGTAAATATGGAGGTGAGCTGAAATGAAAATTGCAATAGGCTGTGATCCTAATGCACAGAAAGAAAAAGAACAGATTATACAATACATAAAATCAAAGGAGTATGGCGAAGTGGATGACTTTGGGAGTGAAGACCCGATCTACGCGCATACTGCCATTAAAGTGGCGGAGGCGGTGGCGTCTCATAAATATCAACGGGGGATTCTGCTGTGCGGCACAGGTATTGGGGTGTCTATAGCTGCCAATAAAGTGCGTGGAGCATACGCCGCTTTGGTAACGGATGTTTATTCGGCGAAGCGTGCAAGACTTAGTAATGATGCTAATATTATGTGTATGGGTGCTTTCACCACCGGCTCCAAAGTGAGGGAGGAATTAGTAGACGCTTTTTTGGAAAATGAGTTTGAAGAAAGCTCCCCATCACAGCCAAAAGTGGATGCTTTTAGAGAATATGACGAAGCACGATAATTTCCCGGATACTGTCTGAGGTTTTTCTGAACGGATGCCTGGGCAGTATCCCTTTTTTCGGCATTATGTGGGGCGCAAGACAAATTACAAAATAGACATCATATACTATTGACATTGCATCTCAAATAATATATAATACAACTATTCTGAAATTCAAAACTTCTGCCGTATCGGCAAAAAATCCAGATGTTTAGCTTTGATATCAACCGATCCGAAGCAGGCCTTAAACCTGTTTGGATATAAAAAGTGCAGACGTGTTTGGCCATATTGGCGATATGCTGTGCGAAGAAAGGAGGTGAAGCTTATGGTGAGGTTCCTCAGAAGATTTCATGAGGAGGAAGATGGAATCGGAACGGTGGAAATTATTTTAATTCTTGTGGTTCTCATTGGTCTTGTAATCATTTTCAAAAATCAGCTTACCAGTCTGGTAAACAACATCTTCAGAAAAATTGTAAGTCAGAGCAACAGCATTTAAAGGAGGGAAGGATTAGAAAAAAATGAAAAGGTATTATGGAAAAGGGGCGATCACGGTATTTTTAAGCCTGATCGGCGTGCTGTTTTTGTCCCTTCTCTGTACTGCCGCGGAGTCTGCAAGGATTCAGGGCTGCAGGGCGAAAGCGGCTGCAGCTCTGGATATGGGGATGTTTTCTGTTATGGGGGAATTTGAAAGGGAACTCTTAGATCATTATGATGTCTTTTTGCTGGACGGAGCGGCGGGAACAGAAAGCTACAGCTTGGATAAGGTGAGTGAGGTTCTTCGTGAATATATGGAATACAACGTGGATCCAAATAAGGGAATGTGGCTGAAGGGCTTCGATCCTTTTACCTTGAAGATGGACACGGCAAATATAACCGGTGTTTCCCTTGCAACGGATGGGAAAGGCGCGGCTTTTTACCAGCAGGCAGTAGGATTTATGAGAGAAAACTTAGGAACGGAGCTGGCAAGTGCGCTGATAGAACGTATGCAGGAAGGAAAACAGCTTGAGGAAGCCGGAGAACTTTATGAAAAGCGGAACAACAGCATTACAAAAGAGCTGGCGCAGTTGGAGGAGCAGCAGAAAAAGCAGGAACAGGAGGAAAGAGAAAAGGCGGAGCAGAATGGACAGACAGAAAACCAGGCTGCAGAGGAGGCGCCGAAGGTGCCGGAATCCAAAAATCCGTTGAGTGTGATAAAAAAATTAAAAAAGAAAGGAATCCTGGCACTGGTGCTGGATGATGGCGTAGAGATATCTGAAAAGGAACTGCCTTCAGGAAGCCCCTCCGGACGAAATTGTCAGAAAGGCAATCTCCCGGTAGAAAAAACATACGGCGGCTTAATTGACGATTTGATTTTTCAGCAGTACCTTTTTGAGCATTTTTCTCTTTTTACAGATAAAGAAAAAGAAGGGGTACTGGATTATGGGCTGGAGTATGTTCTGTGCGGGAAAAAGAGTGATCTTAAGAACCTAAAGGGCGTTGTGAACCGGCTGCTTTTGATGCGGGAGGGAGCTAATTTCCTTTATCTGGCCGCAGACAGTACAAAAATGCAGGCCGCGAACGCTTTGGCGGCACTGCTGGTGGGAGCAATTCCACTGCCCGGTTTGGTTACTGTCACCGCCTATGCCCTGCTTTTGGCCTGGGCCTACGGGGAAAGCCTGCTTGATGTGCGGGAACTTCTGGCAGGCGGCAGAATACCGGTGAAAAAAACTGAGAGTACCTGGAGACTGCAGCTGTCTTCTCTGGCTGATTTGCCGGCGCTTTTAAAAAGCGCAGACGGTTCTTCAAAGCAGGGGTTGTCCTATGCCCAGTATCTGCAGATGCTGTTTGCAGTAAGCGGAAAGGGAAATTATGCTATGAGGGCGCTGGACTTAATAGAGGGCTATATGAGGGCACGTCCGGCCACTGCGGCATTTCGGGCAGACCATGCGATAAGCAAAATAAAAGCGGAGGCCGGGTATACGATCCCGCCGCTGTTTCTTCGGGTTTCCGCTGCGTTTTTGAAAACAGGAAAAATCACTCAAAATTACCAGGCTCAGGGAGTGTTTGGATATTAATATGGGGAGGTGTTTGAAAATGTCCTTTTTGTGCAGAAAAATATGTGGAAATCGAAAAAATAATTTAAATCAGCGAAAGGTTTCAGCGGGTCTCCTGGCAGAGCGCCTTTATCCTTACGGTGCAAAGAGGGCATTTTCGGGCTCTATGACCCTGGAGGCGGCCTGCGTTGTGCCCTGGTTTCTGTTTGCTATGCTGGCCATGATGCAGTTTCTGAAAATCATCACAGTGTCGTCGGCGGTGCTGGCAGGAATGAACGACACGGCGAAGGATATGGCGGTTTATGCATACATAAGAGAACTTGGCGCCGGCGCAGAACAGGGAGTTGCTTCAGAATTGCTGACCGGCGGGATATCCGCCGCATATGCAAAGGGAAAAGTGGAAAAGAGGGCGTCCTTTAAGGCTTCAGACGGAACGCTTCATCTCTGGAAATCTTCCTTCACGGGAGAACGCATAATTGACCTGGCGGTAACGTATGAGGCTAAAAATACATATACGCTGCTGCCGGTGCCAAAGGTAAAGTCAGCTCTGAGGGCACGGGTTCGGGCATGGACGGGCCGCGACGGGAACGGAAGCGGGAGCGGTCAGGAGGAGCAGGATGGCGAGGGTGAACAGGAAGAAACAGTATTTGTGACGGAAACAGGCCATGTTTATCATAAAGACGAAAATTGTACTCATATCCGATTGTCCATTCACAGTGTATCGAGAGAGCATGTAGCTCATTTGCGAAATGAGTCGGGCGGAAAGTATCACGCCTGCGAACGATGCGGCGGCGGAACGGGAAGTACGGTGTATATTACAGACTACGGGGACAGGTATCATTCTTCGGCGGGATGCAGTGGATTGAAAAGAAGCGTTTTAAGCGTACCTGTTTCAGAAGTAAAGGATTGGAGGGCATGTTCAAAATGCGGTGGTTCATGAAGGCAATTCCACTGGTGTATCTTGCCTGGGCAGCCGGCCGGGATATTCGGCAGCGCACTGTGTCTGTGAGAGGGGCGATCATTTTTGCTGCCGCAGGTGTGCTGCTGCATATGATACTGAATGATGCCCCCGCAGACTGGATGCCGGGCATACTGCCGGGAGGCGCTCTGATTGCCGTGGGCTTTATGACCCGGGGCGCTGTCGGTTATGGGGATGGTATGGCTATGGCTGTGACAGGCCTGTATCTTGGGGGTTTTGGAGCTGTCTCTGTGCTTGGCACAGGATTAATGCTTACATTTCCGGTGTCTCTTTGGATGATTGCGGTAAAAAAAGCAGGACGGAAGGAGAGCCTGCCTTTTCTCCCGTTTTTGCTGGCAGGGTATATGGTATGGCTGATTCTGACACCGTAAGGAGATATGGAATGAGGAGGAACGTGAATGAAACGTAAAAGAAAACAGGAATTGAAGGGAAGTTATACAGTTGAAGCGGCTCTGCTGATGGGAATTTTGATGCCCGTGCTGGTAGGAATTATTTATATGGGGTTTTATCTTCACGACAGGGCTTTTGCACAGGCGGCGGCTCATGAGGCGGCAGCCTGCGCAAGTCTTGCGAGGGAGGACAAAAGTACAGATATATCGTCGGGCGCACAGAAATTAGTAAAGGGAAGGATGCTGGGCACAAGGGGGATGACGGCTTCAGTATCTGCCGGAACAAAAGAAGTGACGGCGGCGTATGAAGGCAATTTTCAGATTCCGGGAATGACAGCGAGCCTTTTTGGCACAGGAGGATTGCGTATTCGGACGGCTGTCGTACTGTCTCTGGAACGTCCATCCAAAAGAATACAGAAAATCAGAGGGGCAGTGAAGGTGATAAATTCGATCAGGAGGAAGCGTGAATGAAGCTGTCTTATAAGAGAGATATGACACATAATTATATGGTGCCGGATATTGCGGGAGGCGTTTGTGAGGAGGACTACCGGATCCGAATGTTGTTGGAAAATCACATTCTGGGGCTGCTTCCCTGCAGCCTTAAAAAGGTAAACTGTCAGACAATGTTCTTCTTTGACATTACTTCAAAGCAGTCCATGGAACATATTTATGAAAAGGGAAAGATGAGTGCGGAGGACATCCGTATATTTTTAAGAGGGCTTCATCTTGCGCTGAAGGAGCTGAAAAAGTATCTTTTAGATACGGACCGGTTGGTTCTGGAACCTCAGATGATTTATATGGATATAGAAAGCCGGGAACCAGCCTTTTGCTATTTGCCTTCGTATCAGCAGGAAATCACACAGTCCTTTCGGGAGATAGCGGGATATATTCTGGAACATCTGGATCCGGAGGATGAACAGGCAGTGCTCCTTGGATATGAGCTTTACAGAAGGGCGGGAGAGGAAAATTATAGTTTGGAGCAGCTTTTAAAGCGGTTAGGCAGTCCGATACAAGTGCAGCGTGCGCAGAGCGGAGCAGAACCGGAGCGAACGCCTTATATGCAGGACAGGGCAGAAGCGGAACGAGCGTA
>JAUNFZ010000007.1 GCA_030524785.1 Eubacteriales bacterium
GCTCCGGTCCTTCAAATACGATATCCGGTGCCTGTCCGCCTTCGATCGCGGTGTTTACCTGGTCATCGCCGTTGGTGTAGTCCAGATATTCAACTTTTACGCTGATTTCCGGATGTGCCTCGTTGAATGTTGCAATCAGACCGTCCATTACCTCTGCGTTGCCCCAATCGCCGACCGGATACGTCCACATTGTGATTTCTGTTGTTTCTCCTTCAGCAAATACATTTGCGGAAAACGCCATGCATCCTACAAGTGCAAGTGCCAAAACTCTACGAAATTTCATACTTAAACCCTCCTTTTTTCTCGTTGATTAAATGCCCTCGATTTAATCATCTGATAATTTCATTCTACATAGTTGCCAGCCGTTTGTCAATGAATTTTTCAAAATATTTTCATTTTCTCTTTTTATGAAAATAATTTACATTTTTATGCATACTCCGGCATATCCACACCCCCAGGCGCCGCGCATTTCCCGTTTTTACAGACACTCCGGCACCTTTACGGCCAGCGCTTCGGCAAGCTGACGGTGCCCCTCTGCGGTCAGATGCATATAATCGATATCGTTGGGAGCTGCCGAAATCACCTGATTGGCGTCAAGATAATGACATCCCATCATTTCAGCAATTTTCCTGTATTCTTCCGCCAGGCCCTCCGATTTTTCCGCGCAGCCCCGACCCATAGTCGCCGCCACCTCCGTGCCGGCGTATTCTCTGCCGATATTCTGGGGCGTCACCACCAGAATATTGGCGCGGCCGTCTCTCCAGCAGTCCACCGTCGCCTGGGCTTTAATGATCAGCCGGCGCAGTCCCAGCGCAATGCACGCCGCCGAGGAACCAAACCTTTCCTTTGTATCGTTTGTCCCAAGCATAATGATTAAAAGATCCACCGGTTCGTGGCTCATCAGGCAGGGATAAATATAATCGAGTCCCCGCAGCCCCTCGTGAATAGGATCGTCAAAGCAGGTCGTCCGGCCGCTTAAGCCTTCTTCAATTATCAGATATTCCTCTCCCAGCTTCTTCTGAAGCAAATGCGTCCACCGTTCGTTCTCATCAAAGCGTCCGTTCGTGGCGGCGCAGTAACCGTGGGTATTGGAATCTCCAAAACATACTATGTGCTTTGCCATCTTACCGTGCCTCCACTGCTTTGATAAAGCGCTGGGCAATCTCCAGAGGTCTTGTGATCGCTCCGCCCACCACTACGGCAAAAGCGCCTGCGTCCAGCATTTCCACCGCCTGCTGGGGCGAATGTACTTTTCCTTCGCCGATGACCGGAATCGGAAGTTGTGCCGAAAGCCGTCTGACAAGTTCAAAATCCGGGCCGTCCACCTTCGGAGAATAGGGCGTGTAGCCGCTCATGGTTGTTCCCACAATATCCATTCCCTGTTTCCAGGCATTAACGCCTTCTTCATACGTGGAAATATCCGCCATCAAAATGGCGTCCGGATATTTTGCGCGGACCTCTGCGATAAATTCATTCACGGTCTTTCCGTCGCCGCGTTTGCGGTCCGTACAGTCAAGGGCGATTACGTCTGACCCCGCTGCCACCAGATCGTCCACTTCTTTCATGGTAGGCGTAATATAGCTGTCGAATCCCTCATACTGAATCTTCACCAGTCCGATCACCGGCAGCCCCGTTTCCTCTTTGATTGCAACGACGTCACGGATGCTGCTGGTGCGTATTGCCGGCGTTCCCGTCTGTTTTGCCGCTCTCGCCATCAGGTACATAATCGATTTTTCTTCCACATAAAGAGGTTCTCCGGGAATTGCCTGGCAGGAGACAATCACCTTTCCCTTGATCTTCTCAAAAAATTCTTCCTTTTTCACAATTTTTCCTCCCATTCGCCTTCTTTTTCTATTCCACGCATTTCTCTGCCGCAGCGGCCGCTGCGCCCAACATTCCCGCACGATTGCCAAGTTCGGCTTTCCGCAGTTTCACATGCGCAAAGCTCGGCATAATATGTTCGTTCAGTTTTAATTTGATCTGCTCCGTCAGACAGGGCTGCTCCATCACGCCTCCGCCAAGAATAATGCAGGATGGATTCAGCGTATGGACGATGGTCGTCAGGCCATACACAATTTCCAGAATCCATGCGTCGATAACGGCTTTCACTGCCGGTTCATCCATGCACGCAAAAATCTTCCGGCCATCCGTCAGTGTGCCGTCCACTTTTTTTGCCCGGGCCACCAGCGCCGTGACGCTTGCATATTTTTCATAACAGCCGCTGAACATATCCTCCCGGGGATTTCTTTCCTCCGGGTGGACAATGATCGCGCCAAATTCTCCCGCAGAGCAGCTGCTTCCCCGGTAGAGATGTCCGCCGGTAAACACCGCGCCACCCACGCCCGTGCCGTAAGTAAGGCATACAAATTCCTGCTGCCCGCGTCCCGCGCCGAACACAGCTTCGCCGACAGCCGCAGCGTTCACATCATTCTCCACAGCTACCGGAACCTGAAACCGTTCCCTGAGAATACCCGCCACCTGCATCCCCGTATAGCCGGGGATATTTTGGTTGGCATAAATAATCGATCCCTTCACCGGGTCTACCTGTCCCGCCGTGCTGACGCCAATCCGCTCAAACGCATACTTTTCCCGGTAATCTGCAATGATCTCCCCGGCGCGCTTCATCACATGTTCTCCGCCAAGGGACGCCTCCGTTGGAAACTCCCGGATATCTTCAAGCTGTCCCGCTGTACAGATACCTGCCTTGATAGCCGTGCCGCCGATATCAAGCACCATGATCTTCATAGCCGCAACCTCCCGCCTGCCTGTCACAGACTTTCTACTTACAGAATTTACCGATGGCTGCGTCGATCATAGCCGCGCATTTCTTTACCTGGGGCATATCTTCACCGATCAGATTCGGCAGGGGCTTTCTCACTCCGCCAAGCTCCAGGCCGTCGCGCTGCTTCATAATCTCCTTCATCACCGCATAAAGATTTCCGTGGCATGCGCACATCGCATAAATAATCTCATCCGCTGCGTTCTGCACATCCAGCGCTTCTTTCATTTTTCCCGCATCCACCAGTTCCTTTATTTTCAGATACAGTTCCGGCATAACGCCATAGGTTCCGCCGATGCCGCCGTCTGCGCCCATAGCAAGTCCTGAAACCAACTGCTCGTCCGGCCCGTTAAACACAACGAAGCCCTCGCCGCCCTCCATCTTAAACATCTGAATATCCTGCACCGGCATGGAACTGTTTTTCACAGCCACTACCTTCGGATTTTTCTTCATTTCACGAAACAGCGGCATCGTCAGCGCCACTCCCGCAAGCTGTGGGATATTGTAAATCACGAAATCCGTGTTGGGGGCCGCAGCGGAAATATCGTTCCAGTACTGCGCAATCGCATGCTCCGGAAGGTGAAAATAGATCGGCGGAATGGCTGCAATCGCATCTACGCCGAGACTCTCCGCATGTCTTGCAAGCTCCTGGCTCTCCGCCGTATTATTGCAGGCCACATGGGCGATCACCGTCAGCTTTCCGTCAGCCGCCTTCATCACATGTTCCAGGGTCAGCTTCCGGTCCGCAACAGACTGATAGATACATTCACCTGAAGATCCTCCCACATAGACGCCCTTTACTCCCTTGCCGAGCAGATGGCGCGTCAGCTGTTCCACACGTCCGCCGTCTACTTCGCCGTTCTCATCATAGCATGCGTAAAACGCCGGAATGATCCCTCTGTACTTCTCTATGCTGCTCATATAATCCCTTCCTCCCTTAAGATATTTTTAAATCTGCTTTCTGCAGCTACATCTATTGTACTCTATCCGAAAATTATTTTCAATATATTTATTTATGAAATTCAATTTCATTTTAACAATTCATCCGGATCGCAAAATTTAGAAACCGGCACACTGTATTTCACCCACAGCCCTCAAAATGAAAATTTTATTCACCTGAATTTTTGCTGAAAATTATTTGCATTTCGCATTATTTTCCGTTATAATGATAAAAAGCAACTATTTTTTCACTTTATATTACGAAAGGAGGAGATTTTTTGTCTGCAACAATCCTTGACGCCATCACCGAACAGTATCCTTCTTTTACACGTTCGGCCAAAAAGCTGGCAGACTACATTTTTGTCAATACTACCAATACCCAGTATATGTCTATTTCGTCCCTGGCAGAAAACAGCGGCGTTTCTGAAGCCACCATCACACGTTTCTGCCGCAAGCTCGGCCTGGCCGGATATAATGACTTCAAGCTGGCCATTGCAAAATGCGACCGTGTTACGGATATGGGAGAGCCCTCCGATTCGCCCCAGACCATCACCTCCGAGGACAGCCTGTCCTGCATTTTCCAGAAGCTTTTGTCCTCCAACATTCTCTCTCTGAACGAGACCTATGAGCTGTTGGACGAGCAGGCAATCACCCGGGCGGTTGACCTTCTTTCCGACGCCGGCCGCGTCTACTGTTTCGGCCACGGCGGAAGCTCCGTTATGGCCATGGAAGCCTGGGCCCGTTTCTCTACGGCCTCTCCACGGTTTATTCATATTGCGGATTCCCATATGCAGGTAATCGCCGTTTCCCTGGCAACGCCCCGGGACGTCATCCTGTTTTTTTCCTACTCGGGAGCCACCAGGGACATGGAGGATATCTTAAATATTGCCAGGACACGCGGTATTCCTATTATCCTGATCACCCATTTTCCAAAATCCCAGGCCGCTGCGTTTGCGGACGTGGTGCTTCTCTGCGGCTACAATGAAAGCCCCCTGCAGTCCGGTTCCATCGCAGCCAAAATGGGACAGATGTTTTTGATCGACTGCCTGTTCTACGGCTACTGTAAAAAGAATCCCGAAGTCTCCTCGGCGGCAAAAGCCACCACCGCGGAGGCAATCACAAAAAAGCTGCTGTAGCGCAAAAAATTTTGAGGACGGATTGCTCCGTCCTCAAAATTTTTTGGTTACTTCATTCCTCTGATCCAGTCTCCCGCCAGCTTTGGCCAGATCTGGCAACATTCCTGAACGCCGTACCCGTCTTTGTTTTTCGTTTCCTCATTCGCCAGTGATAATCCGTGAAGTCCCTCTGCAAAAATATGAACCTCCATAGGCACTTTATGTTTCTGCAGTTCATTAATCAGCAGAAGCGCATTTTCCACAGGAACCGTGTTGTCCTTCTGCGTATGCCAGAGAAAGACCGGCGGCACTAAGGACGTCACATGCTTTTCCAAACTCACCGCATCCCGCATATCCGGCGTATCCTTTTCGCCAAGAAGATTTTCAATGCTTCCCTGATGGGCATATTCCCCGGCCGTAATCACCGGATAACAGAGAATTAATCCGTCCGGTCTTATCTGCGCGGACGGCAGTCCCGCAGCCTTTGAAAGCCAGGCTTCCTGCCAAAACACACCCAGACTGGCCGCCAGATGGCCCGCAGCGGAAAATCCCAGCACAATGATCCGGTTCGGATCGATGGCATATTCCCCGGCGTTTGACCTTAGATGATTCACACACCAGGCCAGCTCACAGAGAGCCTGGGGAAACTCTGCCGGCTTTACGCTGTAGCGCAGTACACAGGCATGAAACCCCATGGACAAAAACTGCACTGCCACCGCCTCGGCTTCCCGGTCGGAGGTCATATGATATCCCCCGCCCGGGCAAATCAGTACCAGAGGACGTTTCCTGGCCGGATCCATCTCCGGGGAATTATCCAAAAAATAGGTATACATCCTGGCCTGTTCGCCAAACTTTGTCCGGACTCTGATTTCTGTGTGCTTCAAAATATGCCTCCTTATAAAGCCTCCGGCAAAGCCACGGCTGATGCCAGGGACAGACACCGGCCCGCTTTAAAGCCACGGCTACCGCAAGGATTAAATACCAGCCTGCTTCAAAAGCTCCGGCACCTTGGACTCCCAGCCCATTGCCATGATATGTACGCCCTGACAATAGGGTTTACATTCCCTGATAATGCGGGCGGCAATCTCCACGCCCGTAATGCCAGCTTTCGTCTTTTCCTTGTCCGCCTTCAGTTCGTCAATCATTTCCTCGGGAATATGAATACCGGCTACGTTTGCGTTCATATATCTGCACATTCCCACAGACTTCGGAATTACGATGCCAAGCTGCACCGGTTTTCCAAACTGTTTTGCCTTTTCCATAAACTGAATGAACTTCTCCGGCTCATAAACCGCCTGCGTCTGGAAATACTCTGCGCCTGCGGCAACTTTGCGCTCCATTTTTGCGAGCTGTACATCCACAGAATCGCTGCAAGGAGATACAACCGCGCCCTTTGCGAATTTCGGCGGTTCGCCTATCAGCTCGTTTCCTCCCAGATCCACGCCTGACTCCAGCTGCTTCACCGCATGAATCAGGGACACGGAGTCAAGGTCAAACACCGGTTTTGCCTGGGGATGATCACCCAGCTTCGTATGGTCGCCCGTCAAAAGAAGCAGGTTTTCAATTCCAAACAGCGCTGCGCTTAAAAGATCTGACTCCAGCGCGATACGGTTTCTGTCGCGGCAGGTCATCTGAAAAATCGGCGTCAGTCCCTCGTCCTTCAGCGCCTTACAGGTCGCCAGAGAGCCAAGCCGCATAACGGAAGACTGATTGTCCGTCACATTCACCGCCGTAATACCGCTCAGATACGTCTTTGCTTCTTCCAGCATATGTTCAATATGAAATCCTTTAGGCGGACCTACTTCTGCAGTAACTACAAATTCACCACGTTCAAATGCTTCAGTAATTTTCATTGTACATTGCTCCTAATCATTAAATTTTTCTATTTTGATACTTCATCATCAGTTGCAAAATTACGTATCTGCGTCGGACATTTCAGTACATCCAGGCGTCCAATCTGCGCAAGCCTTCTGTAGATACGCTCCCAGCCACATTCCATTTCGCTGTCCACTTCACATTTTCCGTTCTTGGAGCCGCCGCACTGTCCGTTTACCAGGCTCTTGGAGCATGCGGTAATCGGGCAGATACCGCCGGTCAGGTTCAGATAACACTCACCGCACTGATCACATTTGTGCTCCAGAGGTGTTACGCCCTGGAAACCCGGCAGCGGATATGTGTCGCAGGCCGCACAGACTTTTTTGTCTTCCAGATACTCGGAAACAGTCTGTACCCCGACGCCGCAGGAGAACACCAGCACGGTATCGGCAGCCTTAATCTCATTCATATGTTTTTCAAGGCGCAGCTTCATATTTTCCGGATTGCATATGTAGTCGGTGGTAAGCACGCCGGTCACTTTTTCCGCCGCCTCCAGCTCTTTCTGATATTCTGCGGCTTCTTTTACCGGGAAGCTCACTTCCTTGCATCCGTGACAGTAAATCAGGAACACTTTTCCATCTGTCAGCGGCGCCAGCGCTTCTCTGGGTTTTAACTGAGTAATCAACATATCACTTCATCCCCCTTACCGCATTTTTTCCAGCCTTGATCTTGGTTACTAAAGGAATCTTCGAAGAACAGATATACTCACAGCATCTGCACTCAACGCAGTCCATCACGTTCTTGTCCTTCATTCCCTGCCAGTTTTCCTCATCCGCATATTTTGCAAAATACAGCGGAGAAAGTTCCATGGGACATACGTCCACGCAGCGTCCGCATTTGATACAGGGCTGCTCTACCGTATGGTCCGTGTCAACAGCAATGATACCGTTGGAGCCCTTCATAATCGGCACATTCACATCCGGAAGTACAAATCCCATCATCGGGCCGCCGGCTTTTATCGTAATGTCGTCACCGGTCACACCGCCGCAGTAATCAATCAGATCCTTGGTATTCGTACCGATCTTTACGATATAGTTGCCCGGATTCCTAAGTCTCTCGCCCGTTACTGTCACAACGCGCTCTACCAGAGGCATCCCCTTCTGAATCGCATCGGAAATTGCTTTGACGGTGCTGATATTGCTTACAACGCATCCCACATCCGCCGGCAGTCCGCCGCTGGGCACCTGTCTTTTCATCACACGCTTAATCAGCATTTTCTCAGCGCCCTGGGGGTATTTCGTCTTAGCCACTACCACTTCGATTCCATCACAATCGGCCGTTTTTTCCTGTAAAAGCTTAATAGCATCCGGCTTATTGTCTTCAATAACGATCAGGCCCTTTTCGGCATTGACAGTTTTCATTACCGCCTTCAGGCCAAAAATCACATCATCCGCAAACTCCAGGAGAACTCTGTGGTCTGCCGTCAGAAGCGGTTCACATTCACAGCCGTTCAGAAGAATTGTATCGATAGGCTTCGGGGGTTTCAGTTTTACCGAAGTCGGGAAACCGGCTCCGCCCATACCAACAATTCCCGCTTCGCGAACGATCTCCACAATCTCGTCCGGAGTCAGGCTTTCAAGATCTTTGTTCGGTTTTACTGATTCGTGCAGAGTATTTTTTCCGTCCGACCGAATAACAATGGACATACATTCGCCTCTTGTAGCATGTTTATGAGGCTCGATTGCAATTACTGTACCGCTGACGCTGGAGTGTACCGGGCTGCTGATAAACGCCGCAGCTTCTGCAATCTTCTGGCCGACCTTTACAGTATCTCCCACCTGCACCACAGGATTCGCCGGAGCGCCTGCATGCATGGACAGAGGAATCACCACAACCTCCGGGTCAGGGAATTTTTTCAGAGGAAGATGCTCTGTAAACTCTTTGCGCTCCAGAGGATGAACGCCTCCGTAATAGCCCTCAAGCCTGTCCTCCCGTATGGACTTCACATAATCCTGTACAACCTTGAAATTGACTTTGGAGTAATCCCTCACCTGTACGGGCTGGTTTAAAAACTCGGAAAGGCGTCCCTGCTTTTCCAGCCTCTTGTATATTTTTTCCCAGGCGCAGTCTTTACTGCTGTCCACCTCGCATTTACCGTTCTTCGCGCCTCCGCACTGTCCGTTTACCAGGCTCTTGGAACAGTCGACGATGGGACAGATGCCTCCGGTGATATTCAGGTAGCACTGCGCGCATGCGTCGCAGCTTTTCTTCGTCAGAGCCATGCCGTGGTGTCCCCGGTAATTCAGCGAATTGCTGGCCGCATACACCGGTTTTCCCGAAAGCTCTGCAACAGTCTGAATACCCAGGCCGCAGGAAACAACAAAAACATTCTCTGTGCCTTCCGGAATCATATCCTGCAGCTTCTTTTCCGTCTGTGTCTTATTGCACAGAAAGTCTACCCTGGCGCTGCCCGTAACCGTTTTTCCGCAATCCGCAGCAATCTTTTCAAATTCGCCGCAGTCCGGTTCATCCACGGTTTCAAATTCTTTGAAGCACTTGTTACAGGCAATAATGAACAGATGATCCTTATCGGCCAACAGGGATGCCAGTTCATCATTGCTTTTCAACTTATACTTGGTATAGTTTTCCAATTGCTCACCTTCCTTATAAATTGATATACAAACCTTATGCTGATCCGTCCTTTTTGTTTTTCAGCCTCTGCACTCTGAAAAAAGCAGGAAACAGACAGCTTAGTTCTGTTGTTCATACACGTTTAAATATAACACATATCAGCCATATTATCCAGTACAAACGTATATTTTTCAACAAAACCTTTTTCATCAAAATCTAAAATTTCGTTTTTGGGAAAGTATCTTTATAAAAAGAGCAGTAGGATTTTGATATTATTTCTGTTATAATTATTATGACATTTTATGAAGACTGAAAGCAGACTGGATATTTAAGCAGGAATTTGGGCGAGGTGAAATGGAGATGGAAAAAAAGAGACTTCCAGTAGGAATTGAGCGTTTTAAAGAGCTGCAGATAGAAAATTTTTATTATGTGGATAAGACAAATTTCATTAAAGAGCTTTTGACAGGATGGGCGAAAGTGAATCTTTTCACGCGTCCGAGAAGATTCGGCAAATCTTTGAACATGAGCATGCTGAAAGACTTTTTTGAACTGGGAACAGACAAAGAGATTTTTGCAAATTTGAAGATTTCAAAGGAAACGGCTCTTTGTAACGAGTATATGGGAAAATTTCCCGTGATATCAGTTTCTTTAAAGGGAATGAACGGGGTAACTTATGAACAGGCGCTTCAGATGGCAATCCAGATTGTACGCGGCGAAGCAAGGCGATTCCAGTACCTTTTAGACAGCGAGCGTCTTACGGCTTATGACAAGGAAGCTCTGATTGCTCTCCTGAGGGAGGATATGGGGGAAGGTGTTTTGTGCAGCAGCCTGAAAGTTTTATCTGAATTGCTGAAAAAGCACCATGGCTGCGAGGTGATCCTGCTTATTGATGAGTATGATGTGCCCCTGGCAAAAGCATTTGAACGCGGATATTATGACCGGATGATCGTCTTTATTCGTAATATGTTTGAATATGCGCTGAAAACGAACGACAGCCTGAAATTTGCGGTCCTGACCGGATGTATGCGTATCTCAAAGGAAAGCATTTTTACAGGCCTGAATAATCTGAAGGTCCTGTCAATCGCAGAGGTACAATTTGATGAAGCGTTTGGTTTCACAGACAGAGAAGTGAGGGAGATGCTGGAATATTATGGGCTCTCCGATCACTATGGCGAGATCAGGGAATGGTATGACGGCTACCAGTTTGGAAACGTGGAGGTATACTGCCCCTGGGATGTGATCAACCATTGTGATGCGCTGCTGATAGATCCGGACGCACAGCCCAGGAATTACTGGACCAATACCAGCAGTAACGAAGCAGTCAGGAGATTCATCCAGGAATCGGACAAAGTAATGGTAAGACGTGAAATTGAGAAGCTGGTTGCCGGCGAAGCGATCACAAAAGAAGTCCACCAGGAGCTGACATACAATGACATGTACGATTCTATCGACAACCTGTGGAGCGTCCTGTTCACTACGGGATACCTTACCCAGAGGGGAAAACCGGTTGGAGATAATTTCCAGCTGGCAATTCCGAATATGGAAATCCGGAAAATCTTCACCACACAGATCATGGAATATTTTAAGGAGAATGTGCCGAAAAACGGAGAAGCCTTAAAAGAATTCTGTGAGGCACTGAAAAATAAAAATGCGGAGGGTGTGGAAAAGCAGCTGGGGGAATATCTGAAAAAGACCATCAGTATCCGGGATACCTTTGTAAAGAAACAGATGAAAGAAAATTTCTATCATGGTATCCTATTGGGAATCTTAGGGTTTGAGGATACATGGAGCGTTTCTTCCAATAAGGAATCCGGGGACGGCTACAGCGATATCATAGTGGAAACAGACGATGGCGAGACCGGTATCATATTGGAACTAAAATATGCAGAAGACGGAAGGTTGGATACGGCCTGCCATGAGGCGCTGGAGCAGATTGAACGGAAACAGTATGAGGAAGCCCTCCGGGATGAGGGCGTCCTCCATATCCTGAAATATGGGCTCGCCTTTTATAAGAAAAGGTGCCGGGTGATGTCTGCCGCCGATGCCAAACAACAATAGCACCCGCTTATTTTTTCTCTCCCACATCCGGCAGATCCCCGTTGCCCATACCGCGTTCTGCGCCGGAATATGTACAGTTTTCCACCTGTACGGAGTAGTCTTCTTCGCCGCTGGCATTGCCGATAATGCCGCCAATGTAATTGCGGTACACGATCCTGCCCGTTTTGTCCTGATACTCCTTTGGGTCGTTTATATGAATGTCGCCCGTGCTGTGGCAGTCCCTTAACACAAAGTAAGCGTCCTCCCCGTTGACGTACCTGGCGTCGTTCCCGTTATTATCCGTGGACAGATACAGGCTCCTGCCGATCTTTCCGATCACCCCTCCGGCAATCCTTGAAAGTGTAAATGACACGCTGTCCGCGATCTCAGTCTTTTGTTCTTCCGTAAGATGGCTGTTATCGATAAACAATTCGCCGCTGTTGACACATCCTTCGATGGTACTCGGTATGCCTGCCATCCCCCAGCTCCCGGCAATTCCGCCCAGATAGCCGTTGATCTGCGTGACCGTGATTTTGCCGCTATTGCTGCAGTCCTTCAGTGTCAGCAGACTCTTTTTATTTCCTTCCTTTTTCACCGGGCAGTCCGCGCATCCCAGAATCCCGCCGGCGCCTGTTTCTCCGGTAACGGCGCCTTCGTTGCGGCAGCTCTCTATAGTAACATTCGCCGTATCGTCGTCATCCACTAATGTATAGATCCACTGCGCAAGGATACCGGCGCTGTACAACCCGTCCTCAGAGGTACAAAGCGTGCCCGTATTGACGCAGTCTCTGATCAGCACGTCGCCCGACCACGTCGTCATCAGTCCCGCAATCCCGCCGACCATTCCCTGTGACAGATCCGCCTCGTTGCGGCAATTTTCCACCGCCAGATTATACCCGTGGTCATTGTCTCCCTGACAGCTCAGTTTGCCGGCAATGCCGCCCGTATTGCCTCCGGTGTAGGATACAACCGTCCCGCTGTTCACACAGTTTTCAATCCGCAGGCACCAGTCATTATGATCGTTGACGGCTTCCCCTACGATACCGCCCACCGACATGGTTCCCGATACGGAACCTGTATTTTTACAGTCCGTGACCGTCGCCACGCGGCTCATATATTTTCCGCTCCCGGTGGCGCTCATAAACATCTTTCCGGCGATACCGCCCGCGCACACATCCGTCCCGGCAGAGGTCACGCCCTCTTTCATCACACAGTTGACCGTTCCCGCGTTTTCACAGCCGGAAATGATCCCGCCGCCGTATCCAGCAATGCCTCCTGTATTTACGCTCATGGTTCCAAAATTAATCGTACCGCGGTTGACGCAGTTTGTCAGGTTGCCGCCGTTTTCGGCAGCTATACCGCCGATCGAACCCATCGAATCCTCGCGCACCTGATTGATCGTGCCGCCAAAAACGCAGTTCTGTACGGTTGAAAACGGGCCGCGCCGGTCGTCATCCTCCGTATATTCTTGATCGACGTCGTCAAAATAAGAACGTCCTCCGGCAACAGCGCCGCAGACGCCGCCCGCATCGCCGTCATAAACATCAATGACAATATTGCTCGTGCAGTCCGCCACCAGCGACTCTCCGTATACGCTGGCTGCAATACCTCCCACACGCGTTTCCACGCCGGACACACAGATATAAGACTTCTCCAGCGTCACACTCTTAATGACGGCGTCCCGAATCTCATCGAACAGCCCGTAGGCCTTCTCGTAGCTTTCGTTGTTGATATTAATATACATGCCGGATATAACGTGACCGTTCCCGTCAAAAGAACCCTTAAACGAGTCAAGGCCGTCTCCGCCGATTGGTCGCCAGTTGTACTGTGGGCCGTTTTGCGCCCACTGCTCAAAATCGGCCGTATCGTTCAGCTCGATATCCGCCGTCAGCACATAATACGCTTCTCTATAGCCCTTTTCGCCGTCTCCCTGCGCCTCCAGACGCATCCGTTCTTCCATCAGGGCCAACTGCCCGGCCGTCGCGATCTGGTAAGGGTCGTTCTGCGTTCCCGTCCCTCCGGCAAACTCCTCCGAAGCCTCAAGGTATACCGGCCCCGGCAGATCGCGGGTGACATATTCATACCCCGCAGTCTGTGTTTCCTGCTGTATTTCCTGCTGTGGTTCTTCCTCCGCATTTACGCTACCAGTCATCAATGTGACGCACAAAAGGGCGCAGGCCGCCAATACCGTCCGTTTATTCATATTCTCCGCCTCCTTTAGAATCTCCGCTCATTTTTCTTTAAGCTTATCATTTTCCAAAGGAGTTCTGTTTTCCCATTTCGTCGAACCGCACTCTAATTTCGTATTCTCAAGCTGATCTGCGCAGTAAAGCTTTCGTTTTCATATGACGTGCGGAAATCGCCGTCGTATTTTCGGGCAATGTCCGCCAGAATCTTATGACCGTAACCGGTGCCCCAGATCTTATTTTTGTGGTTTGCCAACGCCGTATTTTCGCACTTTATGATTAGATAGCCCTGCACAGCCCCGCCCGTCAGGGTGATCGCGGACGCTTTTCCCAACGCTTTTGCTTCCCTGCACGCCCTGACCGCGTTGTTCGTCAAATTGCTGAAGATCATGCAAAAATCCAGTTCCGCGATTCCCGCCGTGTCCGGGATCGCCAGATCCACGCGCAGCGAAATGCCCTCTGCTTCGCATATTTTTTGTTTTTCCGCCAAAACTGCGTTGACAACCGGCACCGCGCAGAACGGATATTCTTTTGTAGCCGCAATGCGCACGGACAAATCCTGAAGCGCCGTCTCCGCCTCGCTATTTTCTCCCCGTTCAAGCAGCTCCAGTATAGAAGACAGGATGTTCTGATAATTTTCGCGTAATTGTTCCAGTTCCCGGCGGCGGACTTCAACCTGAGCGTAATGCGCGCTCTTTAGTTCTCCCTCGCGCTGAAGACGGCGAATCTTTTCCTGCGCTTCACGTTTTTCCAACTGGTTGGAGTAAAGCATGACCACGCCGACTTCCAGCACGATGAATCCCCCGGCGTAACTGAGATATATGCCGTATCCGACATCGAAGATATCCCCAGGCCGTCCGGCCACGCATACCAGTATGCACAGAAATACCAGCTGCAGCATAACCGCGATCCATACGGGGCTCGCCTTCCGTCTTTTATTTTTCCGCAGTCTCTGCACAGCAAACAGGTAAATCATATTAAATAAGATCGTTACCGCTGTAACCATAACGCTGCGTTCCACAAGAGCGGGGTTTGAAAAATCGGCCGCCATAAAATCCATATTTTTTACGTCCCCCAAAAGCAGATACAAAAGCATCTCCGCAAATACCGTCTGCATGTCCAGCAAAACGCCGTGCGTAAACTTGATCCATAGCCTGTCGCCATAAAACCTGATCAGCACAAACGTCTGCGCCAAAAGTATTAAGGTCGTATGGATCCCGCCGTAATACACCGGCGGCATTACAAAGAAACTTTTGACCGCCACCCAGATAAGGCCTGAAAGCGTCCATGCGGCGATCCTCGTCAGCTTTGTGCCTCTGCGCGCCGTCAGCAGTCCCTCAAGGCAAACCCCGCCCACAACAAGCGTCAGCCCCTGCGCCACGATATTGATAATTTTTAAATAAAGCCCTCCGCTCACACGCTCTCTCCCTCTAGTCTTCTGAAACGCTGATCCGCTCCCGCAGATCGGCCAGCATCTTTTTCGCCTCGTCGCACCGTTCGTTTTTTACAAGGAACAATACCGAAGAAAGAATATTGTTATAATCGTGGCGCAGTTTCGCCATTTCCTCCCTGCGCGCCTCGATCTGCGCGTAGCGGATCTTCTCCAGCTCCATAGCCTGCGCCAGCCGCTGCGCTTCTCTCTGCATTTCGCGTTTCTCCATATGATTCATATAAAACATCGCCAGCGCAAATTCCCAGACGGTCCAACTGCATATCATTGCCATATACACATGTGAATCCCCGATCGCCTGTTGCGATCTGCTGTTCCACATGATCCAGAACATCAAAAACATCGGCAGCAGCACGGCGATCCATACAGGGCTTGCCGCCTCCCGCCCCTTTTTCTTCCTTCTGAATACGGCCATCGTATATACAACATTCATCAAAATAGTCAGCGCGGCGATTATCACCGTGCGTTCCGCCATTGCTGCCGACTGAAACGACGCCTGCATATTCTGAAGATCCAGCCCCTGTGTTCCGCCCATGAGCACATAAAGCAGAGCATCCGCTAAAACATTCTGCAAAAGGATTATGCTTGCATGGGCCAGCTTGATCCACGGTTTATCGCAGTAAAAATATTGCAGCATGAATATGTAGTACAGCGTCCCAAGGATAGGATTAATCCTGATTACATATCTATTTGTCTGCGGAAAAAAGCATTTAATGCAGATGATCATACTGCCAATAATGCTCCAAAGTAAAATCCTCACCGCACGCGAGCTTCTGTTTTCGCGCGGCGTCAGCAGGACGTCTACGCAAACACCCATCTCTGTGACAGAAATGCACTGCGCGACCGCCGAGATCCACTGATAAACAACACCGCTCTCTGTCATATCGTCTGACCCAAATGCAGAAAGTAGCTTTTCCGCACCCTTTCCTGATGGATTTTGCTGACGGGCACCCTCCGTCCGTCCGAAAAGCAAAGATCATTGCCCTCCATATACCTGATCCGGTTCATATTCACAAGAAAGCTTTTGTGGCACTGAATAAACGACGACGGAAGCTGTTTCTGAAAATCACTGATCTTCCCGTAAACAGAGTATGTTTCTTCTTCCGTATGAATGGAAACCCGATGGTTATTGCTTTCCAGATACAAAACGCGGTCTGCCGCTATGATATGTTTCTTTCCTCTGACCGAAAACGTAAACACGTTCTTTGTTTCTTTCCTTTTGCAGATCTTATCCAGATATTGTCCGAGAAGCTTCCTGTCGGGAGGCTTCACAAGATATCCGGCAGGATTCGCGTCCGCCAGAAAAATCTGTTGTATGTATTTGTCGTGATATCCGGTCACATAAATCAGCTGCATCTGGGGAGCATACCGGAAAAGTTCCTTCACACACCTGATGCCGCTTTCTTCCTTGTCAAATTCTATATCCATAAAAACGGCGTCAAACTCCTTTTGCCGTTTCCCTATCGTCTCCATTAAGTGCTCCGGATTCTCGTATAAAGCAACTTCCTCCACACGTTCGTCCGCCTCCAGAGCTTCTTTCATTTCCTGTAAAAATAACCGGTTGTCGTCACATACTGCAAGTCTTAACACACTACTCTCCCCTTTGATCTGCGAATGTTCCGTTCCCATTATATCATGTCGTATGCACGCTCACAATTTGCAATTTCAGCCAATTCTGTCGAAAAGGCATATAATTTCGTCGTTTTCCCCTCTGTAAAGCAAAAAGAACAGGCCGTCCTGACCTGTTCTTTCTTTGTGCAAAGTTTTTTACGCGATATATTCAGCGTTTCACATATCCCTGTTCCATCATACTGGCGTGCGTAAGATCCATGGACATCAGTCCGCCATTCTCGCCGGTCGTTGTCAAAAGCCCGCTGTCTTCCGCTTTTTTCAGAATCTCCGGATCGTCCAGATTATCAACCTTGTAGGTAAATCTGTGATAGGTCGCTCCGATATTGGAGTCGTACGTCAAGATACCCAGCGAATCGTACTTTGAAAAATACTCTCTCATTCCATCATCCAACGTCTGCCCGTCCACTTCCGCAGTCGCAAGCTCCGTGTAGATTGTTTCCTGGAACATAGTGATCACATCATCATGATACGCAAAATCCAGACAATGAACCGATCCGTCCTCGTCCACTTTTGCGTAGGACGCGGTATCCCCCAGTGTGACAAGCGGTCCTTTCACAATATACCTGTCACTGAATATCTTCATATATTCCGGGTTATCCTCCGACTGTCCTGCAGCCGTCTGGGTGTCCGCAGCGCTGCCTGCGTCGCTTCCCGCCGTGCCGGATCCTTCCGTTGATAATAAAACACTGGCGGACGGACGGTCCTTTACGTAGGAACCCGCCATCATTTTTCCTACCCCTTGTCCGACCGCTGTCGCTGCGGCAACCACTAAAATAGTGATGAAAATACTATTTTTCCTCTTTTTCTTCACCTGCTTTGCAGGCTTAGGCGATTCCTGCCTTCCTGACCTGGCCGCCGACGGCTGCGGTCCGCTCTGCGCCAGTCTCGCGCCGCAAGAGCCGCAGAACAGAGCGTCATCCGGAATTTCTTTTCCGCATTTTGGACAAAACATAACCTTCCCTCCTATGTAATCTGTTGCATACTATTTATTTTTCTTTCTTAGCGTTTACAACCAACAGGATTACAGCGATAATCGCCGGTGCAAAATATCCCAGCGTCATAAAAATTCCGCCGCCAAATATCCTTTCCAGGCTTCCTCCCGCAAGCCCGCCCAGCAGCGCCAAAACCTGAATTACCAAAAGAACAATCGCCACTTTCTTCATAATTTTTTCTCCTTTTCCATTCAAAAATTAAGAGCTTACCCTGTCTATATTTTATCATCCTCAAAAAGATTTTTTTCAATTAATTCTGTTGCCCTGCCTGTTATTTTCGATCTTTCGCGTCAAGTCTCTGCCCGCATTTATGGCAAAATTGACTGCCTGTGGGTACTGACGCGCGGCACTTCGGACAGATCATATCCGCCCGCTCCTTTGACTGTGATTCGCGCTCCGGCTTTGGCGCTCTCCTGCGGTCCATGTCAAAACCGCAATAAACACAGAACCGGCTACCTGACGGCACTAACCTGCGGCACTGGGGACAGGCAAACATGGCGACATTCTGCTCTTTCGGCGCGGCAGCCTTTGTCTCCTCCTGCTTCTGGGCCCCGGCTTTTGTCTCCTCCTGTTTTTCCGTCGCGGCCTTTATCTTCTCCGGCCCTGTCGCCCCGGCTTTTATCTCCTCCTGTTTTTCCGGCGCGGCTTCTATCTTCTCCTGCCCTGCCGCAGCTTCTCCTGCGCCCGCAGTCTGTTTCCCGTCCTGAAGTTCGCCCTGAAGTTCTTTTATCCGCTGCTGCAGCTTTGCAATTTCTTCCTGTTTTTTGCGTTCCGCCTCCAGTTGTTCCTTACGCAGTCTCTCCAGTTCTGCCTGGCGCCGTTCCTCCCCGCGCTTTTTCTGTATCAGTTCCTGTGCCTTTGCAATCACGCCCTCAAGTTCCCCGATCGACAGCGCATCTAATTTTTCCCATAATTCTTTCATTCTACCTTCTCTTTTCTCTCTATATTTCTCTGTCCCGCCACGAAGTTTCGTTCTCCTCGATCATCTCAAATCCATTATCCTGCAAAAATTGTCCACATTCCACCACAAGCAGGAAACCATCCTGCACGGGCAGATCAAAACACTGGGCGGCAAGGGATACTGCCTCGGGATTTCCTTCATTTAGCTTGTCAAACTCCATGTAGCTCCAAAAATAATCCGAATCCCATTCTCCTTCCCTTGTACCGATAGTAATGAGATCCGCCGAAGCGCTCTGCCTGCTCTTTTCCTCCAACGCCGTATTTTTTGATACAATATCCGCGTAACCATCGACGTCTGAATGAATACTGACCTCATACCTGACCCGTCTTACATAGATGGAATCTTCCTCATAATACAATGTGATGTCACAGCTGTCATTTTCGCCCCCTATTCCCTTCAATTGAAAATGTTTATACCCGCTGCCGCGCAGCACCTGATCCTCCGGTCCTCTTGCATTGCGGAAAGCTTCCTCTGTTATTACCCCGTTCTCCGCTTCACAGTCCATAAATTCCGCTGTCAGTTCCGCCATGTTTTGGTCTTCATCCAAGCGCGCAAGAACATACTCTACCCTGTATCCGTCAGACTGGGGATCAGCAGAGATATTGATGCTGGAGGACAGATACGCAGAATCGCCAGCTTTCAGCCCCTCCAACCGGGCCTTTGCCGTTTCCGCATCATTTTTAAATTCATCAGCATCTATGAGGTCCGCACTGTACATTGTGCCCCGGATCAGAAAAACTCTGCCGTCCCGATAGGTATAGGTTACAATCGATCTTCCCTCATTGTCATTGTATGCAGGCACAAGTGTCGTTTCGCCCACATAACTTTCCGTACTGTCTTCTGTTTTCTCCTGCCCTGCCGCATCATTTGAGGAACCGAAATCAAAGCTATCCGGCGTATCAAACGGCGTGGGCACTTTTAGCCGGTCAGCTCCGGTTGCAAAATATCCGATCACAAAACACGCGGCAACGGCCACGATTGCCAGAATAATCCTAAGCGGTCTCTTTTTCTTTGCTTTTTTGGCGTGCGGCGAAGCGCTTTGATCCGCGCCGCAGTGATTACAAAATCTTGCTTCGTCCGGAAGCTCTTTCCCACACTTTTTGCAAAACATACTGCATTTCCCCCGTTTCTTTTCCTGTATGTATACATCAAATTATCGTCTTCGGTTCTTCGCACGCGGGCGGTTTGCAGTACAATATCTTTCTATCCGCAAGCTGCACCCGCATGTCTGCAAAGCAATGGGGACACGGAACAAGTCCCGCGTCCCCATATTCATTTTATCATCTGAGAAAAGCTTTCTTTAAACTAATTCTGTCGGTTTGTCCGCTCTTTTCGCCATATGTTTCGGGGGTATGGAGGAAAGAGATATCTATAAATACTAACCTGCTACTCCATATATTTCATTCTGTCAATCATGTGCATACGCTTTATCTATTGCTCTTACTCAATAAGCCGTCACCAATTTGTTCAATGCATCTAATTCATGCTCGTTCAGATAATTCTTTGCAATTTCAGAATCCGGCTTTTTAATTTTTCCCTTCCCATGAATTTCGGGCTTCTACATTCATACTTCATGTGAAATTTCAAGATACCGTACACAGAAGTTTCTTTTCTGGCATATTAACAGTAACGAAAGGCACAATCTCTCCAAAGAATGTTGCCTTGATAAAAAGCGAAAATTTTTTTGCAGAGGCGAGGGGGTGATTGTCACGAAAAAGTATATCAAAGATTTCCTCAAAAATGAGGACGGTATGGAGATCATTGAATTTGTGGTTATTCTGGCTATCTTGGTCGGGCTGATCGCAATTATTTCATCTGTCGAATTAACTGTACGCGAAAAGGCAACTAATGTAAAAACGCAGATTACAAATGGTCTTAATTCGATTACCTATAAGTAGAAAGATTTCATCCGCCGGCATCGGACTTTGGAAGGCATATTCTTTTATCTCTTTAAATGACCAGCTTAAGACAGAGTTGACGGTATGCCGGACGCTTTGTCCAGAACCACAGCCTGATGCCGTCCTTTGCATAGGTAAGTATGCCAGAGATACCTTTTGCCAGCCGGTAATAGCAGAAATGCACTTTTTCTTTATAGGGTCTGCTTTTTGTATGCTTGCAGCCCTTAAAGACATGGGGCTCCGGCTTCATGGAGATATGGGCCAGAAATGCCATGCATAAAGTGGGAAGCATCCCAAAGATCCGACTCTTTTCTAATACACTCAGTGCAGTAGATGTTGTGTTTACGACTTCCGTAAGTGCAGCTACAAACGCTTGAGCCCGAGACGAATCATTGCAATGGAGCATGAAATTATAAGATATCTTCCATCCCATCTGCTTCTTTTTGGAAAGATATCTAAAATAGGATTCTAAAATATTTCTTGAACGTTCTCCGAAATGAAACTCATCAAGCTTCCTTTATTACTTCCAAGCTCAAAATACTCAACTGCTTTGCCCATATCCTTTTCGACGCCACGTCCATCACGAAACATAACGCCCAAATTACAACAAGCTGCAATACTACCTTCTTCAACCGAAAGAAGATATTATTTCACGGCTTCTTTTTCATTTTTTACAGCATTTGATCCTCCCGTACGAAGATATGCTATGTCAAAATAATCTCTCTTTCTCCCTGCTTCAATCGCTTTTCTATACCAAATGAGTGCCTGTTCTTCGTTCTTGTCAGTTCCTTTGCCATTATCATAGCAAGTGGCAAGCTTATACATAGCATTTGCGTATCCTTGAAGTGCTGATTGCATATATAGTTCAAATGCTCTTTTAAGATCTTTCTCTGTTCCCCTACCATTTTGACAATTGTTTCCCAAATTATATTGTGCAACTCGATCGCCTAAACTTGCAGAAATATTATACCAGTAGCACGCCTTTTCATCGTCCTTTTTCACTCCATATGCAAAATCATACATTACGCCCGCCCTACTTGGCCGCGTCTCAAGGCGCTGGCTTTCTCTTTATACGCCATGGGAAGTCTACCCTTTGTAGCCTTCCCACGGCTCCGTTCAAGCCATATTACTATTGACTCGTTGCTGCCCTGAAGGGGCGTTCGTACTACTTAGCCTTAACCCTTAAAAGGGTCTTCATATTCTTTCACGCTAAGTTTATCCTGCATAATATCCGCCTTCTCTTGATCCTGCATATATTTTTTATTGTGGCTTCATTCAACCCCACTGTACTAACATAATATCCTTCTGACCAAAAATGACGATACACTAATCTTAGGTGGTATGCTCACCAGCATGTGCACATGTTCTGGCATAAGATGTCCCTCTAGAATTTCCACACCCTTATAACTGCATAATTGTTTTAGAATATCCCGCAAATCAGCTTTGTATTGATTATAAATCATTTTTCGTCTATACTTTGATGTGAAGATGATGTGATATTTACACATCCACTTCGTATGTGCGAGCGAATTTGTTTGCTTTGCCATGAAATCACCTTTCCTCTCTTTAATAGTGGCCTGAACACCCTCTATTATATATAACGGAAAGGTGATTTTTTGTATAACAAACGTCGCGCACCCGCATAGCGGGTGGTTTATATTTCGTACGTCTCCGTTTCTCCGCTAAGAAACTCCAACATACTCAACTGGGTCTATCCGACCCACAATAAAAGCTGCTGCACCGAATGCAACAGCTTTTTCATTTCTAAAACTAACGCCATTTTTTAATGCCTGATACCAAAGTCAAGTTTGATTACAATATGTATATTTAGACGACATTTAGTCGTCATTATGATTGGTTAACACTCGACGCTATACAACCAACAACAGACTAATTGCCATTTAGATTCCTCCTTGTTAAATTACATCTTCTTTATAAAAAATAGAAGGCGGTTTTACACCACCTCCTATTTCTTCGTATTTTGCGTTTTAAGCCACTGGGCGGTTGACCTTTTCCCTTACCAAAAGTACGCACGTCTCAACATGCACACTCATCGGGAACTGGTCTACTGCCCGGCACCGTTTCAGCTCATATCCGTGATCACACAGTATCCGCAGGTCTCTTGCAAGAGTGGCGCTGTCGCAGCTCACGTAAACCACCTTTTCCGGCTGCATCTGAATAATAGTATCCAAAAGTTTGTTGTCGCAGCCCTTGCGGGGCGGATCCACCACGATGACATTCGCCCGTATATGGTGCCTGCGGTAGATCTCCGGCAAAATTTCTTCCGCTTTTCCCACATAAAACTGGGCGTTTGTGATATTGTTGATTTTTGCATTGCGGCAGGCGTCGTCAATGGCCTGCGGAACGATTTCCACACCGTATACCTTCTTTGCCTTCTGCGCCAGGTAGAGTGAGATCGTGCCGATGCCGCAGTACAAATCCCAGACGGTCTCGCTTCCGGTAAGGCCCGCGTATTCCAGCGCCAGATCATAAAGCTTCTCTGTCTGTACCGGATTCACCTGGAAGAAGGACAGCGGAGATACCTGATACTTCACGCTGCCAATGTAATCCTCGATGTAGGGCCTGCCCCACAAAAGCCGCAGCTCTTTTCCAAGAATTACATTTGTCCGCTCCCGGTTGATGTTAAGAGAAATGCTGGTCATCCCGGGGATTTTCTGAAGGCGGCGTACCAGCTTGTCTTCCTTCGGAAGGCTGCTTCTGTTGGCAATCAGGCAAACCATCACTTCCTTTGTGCGAAAGCCGCAGCGAATCAGCACATGGCGCACGATTCCGCTTCCGCTTTCCTCATCATAGGCCGGAATGTGTTCTTCCTCCATATAGGCGATCACTTCATTGAGAACCTGTTCGTTCACCGCTGTTCCCAGATAACATTTCCTGTTTTCAATAATGGTATGGGTTCTTCCCGCATAAAATCCTGCAATGACATGTCCGTTTTTGTCTGTTCCAATCGGAAACTGCGCCTTGTTGCGGTAATACAGCGGCTGATCCATCCCAATGATCGGTTCCATGGGAATCTCCGTGAATTTCCCAATACGCTCCAGGTTGGAGCGCACCTTCTGTTCCTTGAACCGCAGCTGGGCCTGATAATCCATCTCCTGTATCTGGCATCCGCCGCATTTCCTGGCCACCGGGCACACCGGCTGCACCCGCCAGGGCGACGGGGTAATGATTCTCATAAGCCGGGCATAGCCGTAGGTCTTTTTCATTTTCATGATCTTTGCTTCTACGGTATCTCCGGTGATCGTATCCTTTACAAAAAGCACCGTCCCGTCTGCTCTGCCAATGCCAATCCCCTCCGAGCTGATGTCTTCAATGGTCAGCTGCAGGATATCATCCTTTTTCATACTTCCTCCAAATTACACGCTCAATTTTCGTTCCATAATCCATCCGGCTGCTGCATACATCACAGCAATAATCACCAGAGAACCGCATATCGTAACAACAAGCTGCATGTTTTCATCCCCGTAAACCGGAAGTTTATCCAAAATCATTCCTGATGCCCATCCAAGAATCAGGTACAATACAAAACTGATAATACCGCTGTACCGCTTTCCTGCCAGAACAGTAGCGCTAAGTATAATCGCAAGATACCCCATAACCACCATTAAAAGCCAGGAGGTCAGCACCGTCATAAACATCATAAACGCCGAACCGGGAGTGATGTTAATATTCACCTGGATATTCGTAAGAAGCTGTCCAAGCATATCCAGGAATTCTTTGAGGCCGCCCAGATATAGAATTGCAAGGCTGGCATCCAACGCCGCCAGCGCCGCAAAAAATAGACCTGTCACGAAAATAGAAATACCATTTTCCAGAACCTTGGCGCCCAGCACCTGATAGCTGTTTTTTGGCGTTAAAAACAACATATAGCTCTGCTTTGTATTCAAATCCCGGTGGAATACCAAAAGACTTTCCACCCCGATATAAAATATACCGATCATTGCACACATCGCCAGCCCGAGAGTGCCAATTCCAAGCCCATTCCCCCAGTTAAAAAAGAGCCCTATCAGAAATACAACCTCGGAAATCGCTGTGATAATCAATAAAATTGCTTTTGAAAACATTGTCTTTCTGAATTCATATTTCATCAACTTTAACATGTCTGTTCTCCCCCGTGTCCATAGATTTCGCGGTATACATCCGCCACTGATTTTCCCTGCCGTATGCGCAGCTCCTCCACGTCATACATTCCTGCCAGATGCCCTTCCTTAACAAAGATCGCCACATCCACTACCTTTTCCAGCTCATCCACCAAATGGCTGGATACAATCAGCGCTTTATCCGGGTCTGAGGCTTCAAGAATACTCCTCATAATCTCATCCCGCGCCAACAGGTCAATGCCGTTTAAGGGTTCATCCAGCATATATATTTTGGCGTCCCTTGCCATAGTGACGGCGATCTTAAGCTTTGCCATCATACCGGAGGAAAGTGATTTTGTTTTCATATCCGGCGTCAATTCCATTCTCTGCAAAAGCTTCTGGTATTGCTCCATAGAAAAATCTTCAAAGAAATCCTCGTAGTATTTTCCCACGTCCTGGGCCGTCATCCATGCGTAGAAATACGGCTCTGTAGACATATAAGCGATTTCCCTGCGGCTCTTTGGCCCTACCGGCTCATTATTATAAAAAAATCCGCCCGTATTCGGCTTTACCAGTCCCGCCGCCATTTTCATCAGGGTTGTTTTTCCGCTTCCGTTCGGCCCCAGCATCGCATAGATTCTGCCCGGCTCAATCTGAAAGGACACAGCGTCCACCGCTTTTTTTCTTCCATAGATTTTTGTAATCTCCCTGCACTCTAACATTTTTCTCTCTCCTTAATGATATTGATTGCTTCCTGGGGGGAAATTCCCAGACGCTTCATCCCGTCCAGAAAATGATCTGTGAGTTCCTTTGCCATTTCTTCTTTCATCTGTTCCACCCTTTCTTTATCCTCCGTGATAAATGTTCCGAGACCGCGCCGTGTAAAGCAGATGCCCTCCGCCTCCAGCTCCGTATAGACCCTGCCCGCCGTATTTGGATTGATCGTATACGATACTGCCAGATCTCTCACAGACGGCAGCTTATCCCCGGGCTTTAGCTGGCCAATCACAATGTCTCGCTTTATGGATGTTACTACCTGTAAATAGATAGGTACTTGCGGATTAAATTCCATAATATTTCTCCTGTACGTATATCGTTTCCTTGTGTACTAGTAACATAGTACACTAATTTTGTAAGTCTGTCAATATCTTTTTGAAAAAATAGTGGCGATTGATACGAAAGTAATTTTGCTGTATAATATCCTTGCAAAAATTTTCAAATCAGCACAGATTTCAGGAGGTAAAAATGAAAGTATTAATGTTGAACGGCAGCGCTAAAACACAGGGAAATACATATACAGCGCTTCTCGAAGTTGGAAAACAGCTTGAAAAAGAAGGAATTGATTATGAAATTGTGCAGATCGGCCCAAAGCCGGTCAGAGACTGCATCGGATGCGGCAAGTGTACGGAATCCGGATGCGTTTTTACGGATGACGCCGTAAATGAATTTGTTGCAAAAGCAAAAGAGGCGGACGGCTTTGTTTTTGGAACGCCCGTTTATTATGCGCATCCCAGCGGCCGTATTCTGTCGTTTTTGGACAGGGTATTTTACAGCAGCAGTAAGACATTCAAATTCAAGCCGGGAGCATCCGTGGCAGTGGCCAGGAGAGGCGGCACTACAGCCTCCTTTGACTGTCTGAACAAGTATTTCGGCATATCTCAGATGCCGGTGGCAGGTTCTACCTATTGGAATATTGCACACGGGGCCGCTCCCGGTGAGGCAGCTATGGATGCGGAAGGCCTGCAGACCATGCGCAACCTGGCCCGCAATCTTGCCTGGATGATGAAATGTTTTGAAGCGGGTAAACAAAATGGTATTTCTTTGCCGGAAACCGAAACAGGCAGCCGGACAAATTTTATCCGGTAAGGGTTTTCCCTTACCGGCTGGTTTTTCTGACATTGGACTCGAAAATGCGGTTAAAGCCCAGCCAGCCGTTATTATCGCCGGCACTTTTAAGTATTTCCTTGAAGGATTCCATTTTTGCATCTGTATTGTCTGCCAGATTCAGCGCTACCGCCTCGATCAGCGCAGGCTTTTTGGGCGAACCGTACTCCAGTTCCCCATGATGCGCCAAAATACAATGGCACAGTTCCCCGGAAAGGCGTTTTGGAAATCCAGGTATTCTCCGTATGCCGGCGTGTACCAGCTCTGTCCCCATAAAAATGTGGCCCAAAAGCTGACCTTCGTCGGTGTAATCGTTCTCCGGGAAAACGGAAAGCTCCCGCATTTTCCCAATGTCGTGAAAAGCCGCCGCCGTCAGCAGAAGATCCCGGTTCAGCGCCGGGTACTGTGTGCAGTAATAATCGCACAGTTTCACCACGCCCAGCGTATGCTCCAAAAGGCCTCCCACAAAGCTGTGATGAACCGCCTTTGCAGCGGAGTGGAATTTAAACGCTTTTTCAAAGGCCTCGTTATTTCCGAAATACATATCGATCAGCTGCGCCAGGTAAACGTTCTCTACTGTTTTTAACACGTCCTGCAGCTCGCGGTACATATCGTCCAAATTCTTTTCCGAGACAGGAAGATAATCCTGAGGATCGTATTCTCCCTCTGCCGCACGCCGTGCCCTCTTGATGGACAGCTGCAGCGTACCCTGAAAATTGCTCACGTCCCCCACCACATCCACGTAATCCAGCACTTCAAATTCTCCGATGCCGTTGGAGTTCGGATCCCATATCTTTGCATCTATGGTTCCCGTCTTGTCCTGCAAAATAACATTTTCATAGGTTTTTCCGTTCTTTGTCACCGCTGCCTGTTTATATTTGCACAGGTAAATATCTCCTACACGGTCTCCCTCTTTTAACGCCTCGATATATTTCATTGCTGCTCCTGCTCCGTTTCTGTCTCTGTTTCTGTTCCCGGCACTGTTTCTTTCTCTGTCCCCGGATCCATCTTAGGCTTTGTTTCTGCTTCTGCCCCGTCCGCTTTCTCTGTCCCGGACTTTGTTTCCGCTTCTGCCTCTGCCACGTCCGCCGTCTCCGTCTCGAACTTTGCTTCCGTCTCTGCTTCTGCTCCGTCTGCCGTCTCTGTCTCGGACTTTGTTTCTGCCTCCGCCCCGTCTACTGCTTCTGTCCCGGACTCAAACTCTGTTTCTGTCTCCGTTTCCAAAGTATCCTCAGGCTGGTCAAACCGGGTCAGATTGTATGTCTCAATCAGGCTGCACAGTTTATCCACATAACGTACATCCGTGGCATAACCGCCGTTTTTTATAATCTGGGCTGCCACCCGGTAGTCTGTCTGATACTGCAGGCCGTCATACCGAAAATGATCGCCGTTCACCGCACCCAGCAGATAAGCCGAGTGATCGCCTACGGAATCTACAATACTTGTATATGCCCGAAAATCTGCTACTATGTAGTATTCTTTTCCTGAAGCCGTCTGTTCCGCCGTCCGGGCGGTATAGACGCTGACGCCGTCCCAGGTGCTGTTCTCCCAGTTGTTTCCGGACAGCGTGGCTTTAATGCCAAAAAGATTATTGGCGCCCGTCGCCAGGCCGGTCGTCCCAAACCCCGACTCCAGAATTGCCTGCGCCACCGTAACCGACGCCAGAATCCCGCTGCATTTCATATCCTCACGGGCAATGGCTCCGATCACTTCAATAAAACTTTCATTCGAATCATAGTACAGCTCTCCGTGGTACGTCTCAGAATTTACAAAACCACTGCTGTTATAAAAAAAGCTTCCCTCTCCTCCAGGGCTGATATTTCCTTCCTCCGCTGCTGTATGCATGCCACTGCAGACAATACAAAGTACGGCAAGCAAAAGCGGCAGCTTCTTTTTTATGTCTTTCAATTCAACGTCTTCCTTTCACACTTATCCTGCCGGCACCCGTCACTTCACCTTCAACAGTGTATCACAATTTTATGGGTTTGTCGACTGCTATCATTTGTGATATAATGGCGCAGAGGGCAGAAGAAAACAAAAGGATATCATTTGGTTTCCCGATTCTCTGCCCGCGTGCCAAGCAATAATAGGAGGTATCATGAACGCAAAGGTTCTGAAAACATTAGAATATCATAAAATCATAGATCGCCTGACAGAGCTGGCAGGCTCTGTGCTGGGCAAGGAGCAGTGCAGAAATCTTGTTCCGCTTTCAGATATTGAAGAAATCCGCACTCTCCAGAGAGAGACAAGTCTGGCGCTGGCGCTGCTGTACCGCAAAGGCCACCTTTCCTTTTCCGGCGTCGCGGATATCCGGGGTTCTCTGAAGCGGCTGGAAATCGGCAGTGTTTTAAGTCCCGGAGAGCTGCTCGCCGTCTGCCGCGTTCTGGAAGTGTGCAGCCGCGTAAAAGCGTACGGCCGGAAAGAAAACGCCGAGGTTTGTGAGGAACCGACCGCGCTGGACGCAATGTTTGATGCTCTGCAGCCACTGACGCCCCTGGCGAATGAAATTCGCCGCTGTATCCCTTCCGTGGAAGAAATCAGCGATGATGCAAGTCCGGCGCTGCGCAGTATCCGCCGCTCTATGCGTCAGATGAACGACAAGGTTCACGCACAGCTTAACTCCATGGTAAACGGCTCCGCCCGCACCTATCTGCAGGACGCTGTGATTACTATGCGAA
Source organism: Eubacteriales bacterium (assembly GCA_030524785.1). Classification (GTDB taxonomy): domain Bacteria; phylum Bacillota; class Clostridia; order Lachnospirales; family Lachnospiraceae; genus Marvinbryantia. The sequence goes on from JAUNFZ010000007.1 coordinate 29,098, forward strand.
ATGGCCGTTACTGCCTTCCGGTGAAGGCAGAATACCGCAGTCAGGTACAGGGCATGATCCACGATCAGTCTTCTACGGGTTCTACGCTCTTTATAGAGCCTATGGCCGTCATCAAGCTCAATAATGAACTGCGGGAACTGGAGATCAAAGAGGAAAAAGAAATTGAAATCATTTTGGCTGAACTCAGCAGTAAAACCGCGCTGGAACTGGACGCACTGGAAAGCGATCTGACGCTGCTTACACAGCTGGACTTTATCTTTGCCCGGGCGCAGCTTTCAAAATCCTATGACGGGAGCGAGCCGACCTTTAATACAGAAGGCGTCATCAACATCAAAAAAGGCCGCCATCCCCTGCTGGACAAAAAGAAAGTCGTTCCCATAGATATTCGCCTGGGTTCGGACTTCACGCTGCTGATCATCACCGGCCCGAATACCGGCGGAAAAACGGTTTCACTGAAAACGGTGGGTCTGTTTACACTGATGGGACAGTCCGGCCTTCACATTCCCGCCTTCGAGGGTTCCGAACTTGCTGTATTTGAAAATGTATTTGCCGATATCGGAGACGAGCAGAGCATTGAGCAAAGTCTCAGTACCTTTTCCGCTCACATGACAAATATCGTATCTATCCTGCAGGAGGCAGACGAGCGCTCCCTTGTTCTTTTCGACGAGCTGGGTGCAGGTACCGATCCCACAGAGGGAGCCGCTCTGGCAATCTCCATTTTATCGAACCTTCACCGTCTGGGAATCCGCACCATGGCTACGACCCATTACAGTGAACTGAAAGTATTTGCCCTCTCCGCCTCCGGCGTGGAAAACGGCTGCTGCGAATTTGATGTGGAAACGCTTCGCCCTACCTACCGTCTGCTGATTGGTATTCCCGGCAAAAGCAACGCCTTTGCGATCTCGTCAAAGCTCGGTCTTCCCGAATATATCATCGAGGAAGCCCGTCAGCAGCTTTCCCAGCAGGATGAAGATTTTGAATCCCTGATCACGGATCTGGAAACCAGCCGTGTTACCATTGAGCGGGAGCGTGAAGAAATCAACCGCTACAAAGAAGAAATCGAAGGGCTGAAGAAACGTCTTGAGCAGAAGCAGGAGTCCCTGAATACCAGCCGCGAACGTATTCTGCGGGAAGCAAACGAACAGGCTCACGCTATTTTGCGGGAAGCCAAGGAATACGCCGATACTACCATAAAAAACTTCAACCGCTTCGGCAAAGAAGGCATATCCTCCAAGGCTATGGAACAGGAGCGTACCCGTCTCCGCGAAAAAATGTCTTCTGTGGAAAAGGAGCTGACTCTGAAAAAAGAGGAGCGCCGTTCTGCCGCCCTTTCCCCAAAGGATATCCATCTGGGGGACAGCGTAAAAGTTCTGAGCATGAATTTAAAGGGAACCGTAAGCTCCCTTCCCAACGCCAAAGGCGACCTATTCGTTCAGATGGGGATCCTGCGCTCCCAGGTAAACATCAAAGATCTGGAACTGCTGCCGGATATGGACACGGCGGCCCCGTATAAGCATCAGACGGGCACCGGAAAAATAAAAATGTCCAAGTCGTCCTCCGTCGGTATCGAAATTAACCTGCTTGGCAAAACCACAGACGAGGCCATTGCCGAGCTGGACAAATATCTGGACGACGCATACCTCTCCCATATGCCGAGTGTGCGCATTGTACACGGTAAGGGAACCGGCGCTCTGCGCAAAGCAGTTCACAATTATCTTCGCCGGCAAAAGCACGTAGCTTCTTACCGTCTGGGGGAATTTGGCGAGGGAGACGCCGGCGTCACAATCGTCACTTTTAAACAATAAACAATTGACCGCTGCGCCCCGGCAGTCCATAAAAACCGGGCTAAAGCCTGCAAAGACTGCAGAAAGGAAAACGGATGAACAGACCGCAGAACATTTTAATTATGGAAAACGATATACCGACAGCGCGCATACTGCGCGGTCATCTGCGGTCAGATTTCCGGGAGGCCGCTGTCGTTTTTGACAGCGCCTCGGTTTTGAAGGAGCTTTCCGCTCTGCCGCCTGATGTCCTTCTTCTGGACAGCGACGCACTGCCAGCCGGGAAAACAGCTTCCCTCTGCCGGGAGATTCGCAGTCTGTGCTCTGTGCCGGTGATGCTTCTCTTTACCGAAATGTCCACAGAGGAAAGAATACAGGCACTGCAGGCCGGCGCCGACGACTATCTGCAAAAACCGCCCAATCTGAGGGAACTGTCCGCAAAAATTGACGCTCTCTGGCGCCGCTTTATGATGCAGCCAAAGCCCTCGTCTGCCCCGGAAAAATGCGTAGACTATCCGCAGCTTTTTATCAATATGACAAATTATTCCGTTACCTGCGACGGCGCGCCGGTGGATATGCCGCCGAAGGAGCTGGAACTTCTTTATTTTCTTGCTTCTTCCCCAAATCAGGTGTTCACCAGAGAGCAGCTTCTGGACCACATCTGGGGATACGATTATATTGGCGACTCCCGCACGGTAGACGTACACATCAAGCGCATCCGGGCAAAAATAAAAGACCATTCCTCATGGTCTTTAGATACTGTCTGGGGCGTAGGCTATCGTTTCAGCCTTCATTCCAGTCATATTTCGTCAAATGGCCCGACAGCGCCATCTGCGCAAACTGATTCTGTCTGAGCGCTTCATACAGAACAATGGCCACAGAATTTCCCAGATTCAGAGAACGTATATCCTCAAGCATAGGGATACGCACGGCTGTTTCTCTGTATTTCAATAGGATCTCCTCCGGGATGCCTGCGCTCTCCTTTCCGAACATCAAATAGCAGTCCGGTTCATATTTCACCTGCGTATAGGTTTTTTCTGCTTTCGTCGTGGCCATGTAAATTTTGGCGCCCGGATTTTTCTCCAGAAAATCTTCAAAATTAATATACCGGACGACATCCAGCTTGTCCCAGTAATCCATTCCGGCGCGCCTAAGCGCCTTTTCATTCAGCCGAAACCCCAGCGGTTCTATAAGATGCAGGCGCGTGCCGGTGGCAACGCAGGTCCTGCCGATATTGCCGGTATTTGCCGGTATTTCCGGCTCCAAAAGAACAATGTTCATTGCCATCACGCTTCTCCCTTCTGTGCACCGGCGCATTTGTCCGGCGAATGTCCGCACTCATCCCCGCTACCCGTTCCCCGCTCATACAGAACACGGTAAATCTCGTCCTGTGCAGGGCGCGAAAGGAAACGCCTCTCCTCGCCGTTTTTCAGCACTCTGTCCCTGGAGGCATTTGTTTTTCCAATCACAGCCGCCTCAATGCCCCGGCGTCCCAGTTCCCGGGCCATGCTCTCTCCGTCCTGCGCCGCAATCAAAAGCGCGCCGCCGGAAATCAGGCAGTATGGATTGCATCCAATGTATTCGCACACCTCTATCGTCTCCTGTCGGATAGGGATACGCCTTAAATCTGCTTCCAGGCCGATTTCCCCGCCCTGGCACATTTCCCAGAGCGCGCCGAAAACACCTCCCTGGGAGACGTCATGAAGGGCCGCCGCCCCAAGCGCCGCGGCCTCCCGGGCCTCCCTAAGCACAGAAATACTGGCGCCAAGCTTCTTTGCCCCTTCCACAAATCCTAACGTAAAACGACCAAGGAGCTGCTGTTCATAAGCGCGGGCCAAAAGAGACGTCCCTTCCATTCCCGCATACCCTGTCATCAGAAGATCCATTCCCGGACGGATATTGCCCGCCGTAAGCGCCGCCTGTTCTGTGAAACCCAGAGCTGTCACCTGAAGAACCGGCCGGTTTACCGCTGCCGTCACCTCAGTATGCCCTCCGGCAATTCCAATCCCATATGTCCCGCAGACAGCCGACACCATATTCATCAGCTCCTTCAGTTCCTCCTCGCAGAATGTCGGCGGCAGAAGAATCGTGACAAGAACGGCCGAGGGCAAACAGCCGGAGCATGCCAGATTATTTAAGGCATGCTCCACACTGTAAATTACATTTACACTTGACTCTATCGCGGCAGAATGGACTGCGCACGATATTATACGTTTATTGTTGACATCAAACAGTGCGCTGTCGTTTGCCGCACCCGCCCCCTGCACAGTATCTGCACCGGGGAAACGGCAGTATTTCAACACCGACCGTTTTAAAATCGTTTCTGAAATTTTTCCTGTTCTCATATTCTTATCTGCCTGATACGGATTACCAGGTCACAACCCCCGAATCGCTGCCGCCCACATAAACCTCACCGTCCGTAGTGTCAATGTACTGGCCGGTGCCTCCGGTGGTATCGATGTACTGGCTCGCATCCCCGGTGGTATTCGCCCCCGTACTGTCTGTGGCCGCTGTATCTGTAGTTCCGGTTCCCGCCGCAGCATCTGTCGCTGCTGTTCCGTCCGTCTGCTGGGTGGTATCTACGGTTGGCTGCTGGACTGCCGAAGCCGTGCCGCCATAAATCGCTGCCTGCACAGTTGCCAGATCATTAGAATAAACGGCGCTCATAAAGGCATCCGACGCGCCTGCCGTCCCCACTTCATATCTGGCCGGAGACGCCTCATAGACGCTGGAATTGACCTGTGTATCTGTGGTCTGTCCGTTCTCTGTAACACTTTTCCAACATTCCGCCGTAAGTCCGCCTGTAGCTGCCTGCACATTCACCAGATAACCCACCGCCTGCTCCGGCACTGCCGTCAGGATGGTTCCGCTGGCTTCAAGCTGGCTGGTCGTTACACTGTAGTAGTATACGGTTCTGTCCGCCGGCCTCGTCTCTTTTCCATAAACAGAAAACGTCAGCACACCGCCGTAGGCGTAACCCGAAATAAAGATCGGCGTATCCAGATTGTTTCGAAACACCAGGTCCATTGCCCCCTCCGCGATAGCCGCATCCATAGAGGGCTCCACATAGGACACTGTCATGGTATGGCAATGGCGCTCCACGATCTCAAGCTCCGCCTGCAGAAGCGCATTATACAGCGTCGTAGAAACCTGGCAGATTCCTCCGCCGTAACCCTGCACTACCTGCCCCATAGAATATTCGGGGGCCAGCTCATAACCATTTTCCGCATTGAAGGGAACAAGATGATCGCACACAGAAAACGTCTCTCCGGGATAAATCACATGGCCATTAATCAATTCCGCGCCGCGTTCCACGTTCATATTGCGCCCCGTTGTAGAACCGTAATAGGTGGTGTACGTTCCAAGCAAATCCTGAATCGTCTCCAGATCCTTTGTGTCTCCCTTCGGTTCCTCCAGCTCCACAGAAAGCGCCACCGTACCTGAACCGCCCTGCCATTCGCCGGCAATATACTCCTGGACTGCTTTCACAGATTCTTCTACGTTAATCACCTGGCCTGTCACGCCTTCTACCAACTCAAAGCCTGCGCTTCCGTCCGAAGTAATCGTAGCCTCCTGGGGCTCTTTTTCAAACTGCATACAATTTTCTTCAATAAACTCCCGCACTGCATTTTCGTTGGCGGAAAATTCAAGCTTCAGCTCACGGTTTTCCCTGGCCAGATCCTTTTCATCCTTATACCGCTTTACCGGATTGCCTGAATTTCCAATCTCAACCGCATCACGGACAATATTTTTGTTTTCCCAATGCAGACCCAGATCGCTGGCGGAAGCCTCCACGCTGTCTTCTCCCACCTGCACGGTAATCGTGGCGTTTCGTATCTGCTGTACCCGCTGCTCTACCATGCTCTGCGCCGCCGCATAATCCAAGCCGGAGACGTCCATATCGTTAATATAAACGCCCTGGCCAATCGTCTCCTCTGCGCCAGCCGCTGCAGACGCTGCCGCAATTCCAACGCAGGCCATCACAAACGCAGCCGCAAGCTTTCTTCTTAACCTCATTTATTTATACCCCCGAGCTATTATAGACGACTGTACGCAATCAGAGGAAAGCTCCGATAATCGTTGTCACTACCATGGCAAGCACCAGCAATCCTGCAATAATGCCCGCGATCATTCTTTTTCTTTTCGTATTTCTCATATCCATCATATCTGTCACCTCTTAATCCTTCCATGTGTGGTAAGTAACCGGTCGATCAGCCTCGACGCTTCATTTTTGGTCAGGCTCTCAATATCGACATCCAGCTCTATTCTATGATATTTTACCAAATCTATCAAGTACGCTTTTTGAAATTTTGTGGCAGGCCCCTGTTTTTTTGCCTGATACACAAGAGGTTTGGGCAAAAACGCCTTTTCATCCGCTTCTTCAAAGTCTTTTGCCAGTTTTTCATAGAGCAGATGCGCCGCGTATGCGTCGTCAACGGCTCTGTGGCTTTGGCGCTGTTCAATGCGGTAGTACCCGCACAGTGATTCCAGACTTCTGCTTGGAAGCTGTGCTAAAAAGCGGCGGGCAATTTTCAGTGTGTCAATTCCCAACACTTCAAATTTTTCTCCCTGATTTACCGCCTGATGTTTTATAAAGCTGTAATCAAAAAGAATATTGTGGCCCAAAACCGGCCTCTGCCCGCAAAAATCCAGCAGTTCCTCCACTGCCTGGCACGCCTTTGGCGCCTCCCCCTTTTCTCTGGCGGCTTCCATCATCTCCTCCGTGATGCCGGTCAGCCGGGTAATCTGCCATGGAATCTTCATCTGGCAGTCCACCAGCGTATGATACGTATCCGTCACCACTCCGTCCTGCACCCGCAGGGCGCCAATCTCCAAAATTCTGTCCCTTGATGCGCTGAGTCCTGTTGTCTCCAGATCCAGCGCCGTGTACTCCCTGATCATTCGATATCCTTTCTTTTTTCTTCGGATTTGGGTGTCGAAACACCCGGATTTATGATTACACGGATGCTTCGTGCTTCGCCAGAAGAAATTCTTCTGTGACGTCTCTTACTGCCACATTCTGGCTCAGCGGATCTCTCTTTTGATAGTCGAACAGGATCCACTTTTCCTGCCAAAAGCCTTCTTCAGAGAACGCGTACGTAAAGCACTCGATATGCGTCATATGCATCATCTGCTTTGCGCTTCGCCCTTCGTACCCGCGCAGAATCTCGCGCCGCCGCTCCTCCCGCTGATAAAATTTCAGTATTTCCTCTTTCCTTTTTGAAAGATCGGGCGACCAGTCCGGGCGGCTTTTGCTGTTTTCCCGCAGATACAGGTCAAGCGTCAGCAGTTCCTCATATACCGGATCTTTGCTTTTTTCGTGAATAAACCGGCGCAGAAGTTCCAGGCGTGCGATTCTGGAAAATTTCATATCCTTTTTTGTGCTGCGCTTATAAAACTCTGCCAATTCTTCAAACATTGCAAAGGGATGTGCAAATTCTCTTTCCAGCCTCCTCAGAGTGTTTGCAAACTGCCCGCTGTTATAATACACCTCCAGCATCTCCTCAGTGTCCTTAAGCTTCAGAATTTCATCATAGGAAATCCACCTGCTGAAAAACACCTCATACGGCGGCGTACCGTGATAACACAATCCATATTCCCCCGCCTTCTGATACATAGCAGAACCTTTTAAAACCTTGAGAAACCCCAGCTGCAGCTGCTCCGGGTGCAGGGCGTACACGTCATTAAAAGATCTGACAAAGCTTTCGTAGTCCTCAAAGGGCAGCCCCGCAATCAGGTCAAGATGAATATGTATGTTATGTTTCCCGGCCAGTTTCCGGACAATGCCTGCCAGCCGCTCAAAATCAGAAATACGCCTGATCTCCCGAAGGGTCTGCAAATTGGTAGACTGGACGCCGATTTCAAGCTGCACCAGCCCGGGCCGCAGGCTGCCAAGAAGCTCTATCTCATCCTCTTTCAAAAGATCTGCCGCAATTTCAAAGTGGAAATTTGTAATGCCGTTGTCGTGTTCTTTTATGTAATTCCAGATTTCCATGGAGTGTTCGTGCCTGCTGTTAAATGTGCGGTCCACAAATTTCACCTGGGGAACGCGCCGGTCCAGAAAAAACTGCAGTTCACGTTTTACCGTTTCTGTGCTTCTGAATCGCTGGGTTCTGTCAATGGAAGACAGACAGTAGCTGCAGGAAAACGGACATCCCCGGCTGCTTTCGTAGTATACGATACGATTTTCAAAAGCCGCGATATCCCCATAGGGGAAAGGCAGCGTATCCATGGAAAGAGGCGGCCGAAGCGGTGTTGTGATCACCTCGCCGCTGCTGTTTTTGTAGACTATGCCGCGCACTTTTGAAAAGCTCTCACCGCCGGCTCTCGAAAGGCTCTCCCCACCGGCTTTCGGGAAACTCTCCCTGCCGGCTCTCCACAGGCTTACCAGCTCGCAAAAGGTTTCCTCTCCCTCCCCGGTCATAATTCCTCTGACGCCCGGATGACGCTTCAGAAATGCTTCCGCATCATAGGACACTTCCGGGCCTCCCAGCCAGATCTGCGTATCCGGCAGAATCCCCGGAAGATTCTCTATCAGTTTTTCTATGATCTCCAGATTCCAGATATAACAGGAAAAAGCCAGTATCCCCGGCTTTTTTCTATAAATCTCCCGCAGGATGACGTCTGTTTGGTGATTGATCGTAAACTCGGCAATCTCAATGTCGCCCGCCGGCTCCCGCAGCTTTCCTTCTCTTTTATCATATGCCTGCACAAATGCTTTCAGACTGTAGACCGCAGGATTTGAATGTATATATTTTGCGTTTATAGCAGCAAGTAATATTTTCATGTCCCGGCTCCCTACATCAGCTCGCTCACCAGATAACCATAAATCTGCTGGCTTTTTTTCTTCCAATTGTCGCAGAGTACAATCGCCTGCTGTTCCAGAGGCACCGTCAAAGACACCTCCACCAGCACCGCATTTTTTTCTTTTACCTGAAGCTGCGCCGTAAATTCATTCGTTTTAGTCCGGTGATAGTCGGCGATCACCGAATTTTCATTGCGCATCTTCAGCTTATTTTTCCTGAAATATTCCTCGATGTCTCTGCGGATACCGGACGATACGTCGTTTCCAAAATACTCCAGCGTCTCCCTGCCGCTTTCCGTCATGGCGTAATGGGTGCTGTTGCGTATGGTCTTTGCCTCGATCAGACCCGATTCAAGCATCTCCGACAGAGTTTCCTGCAGCGTAAAATAATCCGTATACTGCTCTCCAAGAATAAAGGTGGAGATCTGGCTGTTCGTAAGCTCAAAATCCACTCTGCCAAGCATGGTCAATATAATCAGTTTGTAAAGTGTATGCGCATCTTTCATAGCTATCTCCATTCTGCCCGTCCATAATCCCAGGCCATTTTTCAGTGTTTCGGCACTTCTGCACACCTTCCCTGCCAGGTATTGCGCTCCTTCATACGGCTGTGTATCCGATTCAGCACCGTGCGTTTCCGGCAGCTCCAAAGAGGCGCCAAAAGAAGCTCTCTCGGGCCGTCCCCCGTCAGCCGGTGCACAACAATCTCCGGCGACAGGCGCTCCAGGCAGTCAATCACCAGCTCCACATATTCTTCCATTTCCATCACACGGATCGGAGGGTTGGAATGTCCGTTCTGCTGGCCTTCACTTTGCAGGCCTTCGCTTTCCAGACGTTCGTTCCGAAGATCTTCACTTTCCGGATGTCCATTCTGTGCCTCAAATCTTCTGCCGAGTTCCGTTCCTTTTAAAATATGCAGAAGCTGAAGCTTAATTCCCTGGATTTCGCACCCGTTCAGGTAGCGGATAGTCTCAAAAATCTCTTTTCTTCCCTCTCCGGGCAGTCCCAGAATCGTGTGGACAATCACTTCTATCTTTCGCTCTCGAAGCTCCCGGACAGCCCGTTCAAAGCAGGGCAGCTCGTATCCTCTGCGGATAAGGCACGCCGTATTTTCCTGCACTGTCTGAAGCCCCAGCTCTACCCAGACCGGTTTCACCCGATTCAGACGTTCCAAAAGATCCAGCGTTTCCTCCGGCAGGCAGTCCGGCCTCGTGGCCACCGACAGCACCGCCACGTCTTCATCCGCCATGGCTTCCGTAAAAATTTTTTCCAGATAATCTGCCGGTGCATACGTGTTTGTGTATGCCTGAAAATATGCGATATATTTTTTTGCCGGCTTTTTCCCCCTCAGAGCCTCCTTCTGAGACTGTATCTGCTCCGTTATAGACAGCCCTTTATCCGCAGCAAAATCGCCGCTTCCGCCCGCGCTGCAGAAAATGCAGCCTCCCGTGCCAATCGTTCCGTCCCGGTTTGGACACGTCATTCCGCCGTTTAAGGAGAGTCTGTACACCTTCTCACCGAACTGCCGGCGCAGGCGAAAATCCAGGGAATAATATGGTTTTTCGCCCCACAATGTCTGTGATCTCATTTCTTTCACCCTGCTATTCATTATAACTTTCGCCACTTTTCCTGTCAACCTGGAGGGACTTCAAAACTGCCAGCCCGGACGAACTTCAAAACCCTCTTTTCCTGCGGCTGCAAAAATGATATACTGTATTCAAAATCTTACACAATCTGGCCTTTGGCCTGCCCACAGGAGGGATTCCATATGAATTTATCAAAACAGCAGCAGGAAAAACTGACCCTTGCCATTCAGGCGGTTCTTGGAGTCGTGATCATTGGCTTATCCGCCCGCAGCACAATCAGGCTTCAGACCTCCCAGACAAAACGGCAGGCAAAAAAAGAAGCCAGAGAGATCAGCAAGCTGCGCCGCAGCGAGTACCGGTTAAAAAACAAGCTTATGAAGCAGCGCTACCGCTCTAAACTGCAGAAAGAGCGGCGGGCAAAGCCGCTGATGCACTTCTCCCGCCGGTAATTGCCGCGCCTGCCTGCGCCTTTTCAGAGCGCTATTTATTCGCGCAGCCACTTCATATGTTCTTTGATTTGTTTTTCATAACCATTCTCAGAAGGCCGGTAAAATACCCGGTCTTTTATTTCTTCCGGCAGATACTGCTGTCTTGAGAAATGCTTCGGGCAGTCGTGGGCATACTCGTACCCAATGCCATGCCCCAGTTTTGCAGCCCCTTTATAATGAGAATCCTGTAAATGAACGGGCACCGTGGCCTTTGAGGTTTGCACCGTTTCCATAGCCTGCGAAACCGCCATCACAGCGGAATTGCTTTTCGGCGCCGTGGCAACGTACAAAACAGCCTGGGAAAGAATGATCTGGGCTTCCGGCATCCCCACCCGCTCCACGGCCTGGGCCGCCGCCACCGCCACCTGCAGTGCCTGAGGATCTGCGTTTCCCACGTCCTCAGAGGCACAGATCATGATTCTTCTGGCAATAAAAGTAACGCTCTCTCCCGCATACAACATCCGCGCCAGATAATAAACCGCCGCATCCGGATCGGAACCCCTCATGCTCTTAATAAAAGCGGAAATTGTATCGTAATGGTTGTCCCCCGTTTTGTCATAGCGCACCACACGCTTCTGGATGCACTCAGAGGCCACCTCCAGGGTAATATGAATTTTTCCGTCCCCGCTTCTCTGCGTCGTCAGCACCCCAAGCTCCACGGCATTTAACGCTGCCCGGGCGTCGCCTCCGGCCACGTCCGCCAGAAATTCCCGGGCGTCCTTATCTATCACCGCATCATAGCTGCCCATCCCCCGCTCTTTATCGTAAACCGCCCGGTCAATCAGACTTTCAATGTCCTCTTTGGAGAGCGGTTTTAATTCAAAAACCACAGACCGGGAAATCAACGCGCTGTTCACCTCAAAATATGGATTCTCCGTAGTCGCTCCGATCAGAATCAGCGTGCCGTCCTCCACAAAGGGAAGCAGGTAGTCCTGCTGGCCTTTATTAAATCTGTGGATTTCATCCACAAAAAGGATGGTCCTTTTCCCATACATTCCCCGGCTGTCCTTCGCAGCCTTCACCACGTCCTCCATATCCTTTTTTCCGGCCACAGTCGCATTGATCTGGGTAAACTCTGCGCTGGTGGTATTGGCAATCACTTTCGCCAGAGTGGTTTTGCCGGTTCCCGGAGGACCGTAAAAAATCAGAGAGCTCAGCTTGTCCGCCTTGATCGCCCGGTACAAAAGCTTGTCCTTTCCAATAATTTCCTGCTGTCCAACTACTTCCTCCAGCGTTCTTGGCCGGATGCGGGAAGCCAGAGGCGCTTCCTTTTCCATGGTATTGCTTCTCATATAATCAAATAAATCCATCTCGACAATAAACTTCCTTTCCTTTCACTCCAGCAGCAGTTCCTCCACCGTCACAAACTCAAAGCCCCTCTGTTTCAGAATATCTACAATCTGCAGTGCCGCCTCCACTGAGGAGGCATAATAATCATGCAGCAAAATAATATCATTTTCCGACGCTTTTGATACCACACGTTCCACAATCTGCGCCGTGTTCGCCGTCGTCCAGTCCAGCGGATCTATCGTCCACTTTACCGCCAGCATTGTCACCATGCCGTCCAGGCTGTCGTCCCAGTTGCCAAAAGGCGGCCGCACATAGGCCGTTCCGTTTCCGGTAATCTCCTCCACCAGCCTGCTCGTCTTTTCCAGTTCCTCGCAGGCTTTTTCACTGCTCATCCTGCTGATGTCCGCATGGTCGTAGGTATGGTTGCCGATCACATGGCCTTCCGCCGCCATCCGGCTGATTAATTCCTCATGGCCCGGGATATTTTCCCCCACCACAAAGAACGTGGCTTTTACGCCCCGCTCTTTCAGCCCTTCCAGCAATGTTTCCGTATATATGGGATGCGGGCCGTCGTCAAAGGTCAGGGCTATGCGCCTGGGAACGCTGCCATAACCTGCGCCGTTCTGCACTGCTGCCTCGTCGGCAGTCTGAACAGTCTGGACGTCTTCCCTCTGCTGTTTCTGGATATAAAGGCTGAAAATAATCATCACCGCAAACAGAATCGCCGCCGGTACCTTTGCCCGGATAGAAATCTCCCGCATACGCCGCTCCGCGCTTTCCCTTTGCAGTTATCCTATGAAGCAGCAAAGCCGCCTATGCCTCCCGGCCGTCATTTTTCTCTGCTGTCATTCATCGCTTTTTGCGCCGTCCTCCAGCACCGCGCCGGCTTCTTCCTCGCCGCTCCCCGGTTCGGCAACTTCCGCTGGGCTGCTCTCTGATTCAGCCTCCGCTTCCTCTGCGCCGTCCTCCAGAGCGGTGCCGGCTTCCTCTGGGCTGCTCTCCGGTTCCACGTCCGCTTCCTCTGCGCCGGTTTCTTCCTCCTGGGCCTTTTTAATTCCATAAAAAATATCCTGATTATCGCGTTTCAGCCTGACTGTCACCACATAAATTACGGCTCCAATCAGACTGCTGTTTCCGGCGTTTCCCATGCCCAGCAGAAAGTATGCAATACCTGCCAGTCCGATAAAATCAAAGAGAATATATTTCAGATAAGCGCTTTTTCGCTCCGCGCTGATGCCATCAAGGCGTTTCATCAAAAATGGCTCCGCCACGTCCGCCAAAAACCAGTAGAGAAACAGCGAAACGCCAATCAGGCCGTTGCTCTGGCTGTTTGTAATCGTCTTTTTAAATGTACCGTAGATCATCACGGCAACGGCCAGTATCAATTGTCCCAGCGCCACCCCCATGATGATGTTTATTTTCGTGTTTTTCTTCATGTCTTTGCTCCTTTTGCCAAAATTCATTCATCCCAGCCGGCCTGCTGCACGGCTGCTGACTCAAGTATATATGATATTTTCATCTTTTGCAAAACATTTGTAGACAAGAAATTTATATTCTACTATAATAGCCTTTGTACATCTGATATGCACGCCTGCAAAACAGATGAAACACGCGGCTTTGCCCGCCGGGCCGAGCCGAATATTTTTTATGATAAAGGATGATTTACTATGCAGCAAGCACAACCAAAAGAAAACAAAATGGGCGTAATGCCCATCCCAAAACTTGTGATTACAATGTCTCTGCCAATGATGCTTTCCATGCTCGTGCAGGCTCTCTACAACATCGTAGACAGTATTTTCGTTTCCAGAATCGACGAGTATGCGCTCACTGCCGTTTCCATGGCTTTTCCCATGCAGAATCTGATGATCGCCGTGGCGTCCGGCACCGGTGTTGGCATCAACGCATTTCTCTCCAGAAGTCTTGGGGAGAAGAAGCAAAAAGAGGCCGATCTGGCAGCTGCCAACGGCATTTTTCTCGCTGTTGTCAGCTATATTGTATTCGCCGTTGTAGGTTTACTGTTCTCCCGTCCCTTTTTTGAGATGCAGATGCAGGCGCAGACCAGAGTACCGGAGATTGTAGAATATGGTGTCCAGTACCTTTCTGTGATTACGCTGTTTTCCTTCGGCGTGTTTCTGCAGATCACCATGGAGCGCCTTCTGCAGTCCACCGGACGGACGTTTTTTAATATGATCACGCAGGGAATTGGAGCTATCACCAATATTATTCTGGATCCCATTCTGATTTTCGGCCTGTTTGGCATGCCGAAGATGGGCGTTGCCGGCGCGGCGGCAGCCACGGTAGCCGGACAGATCCTGGCAATGATACTCGGCGTTATCTTTAATATGAAATTTAATACCGATATCCACATCAGTTTAAAGGGATTTCGCCCCAGCCGGCGAATTATCGGCATCATCTACTCCGTGGGCGTCCCCTCTATCATCATGATGGCAATCGGCTCTGTTATGACATTTGGATTCAACAAGATTTTAATGATGTTTACTTCCACGGCCACGGCCGTATTCGGCGTTTACTTTAAGCTTAATAGTTTCGCCTTTATGCCCGTGTTCGGCCTGAACAACGGCATCATCCCCATCATTGCCTATAACTACGGCGCCAGAAACAAAAAGCGCATTACAGACGCCATAAAAATAAGCATTGTCATCGCCACCGCGGTTATGGTCGCAGGATTTCTGGTATTCCAGCTTCTGCCCGAACAGCTTCTTCTGCTCTTTAACGCCTCGGAAAATATGCTGGAAATCGGCATCCCCGCCCTGCGCACGATCAGCATCAGCTTTTTGTTTGCAGGCTTCGGCATTGTGGTTGGCTCCGTCTTTCAGGCGCTGGGCAACGGAGTATACAGCCTTTTGATCTCCCTGTCCAGACAGCTGATCGTTCTTCTTCCGGCAGCCTACATCCTGGCAAAAGCGCTTGGCCTTTCCGCCGTATGGTGGAGCTTTGATATTGCAGAGATTGTCTCCCTGGTGATGAGCATCTTCCTGCTGAAAAAAATCTATAAAGATAAGGTGCGGGATCTGTAACCCGCACCTTTTTACACAAACTGATTCAGTTTCTCATCATATTCGTAATCAATCTTTTGAAGCTTTTCCTCTATTTCCTTCCGGTCGGCCCCGGTTTCGGCCGCCAAAGCATCCAGACTCGGGTAAAAGTCCCGAAGCTGCGTATTTATATAACTTAAGAGCATCACAGGATCCTTTGGAATCATGGCCGCACCTCCGCCGTCAGCGCTTTGTTCTGCACGTCGATCGTAATCACGTCGCCTCCGCGCACGTCTCCGGAAAGAATCTTCCTGGCCGCCAGCGTTTCCACATTTTTCTGCAGGAACCGCTTCAGAGGCCTTGCGCCGTACAGAGGCTCATATCCTCCCTCGATCACAAATTCCTTTGCAGCTTCTGTGAGCGCCAGGGAAATATCCTGGGAGGCCAGCCGCCGGTTCAGGTCAGCCATCATCAGATCTATAATTCTTCCGATGTTATCTTTTGTGAGAGGCTTAAACATAATGATCTCATCCAGACGGTTCAAAAACTCAGGCCGGAAATGTCCCCTCAGATCCGTCATTACCATCTCCTCACACTCAGGACGGATGCTGCCGTCCTCTCCAATGCCTTCCAGCAGATAGGAGGAACCAATATTGGAGGTCATAATCAGGATAGTGTTCTTAAAGTCCACCGTCCGTCCCTGGGAGTCCGTAATCCGCCCGTCGTCCAGCACCTGAAGCAGTACGTTGAATACGTCGGGATGCGCTTTCTCTATCTCGTCAAACAATACTACCGAATAGGGTTTTCTGCGGACGGCCTCTGTCAACTGGCCTCCTTCCTCATATCCCACGTATCCGGGAGGCGCTCCGATCAGCCGGGACACGGAGTATTTCTCCATGTATTCGCTCATATCAATACGCACCATATTCTGCTCGTCGTCAAACAGACATTCCGCCAAAGCCTTTGCAAGCTCTGTTTTTCCCACACCGGTGGGCCCCATAAACAGGAAAGAGCCAATGGGCTTTGTGGGATCCTTAATGCCTGCCTTGGAGCGGATGATTGCATCCGTCACCTTCTGCACGCCGTCGTCCTGCCCGATCACACGTTTGTGGATTTCATCATTCAGATGCAGGATCTTGGAACGTTCGCTCTCGGTCAGTTTCGCCACAGGAATACCCGTCCAGCGGGAGATGATACGGCTGATTTCCTCCTCCGTTACGCTCTCATGCACCAGCGACAAGTCTTTGTTCTTTACCTTTTCTTCCTCAATGGCAAGCTGCTGCTGAAGTTTCGGAAGTTCTCCGTATTTGAGCTGCCCCGCCCGGTTCAGATCGTAATCTCTCGTGGCCTTTTCAATCTCTTTGTTCATGTTCTCAATCTGTTCTCTGAGTTTTGAGAGATTGTCCACCGCGTTCTTCTCGTTGTCCCACTGGGCTTTCATCCCGGCAAATTCATTTTTCAGCTCCGCCAGCTCTCTCTGCAGGGTTGCCAGACGGTCCTGGCTAAGCTTATCCGTTTCCTTTTTCAGAGCCGCTTCCTCTATCTCCATCTGCATAATACGCCTTGAGAGTTCATCCAGCTCCGCAGGCATGGAATCCAGTTCCGTCTTGATCAGAGCACAGGCCTCGTCCACAAGATCGATGGCCTTGTCGGGAAGAAAACGGTCGGAAATATAACGGTCGGACAGCGTTGCCGCCGCCACCAGCGCCCCGTCGGTAATTTTCACGCCGTGGTATACCTCGTAGCGCTCCTTCAGTCCACGGAGAATGGAGATCGTATCCTCCACCGTCGGCTCGTCTACCATCACCGGCTGAAAACGCCGTTCCAGAGCCGCGTCCTTTTCAATATACTGACGGTGTTCATCCAGCGTTGTTGCGCCGATACAGTGAAGCTCTCCCCTTGCCAGCATAGGCTTGAGCATATTACCCGCATCCATGGCCCCGTCGGTTTTGCCCGCACCCACGATCAGATGCAGTTCATCCACGAAAAGAATAATCTCGCCTTCGCTCTTTCGCACGTCCTCCAGCACTGCCTTCAGCCGTTCCTCAAATTCTCCCCGGTACTTTGCGCCTGCCACCAGAGCTCCCATATCCAGTGAAAAAATTTTCTTGTTCTTCAGTCCCTCCGGCACGTCTCCGCGAACGATACGCTGAGCCAGCCCTTCCACGACCGCCGTTTTTCCGACGCCCGGTTCGCCGATCAGCACCGGATTGTTTTTCGTCTTGCGGGACAGGATACGGATTACATTTCGTATTTCCGCGTCCCGGCCGATCACAGGATCCATCTTCTGCTGTCTGGCCTTTTCCACCAGTTCCTGTCCATATTTTTCCAGCGTGTCATAGGTGGCCTCAGGATTATCTGAAGTCACCCGCTGATTTCCGCGGACAGTGGAGAGCGCCTGCAGGAAACGTTCCCTCGTAATGCCGTACTCCCGGAACAATTCCTTTACCGCCTTGTTCGGGTATCTTATCAGCGACAGAAAGATGTGCTCCACAGACACGTATTCGTCGCCCATGGCCTTTGCCTCGTCCTCCGCCGTCACCAACACCTTGTTCAAATCGTTTCCGATATATACTTTTCCGCCAGACACTTTCGTGCGTTTCTCCAGCGCCGAAATAATAGAATTTGCAAAATACTGGGGCTGAATCTCCATTTTTTCAATCAGCTTCATAATCAAGCTGTCTTCCTGGTTCATCAACGCATACAGCAAGTGCTCCTGCTCTATTTCCTGGTTTCCATATTCATAAGCAATCTTTTCCAGTTCATTGATCGCCTGCAATGATTTTTGGGTAAATTTATTTATATTCATAGTCCCACCTCCCATGCATTTGTTCTATAACTAATATAACACTTATTTTTAAAATTGCAAGCCCTTTTTTTATTTTTTTATCTGCAAGTCACAATCCTCTTTCTTTTCCATTTGTTTTATGCTAGGATAAGAGCAATCGTTTATGCCTGTTTCGCAAGGAGATATTTGATATGGCTTCTGTTCGTAATATGACCTCCGGCAAGCCGGGGCTTTTGATTTTTTCTTTTGCTCTGCCTCTGATGGTGGGAAATTTGTTTCAGCAATTATATACTGTGGCTGACGCCATGATCGTAGGACAGGTCCTCGGCGTAGAAGCGATTGCGGCCGTAGGCGCTACCGAATGGATGATTTGGCTGTCTCTCGGCATGATTCAGGGATTCACTCAGGGATTTTCTATCTGGATGGCGCAGGAGTTTGGCGCAGGCCATCCGAAAAAGCTTCGGAACATCGTTGCAAATTCTGTCTTTCTCTCTGCGGTGATCGCCCTTTTGATGCTGATTGCCGGACAGCTGTGCGCCTCGCCTGTGCTTTATCTGTTAAATACTCCCGCAGCAGTATTCCCAAATGCACTGGCCTATATGCGCACCATGTTCGCGGGTATCCCTGTGGTGATGGCTTACAACCTGCTGGCTTCCATTCTCCGCTCTCTGGGAGACGGCAAAACGCCGCTGTACGCCATGATCTGTGCCGCCGTTTTAAACATAGCGCTGGATCTTTTGTTTGTAATTGTGTTTCATATGGGTGTTGCCGGAGCCGCAGCAGCCACCGTAATCGCGCAGTTCTTTTCCGGTGTCTTCTGCTTTCTCAGAATACGGAAAATTGATGTGCTGAAAATAGAAAAAAGCGACTGCTCCATGCACCCGCGCACGCACCTGCACCTGCTAAAACTCGGATTTCCCATGGCTTTTCAGAACGCTGTGATTTCCGTGGGCGGTATGATCGTTCAGTTTGTTGTGAACGGTTTCGGCGTTATTTTTATCGCAGGTTTTACCGCCACCAACAAACTGTACGGTATGCTGGAAGTGGCCGCCACCTCCTATGGATTCGCCATGACGACCTACACAGGGCAGAACATGGGCGCCGGAAAGCCTGACCGCATCCGTCAGGGTTATATTTCCGCCATGGCCATTGCCGTTGTCACCTCCCTGGTGATTATGGCGATAATGATACTCGGGGGACGCCCCATTTTAAGCTGTTTTATTTCCGGCGATGCAAAGACAGTGGCGGACACTCTGGACGTGGCTTACCACTATCTGTTTATCATGAGCGTCTGCCTTCCTATTTTATATTTTCTTCACGTAACGCGTTCCTGTATTCAGGGTATGGGCAATACCGTACTGCCTATGCTGTCCGGCTTTGCAGAATTTTTTATGCGTACCGGGGCGGCGCTTTTGCTTCCCCGCCTGATGGGACAGGAGGGTATTTTTTACGCAGAGATCGCCGCGTGGCTCGGCGCAGATCTCGTACTGCTTCTAAGCTTTCTGTACTGCATGAAAAAGCTGAACCGCATGTTTTCATAACTCTGCAAAAATTTTTGTTCCCCGGTGCTTTATCCAGCGAATCAGCAGGATATCGGCTGCCGCCAGCAAAAGAGCTCCCAGCAGCAGAAAGTACTCCGCCGAAATCAATCTGACCGTCAGTACGCAGATTCCGCCCAGAGCCAGCAGTACCGCCCAGCTTCCAAACATAGCGACGGCTACGCCGATGCCCTGCTTTACCGCCGCTGTTTCATTTGTCCATTTCAGATTCGGCAGTTTTAAATTGACCGCCAGACCAAACAGAGCTGTAAATATAATAAACAGAAGAACTGCCGCCGGAATCAGGATACCCATCCCAAAGCCGGGCCAAAGCACATACTCTGCCGCTCCGATACAGATCAGCGCCGGGATCGCCGTCAAAAGTATATGCAGTTTCAGCTTTGCTTTCAGCACCTGCCAGGCCGAAACCGGCAGAGACTGCACAATCCATATATTTTTCCCCTCCAGCGATACCGATGGCGCCGTGAGGTCATTCATAGCCGCTATGAAGCAGACCGCCGCGCAGATCACAAGAGACATTGCATTTTTCTCCTCAATTCCAAACTGCGTAAAAGCCAGACCGATCCACTCTCCTTTAAATACGACGAGAACGGCAGCAATAAGAAAGAACACGGTTCCCATACTGCAGTTCATCATATAGACAGGACTTCCCAGATAACGCAGCCACTCTTTTCTGAGCAGCGCCCCTGTTTTTGTCCCTGCTTTCAGCGTCTTCTCTCTGTATACTGTTTTTGTCTCACCCCGCTTCGCAGTAACAATTTTTACAAAGCTGCGGTCCAAAACAGCATACACCAACCCGGACGCCGCGAGCACCATCAGAGCAAAGCATCCAAAAGCCGCTGCATTTCCCTGCATAGCCAGACCCATCTGATACAGCGGGTAAAGAAACAGTTTCACGTTTTTCCCCAGCGCTCCCGCCTGAATTAAAATCGCCTGCAGAGATTCCATAACCCGAAAATAAAAGTAATAGCATGCTAAAATTCCGACAAAGGACAATGCCACCAGCAGAATATTTTTCACCCGTGTGCTCACATGGCCTGCGACGATTCCCAAAAGCCACCCCAAAACACAGGACAGCGCCGATGCAAAAAGAGGCAGGAGAAGGATTATGGCAATGTCGAAAATGATTGTCAAAACGGACATGCCGACTGTCCCGGCATACGCAAAAACCGCCGGAATCAGCACAGTCGCCTCAAAGATAAAACTTATAGCATAGATCCCGGACAGCCTTACCAGGAGAATCTTCCAGGGCGCAATAGGCATAGACAAAAGGAGTTCGTTATCCCGTGCCTGATAAAGCCCCGAGTATGTCATAAAAATGCTTCCAATTACTCCCAGCGCCGTTGCCATCAGACCCATCAGCGCAAAATACAGCCATCCCAGCTTCATCTGCACCAGCGCCGGGCACAGCGATCCGGCCATCTCGAAAAACAGCCATCCAAAAATACATGGAATATACACCATCAGCAGCGCATACAGCACCAGGGCCGCTCTGGAACGCCGCTTTCCATTCCGGCCGTCCTGATAAATAAAGGACGCCATCTCCCATACCTGTTTCTTAAATAATGTTCTGAGCATGATCTTCCTCCAGTTCCAGGAATACGTCCTCCAGGGAAGCATCCCCTCGAACCTCCTCCATCGTGCCTGATTTTATCAGCTTTCCATTCTTTATAATGGCCACCTTGTCGCAAAGCTTTTCGGCCACCTCCAACACATGCGTGGAGAAAAAGATTGCTCCGCCCCGTCCGCAGATATCGCGCATAATCTCTTTCAGCAGATGAGACGCACTGGGATCCAGCCCCACAAAAGGTTCATCCATGATTAACAGCTTGGGTTCGTGTATCAGGGCTGAAATGATGGCAAGCTTCTGCTTCATCCCATGGGAATAGGAGCTGACCGGCTGTCCCAGATCCCCCGTCAGTTCAAAAAGCCCGGCATACCGGTGAATTTTGCTTCCCCTCTCCTGGCTGCCCACACCAAAAATATCTGCAATAAAGTTTAAATACTGAATCCCTGTCATAAACTCATACAGGTCGGGATTGTCAGGAATATAGGCCATGTTCGCCTTACATTCCAGGGGTCTGCGTCGGACAGACACGCCGTCCACATAAATTTCTCCCTCATCGAACTGCAGGATGCCGCAGCATGATTTAATCGTCGTCGTTTTTCCTGCGCCGTTGTGTCCGATAAATCCATAAATCTCTCCGGGCCGAATATGAAGGGAAAGGTGATCCACCGCCTTTTTTCCGCCGTATGTCTTTGTCAGATTCTCAATTCTCAGCATATACGCCACCTCTGTTTTCTCCCCGCAGGGTTCTTCTTTCCCATACCCTACACCTTCCACAAAGGGAAAGTCAAGTACTTTTTTTCTTTACACAAATATTCAGCGCATAAAAACAGAGGAGCAAACATTAGCCTCTGCTTTGCATCATGTCTGCTCCTCTCTCGCTTTCCATCGTTCAAATAATTCCTGATTTCTTTTATTGCCTGTCCCAAATTCCTTCAGGCAGCAGATCACCTCGCGGCAGTCCTTTATCACATCCTCCGCCCGCCGGAATGCCTCCTCGCCGATCGGCTCAAAGGCTTTCTCTGTAATCACTTCAGACGCCAATGCCTTCGCCACCTCATAATCCACATCATTTTCATGGAGAACCCCCGCTGCAAAGGGAATCCCCTGCCTTGCCAGCCGGCGGTATACCGGAATACCGCTGCCGCCTCCGCCAATCACAAACACTGCGGGCCGTCCTTTCGGCGCTTCCAGCTCCAGGCACCCAAAATCTGCGTTGTAGCTTCCCTTTGTCATCCCGTACAGTTCCCGTATGTAGGCATCCGAAAAAATTTCCTCGGGCGTTCCGTATTTCTCAATTTTATCTCCGTGAACGCAGATTACGGCGTCCGATATTTTCTGTGCCAGATCAATCTCATGCAGCGACATAATGACCGCCAGTTTTTTCTCTTTTACCAGCTTTTTCAAAATGGTCAGAAGCTCCAGCTTATGCTTGATATCCAGAAAAGACGTCGGCTCGTCCAGGACAATAATCTCCGGCTGCTGGCAGATCGCCTTTGCCAGCAAAATTCTCTGGCGCTGTCCATCGCTGATCTGCGTAAAATCACAGTCCCGCAGCTCGCAGGCGTGCACCATCTCCATCGATTCCTGCACAATCCGGTGATCTTCCTCAGACAAAATTCCCAGACGGCCCGTGTAGGGGTAGCGCCCCGCCGCCACCACATCCTCGCAGGTCATCAGCTCCGGCTGGATGCGATCCGTCATCACCACCGACATTTTTCGTGAAACTTCTTTGTCCGACAGATCCTGCATCCTGTTCTTTTCCAGATAAACCGTGCCGCCCAGCACGGAAAGCTGCCTGGTAATGCTCTTTAAAATCGTAGATTTTCCCGCTCCGTTCGGACCGATCAGCGTCAATATTTCTCCGCGTCTCAGCCGAATCTGAATATCCTGAATCAGAGGCCGGCCATTGTACCCCACGGCCATATGGTCTGTGTAAATGTAAAAGTCGTTCATCGTAATGCTCCTATCATCCTCTATCTCGCACGCCCCGATGCTTTTCCAAACATGGCATATATGACGACGGGCGCTCCGAATATCGCCGTCACAGAACTGATGCTAAGTTCTGTGGGAGCAAACACCGTCCGCGCTATCATATCGCAGAACAGGCAGAATACCGCTCCGCCCAAAAAGCATGCCGGAATTACCAGAATCGGTTTGGCTGTCTTCAGGGCGTTTTTGATTAAATGGGGCACCGCAATTCCAACAAAGGAGATTGGTCCGGCAAAGGCCGTTACACAGGCTGATAAAATGCTGGACAGCAAAATTAATTGTATGCGGAACACGCGGATATTCACTCCCATGTTTCTGGCGTACACTTCCCCGAGCTGATAGGCTCCGATAGGTTTCGACATCAGAAATGTAATTGCAAGAGCTGCAAAAACTACAACCGTCATCACCTGAATATTATCCCAGGACATACCGGAAAAGCTTCCCATAGACCAATTATGCAGATTTACGATATTGGAGTCGTCTGCAAAAGTCACTACAAAATCCGTGACCGCCGAACAGATATAGCCGATCATAACGCCGCAGATCACCAGCATGGACATCTGCTTTACCTGTCGGGAAATGGCAAGAATAAACCCCATAGAAATCATAGAACCGACAAAAGCCGACAGAATCATCACCTGCGATCCTGCCACATACCCTCTGCCAAGAAGGTAAATCATTACCAGCGCTACCACCAGCTTTGCGCCGGAGGAAATTCCAAGCACAAAGGGACCGGCGATAGGGTTTCCAAAAAATGTCTGCAATAAAAAACCGGAGACGGAAAGCGCTCCGCCCAGGATAATCGCCGCCAAAATGCGGGGCATACGAATCTCCCAGACGATATTGTAGGCGGTTTCCTCCCCGCTGTGATGTACAAGAATATCGAATACTTCTTTTACCGTCAGATTAATGCTGCCGGAATTAATATTCCAGAAAGTCAGAAGCGCCAGGCATGCAAGCAGCACCCCAAAGGAAATATAATATCGTCTGCGGGATCTTTTCTCCATGTCCGACGCCTCCTTTTTTGAAAATGTTTTCTCCACAGTTTTTATGATATGGGATACATATACGTAAACTCCTGCGTTTTGTCCCCTGTCAGCATGGTATGCATATCGGCAATCATCGTTCCGAGGCCCATGGTCTCCTGAAACAGGTTCTTCTGCGTACAGTAAACATTTCCCTCCTTTACCGCCTTAAAATCCTTCAGCAAAGGACTCTTTTGAAACAATTCCTGCAGCGTATGAATTTCTCCGTCGATCGTGCTGTTATATATAATGTAATCTGCATCCTTCGCGCGGGCATAAAACTCCTCCATCTGCATGTTCATAGTCGACAGAGAACTTTCAGAATCGCCCAGATCGTCAAAGATATATTTTCCTCCGGCCAGCTCGATCATTTTTGAGACATAGTCGCCGCTTTTGCGCACGTTTACATAGCCGTTGGAGCTGATATAGAAAAACGCCACAGTCTTTCCTGTGTTTTCCTGCGCCATCACTTCGTCCAGACCTTCCGCCTGCTCTGCAAACAATTTCTCCGCCAGTTCTTCTTTGCCCAGCAGAACGCCGTACAGCTTCAGCCACTCTGTCCGGCCGAGAGGATGGCTCTCATAGCTGGAACGCTCCACTAAAACCGGAATACCAAATTCCTCCAGCTTCTCCTTCACCTCCGGCGAATGATAGATCATGGTGGACTCCACAGCCAGTTTGCAGTTTTCCGAGACAATCAGTTCGTAATCCGGCGCGCTGTATTTTCCTGCGTAAATCATGTCTCCGGCCTCCATGGCCTCTCTCGCCTTTTCTACATACCAGTCAGAGGCCTGCGTGCCGGAAAGTCTGATCTGTGTCTGTCCGTCCAGTGCACAAAAGAGATCCATCGCCGAAGTAGCCACCAGATAGATATTTTCTATGGGCTGCTGCAGCACTGTCACATCCTCATCCAAATTTGCCGGAACCTCTTTTCCCTCCGGCACAACAAGAAAGCGGCCGCTGTCCTCAATGGTAATAAGCGCGTATTCGCCCGTATAATAATCTACGGCAAACTGATCAGCGTAGAGCAGTTCCATGCTGCGCTCTACGGTCATCTGCTCCCAGTCTGCCGTCTCTGTATTTACCGTTTCCTCCCGCGCCGCCGGCGTTTCCTGCGCGCAGACCGCACAGGGAAACGTTACAAGCAGCGTCGTAATCAACGTTTTCAAAAATATGTTTGCTGTTCTCATTCTTCAGCCTTCTCTATCGTTGCAGAATCAAAGTACAGTGTGTAGTCGATCTCATGCGGCGTACTCATCGCTATCGTATCTGCCGTCACCGGCATTTTCCAGTCAAATCCCGCAACCGCTATCTCGAACACCGAATTTTCTTCCATTGTAACCGGCTCTATTCTTTCCCCGTTTACAATCATATAATCATAAAAATGACTGCTCCAGACAATCGTTGCCGTTGCCTGATCCCCCTCAACCACAAGTTTGGCCGGAGACGCTACGCTTGTCTTGCCCGAGCCGCCTTCCAGGGTAACTCCGATCTGATATGTCCCGTCCTCCAGGTCAAGGTCTGAAAGCTGCGTGATCGTCCCTTCTGCAAACGCATCCTGGGGTAAAGAATCAGCACGGAAAACCAGAACGCGGTCATACCACTTTTCTTTCTTCTTGCTGAAAGCCGCACAATCTATACCCATATCCAGCGCCTCCACCGGAACTTCGTAAACCTGCTTGCCCTCATCGTTTAATGTAAAAGTGATATCATCGTCTTCCGCTGCCTCCACGGCTTCCAGGCCGGTGCCCATGTACAATTTCAGGTAACCGTCCCCATTAAGCGTAATCGCCGCCTTCATTTCGCCTTGTTCCACCGTAAGCTGGCAGTCGATAATTTTGAACATAGACGAGCTGGAATCCACCTCGATGCTGTATGTTCCGTCTTTGATGGAACTTCCGTATACCGCAACCATGTCCTCGTCTACAATATCCACCGGCTGTGCCATTTCCTCTGCGGAAGCCACCTGGCTGTTCGCTGCCTCTGTTTTTGCCGCTTCTTCCGTGGCTGTCTCTGTCCCCTGTTCCTGGGCATTGCATACCGTCATCATGCTGGCTGCGAAAATCGCAGCCAGCACGGTCATTTTTGACTTTTTCATAATACTCTCCAATTGCTCTTTACTGAGCGTCCATTTCTTCCATTGCTTCTCTTGCATGCTCGATCAGAAGTCCCTGAATCTCCTCGTTCTCGCCAAGACCGCGAAGCAGTGTTGTAACTTCATATCCCGCGTCCTCAAACGTCTTCTTCCAGGCACCGTCCTCGTCGCCTGCCATATCGTTGTTTGCATGATCACCGGCCACGATCATCAGCGGCTCAAGAATAACCTTCTTGTAATCGCCTTCCTGAACTTTAGCCAGAACATCCTCCAGAGACGGAGACGCCTCTACAGTGCCTACAAAGTAATTTGCGTAGCCGTCCTCTGTCAGCAGATCCTGCATTTTGCCATAAACTTCGTTTGAATCTGCCTCTGTACCATGTCCCATAAATACGATGGCTGTTTCTCCGTCGTCGTATTCTGCGGTCCACTCTGTGATGGCTTTCTCGACAATCTTGAAGTCCTCGTCACTTGTCAGAAGCGGTTTGCCAAGCACAACCTTTTCAAAGGAATCCGCATATTCAGCCAGCTCATTTTCAACGTCCGTATACTCCAGGCCATTCATCAGATGCGTCGGCTGTACCACAAGATTTTTCACGCCGTTGGCAACAGCTCTGTCCAGAGCCTCGGTGAAATTGTCAATCACTTCCCCGTCGCGATCCTTTACATGGTCGATAATAATCTGCGCGGTAAATCCTCTCCTTACAGAGAAATCCGGGAACGCTTCTTCCATTACGTTCTCAATTGCCCCGATAGTCGCCACGCGGTTGTCGTTAAAGCTCGTGCCGAAGCTTACTACCAGCAGTTCGTTCTCACCAATGTCATCCTGATTTCTGGGATTATCCTTGGAAGCGTCGCCGGTGTCATAGTTTTCTTCGTCTTCTTCCTCCGCTTCTTCTGCAGCCTCGGTTACCACCTCGGTCTCAGTTTCCTCTGCCTGCACTGCAGCCGCACCCATCATCAAAACTGCCGCGCCTGCGCCTGCCAGCATCAACTTCATCATTCTGTTTTTCATGTCCTTGTCCTCCTTTTGACAACCTCAGGCGAACGCTTTATGCATCCGCCTCTGATGTATATAAAATTTTCATCAGCGAACAAAAGTACGGGACAAGAACATTCTTGCCGCATCTCAACAGGCAGAAGCTTTTACGTGAAAATTTCCGCAAAAAAACCTTCTACTTATTGAGTAAAAGGCTACAAATGCTGACAAACGGTACAACCAATTACTCGTGATCTGGACATATAACAGACCTGGTTTTTCCAAAACCAACATGCCTTGGGCTTGTCGCACTAACCCGGAGCCAATGCACCTTGGGCATGTCGCCTCACTCTGGAAACCAACATGCCTAGGGCTTGTCGCACTGACCTGG
>JAUNFZ010000008.1 GCA_030524785.1 Eubacteriales bacterium
AGAAGACATATAGGGCGAACGCCCGCGACCGAGCGGATGCAAAGCATCGCGAGGTTCGCAGCACTGCGAAGTAGAAGGTTATAGGGCGAACGCCCGCGACCGAGCGGATGCAAAGCATCGCGAGGCTGGGCACTGCGAAACTATGCAGAATTTAAGAATAGGAGGAATATAATAAAATGGCAGAACAAGTAAAGAAACCGATTAAAATTACTGAAACCATTTTACGTGACGCACATCAGTCTCTGATTGCCACAAGAATGACAACAGAGCAGATGGTGCCGATTATCGACAAGATGGATAAGGTTGGTTATCACTCTGTGGAGTGCTGGGGCGGCGCTACTTTCGACGCATCCCTTCGTTTCCTGAAGGAAGATCCCTGGGACAGACTTCGTAAATTCCGTGATGGGTTCAAGAATACAAAACTGCAGATGCTGTTCCGCGGACAGAATATCCTGGGATACCGTCCCTATGCAGACGACGTGGTAGAATATTTTGTACAGAAATCTATCGCAAATGGTATTGATATTATTCGTATTTTTGACTGCCTGAACGACCTGCGCAATCTGCAGACGGCGGTTACGGCGGCAAACAAAGAGAAAGGCCATGCGCAGGTGGCGCTGTCCTATACTCTTGGTGAGGCATATACGCTGGATTACTGGAAAGAGATGGCAAAGAAGATTGAGGATATGGGTGCAAACTCTATCTGTATCAAGGATATGGCAGGTCTTCTGCTTCCGTATACGGCTACAGAACTCGTAAGCGCTCTGAAAGAGACCGTAAGCATCCCGATTCAGCTTCATACGCATTATACTTCCGGCGTAGCTTCCATGACTTATCTGAAAGCGGTTGAGGCAGGCGTAGACGTTATTGATACGGCGATGTCTCCCTTTGCACTGGGTACTTCCCAGCCGGCGACAGAAGTTATGGTGGAGACGTTCAAAGGTACTCCCTATGATACAGGTTTTGATCAGAATCTTCTGGCTGAAATCGCAGATTATTTCCGTCCGATTCGCGACGAGGCGCTGGAAAGCGGTCTGCTGAATCCGAAGAACCTGGGCGTAAACATCAAGACGCTGCTGTATCAGGTTCCGGGCGGTATGCTTTCCAACCTGACTTCTCAGTTAAAGGACCTTCATGCAGAGGACAAGTACTACGAAGTGCTTGAGGAAGTTCCGCGTGTGCGGAAAGACCTTGGCGAGTGCCCGCTGGTTACTCCGTCTTCACAGATTGTGGGAACCCAGGCGGTTATGAACGTGATTAACGGCGAGCGCTATAAGATGGTTCCGCAGCAGACGAAGGACGTGCTGAGCGGAAGATACGGTGCAACAGTAAAGCCTTTCAATCCGGAAGTTCAGAAAAAGTGCATTGGCGATATGGAGATTATCACCTGCCGTCCGGCAGATCTGATTCCCGACGAGTTGGATACTTTGAGGGGCGAGATGGCGCAGTGGTCACAACAGGATGAGGACGTGCTGTCCTATGCTCTGTTCCCGCAGGTAGCGGTTGACTTCTTTAAATACAGAGAAGCGCAGCAGACAAAAGTGGATGCAACAGTTGCAGATACAAAGGACGGAGCT
This sequence comes from Eubacteriales bacterium, assembly GCA_030524785.1. Lineage (GTDB taxonomy): Bacteria > Bacillota > Clostridia > Lachnospirales > Lachnospiraceae > Marvinbryantia. The sequence continues at coordinate 1,578 of JAUNFZ010000008.1, forward strand.
TATCCGGTATAAAAAGCGGCAATTGAAACAGTAAAAAAGACATCCCGCAGTTTTCAGAAAAAGAAGACTGCGGGATTGTTGACTATGGGAAGCGGACGGAAGGAACAGCAGGTTATGAAAAAAATCCTGATTATCGGCGGCGGGGCTGCCGGCATGTTTGCCGCCATTGCGGCAGCGGAAGCTGGAAATGAGGTTCATCTTTACGAGAAGAATGAACGGCTTGGAAAGAAATTGTATATCACGGGGAAGGGCAGATGCAACCTGACAAATGCCTGTGATATGGAGGGACTTTTCGAGGGCGTGTGCACAAACCGGAAATTTCTTTACAGCGCTTTTTATGGATGCACGAATACGGATGTCATAGATTTTTTCGAGGCTCACGGCTGTCCCACAAAAACAGAGCGTGGGCAGCGGGTATTTCCGGTTTCGGACAAGTCGACAGATGTGATTGACGTATTGAGAAATGAAATGAAAGCCCGGGGAGTCCATATCCATCTGAACTGCGGGGTAGCGGAAGTCCTGACGGCAGAAGAAAAAAGCGAAAACAAAGACGGTAATGTGAAAAGGGCAGCCGGCTTGCGCCTCTTGGACGGCAGGATGGAAAAAGGCGATGCGGTGATTGTGGCGACCGGAGGGCTTTCCTACCAGAGCACCGGCTCCACAGGGGACGGCTACCGGTTTGCAGAGGAATGTGGACATACGGTAACGCCGCGTTATCCTTCCCTGGTGCCCTTTAATGTAAAGGAAAACTTTGCAAAAGAAATGCAGGGCCTTTCGCTGCGCAACGTTACGCTGTCCGTGTATGATGGAAAAAAGCGGCTGTTTGAAGAATTTGGAGAGATGATGTTTACTCATTTCGGAGTTACGGGTCCGTTGGTGCTGACCGCCAGCACAGCAGTGCAGAAAAAGCTGCGGGAAAAATCCCTGAGCCTGGTGATTGATTTAAAGCCTGCGCTGTCGAAGGAACAGCTTGACGCCCGGCTGCTGCGGGAATTTGAGGAGGGGAGAAATAAGCAGTTTAAGAATGTGATTGGCAATTTCTTCCCGGCCAAAATGACGCCGGTGATGATCAGTCTGTCCGGGATAGCGCCGGATAAAAAAGTCAACGAGATCACCAGGGAGGAAAGAAATACTTTAGTACAGCTGATGAAGCATTTGGAGTTGACGGCGACCGGCCTGCGCGATTATAATGAAGCTATTATTACCAGAGGAGGCGTGGCGGTAAAAGAAATTGACCCGGCCACGATGGAGTCAAAACTGGTAAAGGGACTTTATTTTGCCGGCGAGGTGCTGGATTTGGATGCGGTGACCGGAGGGTTCAATCTGCAGATCGCCTGGTCCACAGGGTATGCGGCAGGCCATGGAGCGGCGCAAAGTCAGTGTGAAAGAAAATGAACGATGGTTTGGAGTGTGAAGAAATGACGTATAATATAGCGATAGACGGTCCGGCGGGCGCGGGCAAGAGTACAATTGCAAAGCGGGTGGCAAAGGAACTTTCTTTTATATATGTGGACACCGGAGCCATGTACCGGGCCATTGCCCTGTATCTTTTGCGCAAAGGCACGAATACAGATTCGGCGGAGGCGGTGAGCAGTGCTCTTGAGGAAATCAGAATTTCCATTGCCTATGAAAACGGGGAACAGCAGGTGCTTTTAAATGGAGAGAATGTGTCGGGGCTGATACGTACGGAAGAAGTGGGAAATATGGCGTCAAAAGCAGCGGCTCTGCCCTGCGTGCGGGAAAAACTTCTGGAGCTTCAGAGAGAACTGGCGCGCAGCCATGATGTAGTAATGGATGGACGCGATATCGGGACAAACATTCTGCCGGAGGCGCAGCTTAAAATATATTTAACGGCCAGTGCCGATACGCGGGCGAAACGCCGTTACAGCGAATTGAGAGAAAAGGGCCAGAACTGTGATTTTGATGAAATCAGAGAAGATATTATCCGGCGGGACGAGCAGGATACGAACCGTACGATCGCTCCGCTGCGCCAGGCGGCAGATGCGGTTTATCTGGATTCTTCTGATATGACAATTGATGAGGTGACGGAAAGAATTAAATCTCTTTGCCGGGAACACAAAATTTGATCTTAAGGCATAGTATGAAAGTTGTAGGCATAGAATAATTATGGAAGTAATTGTTGCAAAAACAGCCGGCTTTTGCTTCGGTGTAAAGCGGGCGGTGGACAAAGTATATGAGCAGGCAAAAAAAGGCGGGGCGCCGATTTATACCTATGGACCGATCATTCACAATGAGGAAGTGGTGAAGGATCTGCAGGAAAAAGGCGTTCGCGTGATTGAAAACCGCCATGAATTGGAAGAATTGTCAGAGGGAACCGTGATTATTCGTTCCCATGGGGTGGGAAGGGATATCTACCGCCTGATTGAAGAACGGGGGCTTAAACTGGTGGACGCCACCTGTCCTTTTGTTCTGAAGATTCACAGAATTGTGGAACGGGAAAGTGTCAATGGAAAACGAATTGTGATTATTGGAAACGACAGCCATCCGGAAGTAGAGGGAATCAAGGGATGGTGCCGGGACGGAGCGACCGTTATCGAGACAGAAGAAAAGGCGCGGGAATTTACGGCTGAACCGGGAGAAAAACTCTGCATTGTTTCTCAGACGACATTTAACAACAATAAATTTAAAAATTTAGTTGAAATTATTTGTAAAAAGGGTTATGATAGTGATGTTATGAATACGATTTGCAGTGCGACGGACGAGCGACAGCAGGAGGCGGCCCGCATTGCAAAGCAGGCGGACGCAATGATTGTGATCGGCGGACGCCATAGCTCAAATACTCAGAAACTATTTGAAATATGTAAAAAGGAATGCGAAAATACTTACTATATACAGACACTTGTAGACTTGGAGCCAAATACATTACCTCCTGTCGATTGCGTAGGTATTACTGCAGGGGCCTCAACCCCCAATCATATTATTAAGGAGGTTCAAATATATGTCAGAAATGAGTTTTGAACAAATGCTGGAGGAATCGTTAAAAACAATTCATAATGGCGAAGTTGTAGAAGGAACGGTCATTGATGTGAAAGAAGACGAAATCGTTCTGAACATTGGCTATAAAGCAGATGGTATTATCTCCAGAAATGAATATACAAACGATTCAAATGCAGATTTAAGAGAATTGGTGCATGTAGGCGATACAATGGAAGCCAAAGTGCTGAAAGTAAATGACGGAGATGGACAGGTTGCACTCACATATAAAAAGCTTGCGGCGGAAAAGGGCAACAAGAGACTTGAGGAAGCCTTCAATAATCAGGAGGTTTTGAGAGCGCCGGTTACACAGGTGCTTTCGGGCGGCCTGAGCGTTGTTGTAGACGAGGCAAGAGTTTTTATTCCGGCAAGTTTGGTGTCCGATACGTATGAGAAAAATCTTGAGAAGTTTGCTGGTCAGGAGATTGAGTTTGTGATTACAGAGTTCAATCCGCGCAGAAGAAGAATCATCGGCGACCGCAAGCAGCTTTTGGTTGCACAGAAAGCGGAACAGCAGAGAGAGCTTTTTGAGAGAATTCACGTAGGCGATGTCCTTGAAGGCGTTGTGAAAAATATTACAGATTTTGGTGCATTTGTGGATCTTGGCGGCGCAGATGGACTGCTTCACATTTCGGAAATGTCCTGGGGCAGAGTGGAAAATCCCAAGAAGGTATTCAATGTAGGCGATAAACTGCGCGTTTTGCTGAAAGGCATTAATGGAAACAAGATTGCATTGAGCCTGAAATTCGAGGATGAAAATCCCTGGCTGACAGCGGCAGAAAAGTATGCGGTAGGCAATATTGTTGAGGGACGCGTGGCCAGAATGACAGATTTTGGCGCATTTGTTGAGCTGGAGCCGGGTGTGGATGCACTGCTTCATGTATCACAGATCTCCCATGAGCATGTGGACAAACCCTCTGATGTTCTGCAGGTGGGACAGGAGATTGAGGCAAAGGTTGTGGATTTCAACGGCGAGGACAAGAAGATCAGTCTGAGCATGAAAGCACTTCAGCAGCCTGCGGCAAATGTTGATGAAATGCCTGAGGAAGTGTCAGAGGAAGCCGCTGCGGAAGAAGCGCCGGCAGAGGAAATGACAGAATAATAAAGTGAAAAGCTTTAGAGGATACTATGGATCAGATGGCGGATATAATCCGTCATCTTTTCTTTATCCTGCAAAAAAGCGTCGGTGCAGGCGAAATACGTCAGGGTGTCTTTGTAATTTTCTTTGAACACAGGCGTAAAGACAGGATGGAATTGGGGAAGATAAAATCCCTTCTTTTTACTGTAGCAGGTAGAGGCTTTGGCAGGTTCCCGGTAGGCTTTGTCTACGTAGGCCGCCACGCTTTTGTGGATAGCGGTATCTTCCTGGGGCAGATAATAATAATTTTTATAGTCGTCGAAAAAATGCTTCAGCGGCTGGCGGGTGCCGTTTATTTGGATGGCCAGGCGCTGCTGGCTGCCGGTCAGATAAAAATGATCCTGGCGGCAGGAAAAAGGGCGCGGCAGAGACTGAGGAAGCCGGGCGTACAGAATAAGAGTATCCTCCTGGACTTCACTTTCAGTAATTCTGTATGTTCCTGATGTAATGCAGAGATAGGATAACATGGGAAGAATAGAGAGCATCCCACAGAGATCCTCATAATTGTGCAAAAGAAGCATGTTCAGATCGCCGGAAAGAGCCGAATGGACGTATTCCTGGTACACCTGAATTAGCTCGCCCCCGCTGTAGGGATCCCTGCGAAAGAGGCCCATAAACTGCTCCAGACTTTTCTGGTTGAGAGCGGACAGTCCCAAAAGCTTTTTTAAAGGACGTATCATTGTGTAGAGGTCGCGGCTCAGAAGGGGAGACAGCGTGTCCGTAAGGCCGTAGGCGCGGCATTTTTCCTGCAGAAAGGGCAGATCAAAACGGTCGCCGTTGAAATGGATCAGCTGTGAAAAATTTCTGGAAAAGTCCAGAAAAAGGCTTAAAATCTCGCTTTCCTCGGCGGGATTTTCAGCGAACCACTGAATGGCCTGCCATTCTCCGTCAAGAAAAGCAACGCAGCCGATCAGATAAAGAGAAGAAGAACGGGCCGTAAATCCGGTGGTTTCAATATCGAAAAAGAGAAGCCGTGATTTTTCAATACTGCCAAAGGGCGTGTTTTCAAGATGCAGGGAAATTTTTGTGGTTTGTTTTATCATGGGTCTTTTCGCTCCTGTTTTGCGTCAACTTCTACCAGTATAGCGCATTTTGGAGAATTATGCAAAATATTTCTATCTTGTCAAAAGTGGAAAATTGTGGTAATATGGAGCAGGAAAGGGGCGGAGTATTCAAAAAGGGGTACTCTGTCTTTTTTTGCGCCCATAAAAGACGGTCGGCAGATCGCAGCGCAGAAGAAGGCATCTATTTAAATGGAGGTGCACGATGAAAGCAAAGACGAAAGCGGCAATATGCCTGACCTTGTGCCTGGGTTTTGCGGCGTCCGTGTCGGCGGAGGAGTACAACCCAGACTATAGCGCTGCGATGCTCAGCCTGATGGGAGAGGGAATCACTCCCCAGGAACAGCAGGTAGAAGCGGTAGAAGACATTGTAGTCCAGGAGGTTGCTATCGACAAGGAGTCTTATACGACGGATGTGCTGACAGTGCGCGAGCTTCCGGGCACGGAGTATGCGGAAGTGGGGAAACTGTCACAATATACAAAAGTACACATTATCGCTGTATGTGACAATGGCTGGAGCAAGGTACAGATGGAAAGCGGACAGACAGGGTATGTAAGCAACGATTATATATCGGATGTAGTTCCGGCGGGCGCTGAAAATATTGGAGAATCCCTGGGAGTATTTACGATTACATATTACTGTGCCTGCGAGATCTGCTGCGGATGGTGGTCCGGAGGTCCTACGGCCAGCGGAGCTTATCCGGTGGCGGACTGGACGGTGGCGGCTGACCCTGATGTATTGCCTCTCGGTACCAGAATTTATATCAATGGTCACGAATACTGCGTGGAGGATACGGGAAGCGGCGTGGAAGGAGCACATATCGATATTTATGTGACGGACCACGATCTTGCAGTTAACAACGGAGTGGCTTCAGCGGAAGTATTTGCCAGCAAGTAAGGGCGGCGGGGGTAGGCGTTTACAGCCGCCGTCAGCAGACAAGACAGGATGAAACGTTTACTGGCTGTCCCTGCAGGGACGGCCAGTTGTTTTGTGTTTTCGCGAAAAAGGGCTAGACTATTTCGACGTTTTGTGAGAAAATATGAACAGGGTACGTGCCGGGTGTCTGCTGCCCGGGGTACATAGAAAGATATTTATAATTGAAAGGAGTTTTAAAATGATTTATTCACGCGAAGTAGAAGAAATGTGTCCAGTTGCGCAGGGCGTTCATCATGGCGCAGCTCCCATTCCGGAAGAAGCGAAATGGGTTCAGGTAAAAGAAGTGAAAGACATTTCCGGTCTGACACATGGTGTTGGCTGGTGTGCACCGCAGCAGGGCGCCTGTAAGCTGACTCTGAATGTAAAAGAGGGGATTATCCAGGAAGCACTGGTAGAGACCATCGGATGTTCAGGTATGACCCACTCCGCGGCTATGGCGTCTGAGATCCTTCCGGGTCTGACGGTTATGGAAGCGCTGAACACAGACCTTGTATGTGATGCGATCAACACCGCCATGAGAGAGCTGTTCCTGCAGATCGTTTACGGACGTTCTCAGTCCGCATTTTCTGAGGATGGTCTTCCGGTTGGCGCTGGTTTGGAGGACCTTGGAAAAGGCCTTCGTTCTCAGGTTGGCACTATGTACGGAACTCTGAAAAAAGGTCCCCGTTATCTGGAGATGGCAGAAGGCTATGTAACCGGTATCGCTCTTGATGCAGACGATCAGATCATTGGTTATCAGTTTGTAAGCCTTGGAAAAATGACAGACTTTATTAAAAAAGGCGACGATCCCAATACTGCATGGGAAAAGGCAAAGGGTCAGTACGGCCGTGTTGCAGACGCTGTCAAAATCATCGATCCCAGAAAAGAATAATTGAAGGAGGACATATCAATGGCTTTATTTGAATCATATGAAAGACGAATTGACAAAATCAATTCTGTTCTGAATAGTTATGGAATTGCTTCTATTGAGGAAGCTGAGAAAATTACAAAGGATGCCGGACTGGACGTATACAATCAGATCAAGGGTATCCAGCCGATCTGCTTTGAGAACGCATGCTGGGCATATACGGTAGGTGCTGCAATTGCCATCAAGAAAGGCTGCAAAAAAGCAGCGGATGCTGCTGCGGCAATCGGTGAAGGCCTTCAGGCATTCTGTATCCCGGGATCTGTTGCAGATACACGTAAGGTTGGCCTTGGCCATGGAAATCTGGGTAAAATGCTTCTGGAAGAAGATACGGAATGTTTTGCGTTCCTGGCAGGCCATGAGTCCTTCGCAGCTGCAGAGGGCGCGATTGGTATTGCTGAGAAGGCAAACAAGGTTCGTCAGAAACCGCTGCGTGTTATCCTGAACGGTCTTGGAAAAGACGCTGCGCAGATTATTGCAAGAATCAACGGTTTTACCTTTGTAGAAACAGAGTATGATCCGTATACCAACGAGGTAAAGGAAGTATCCAGAAAATCTTATTCTGAAGGACTTCGTGCGAAAGTAAACTGCTACGGTGCGAACAGCGTTCCCGAAGGCGTAGCTATTATGTGGAAGGAAGGCGTTGATGTTTCTATTACAGGAAACTCCACAAACCCCACGCGTTTCCAGCATCCGGTAGCAGGCACCTACAAGAAAGAATGTAACGAGAAAGGCAAAAAGTATTTCTCCGTAGCTTCCGGCGGCGGCACAGGACGTACGCTTCACCCGGATAATATGGCGGCAGGTCCGGCTTCCTACGGTATGACCGACACTCTGGGACGTATGCACTCTGATGCTCAGTTTGCAGGTTCGTCCTCCGTTCCCGCTCACGTAGAGATGATGGGTCTGATCGGCGCAGGCAACAACCCGATGGTTGGTATGACTGTAGCAGTAGCCGTTTCCATTGAAGAAGCAGCGAAGGCTGGGAAGTTCTAAGAAATCCAGTGAAATCAAGGGTTGTTCAGAATTGAAAGCGGTGTAAAACGTCGTGAGAAGTTGCCTGTAATACACACATAGTACACAGGTAATACACAAGGAAAAACGGCGGTAATACACAAAGTTGAATATAAATAAAGGCTATACTCAAGAAAGAAATTTCTGGTATAGCCTTTATTTTTAGGGAATTATGAGGAAAAGGAAATTTTTGTTGGATGGGATGGGATTTTCTGATATAATAGAAACACATTTACGGAGGTATGTTGTTATGAGTGTGCAGTCGGATGTGGAAATGCTCTCAATCCAGGTTTTAGAGGAGTATACAAAGGTTCACCATTTGTCTGAACGGGAAGCAGTTGATCTTTTTCGTAAGTATCAGGTGTTTGAGAAGCTGATTTTACAACATGAATACCTTCATCAGCTGGATTTTAGTGAAACGATTCAGTATGTTGAAGAAATTATAGCACAGAAATCGACAATTTTGGTTTTGTATCATGGGAGTAATATTGCTTTTGATCAGATTGATCTATCGAAGTCACATAACAAAAGAGACTTTGGGCGGGGCTTCTATTGTACAATTTTGGAAAAACAAGCTCAGGACTGGGCGCATCGCTTATATATGCGGAATTTTTCAGGCGGGGAATATGTATATCAGTATGTTTTTCACCAGACGGACACCTTGAAGATCAAACACTTTAACGCATTGGATAAAGAGTGGCTTGAATTTATAAAAGAAAATCGTATGAAAGGCGGAATTCAACATTCTTATGATGTTGTTATTGGACCAGTAGCCGATGATAATACAATGGAGACTGTTCAGCTCTATATGTCAGGCGTTTTAAAGGCGGAAGAAGCGGTGGAAAGATTACGATATAATAAAGTAAATAACCAGGTATCTTTTCATACGTCGCTTGCTTTGAAACAATTACGGTTTGAACACCGAAAGGAGGTTTCTCATGTCTGAAGGAAAATATTTTTTTAATGGCAGGGATATCACAATGAACATATGTATCCAGATTCGGGATGTGGTCGATATTATTCAGGAGAAAACAGGAATGAATTTTCCGGATGCAATGGTTGCATTTTATCATTCAAAAACATACAAAGCATTGCAGAATACAGAGAATACCCTGTGGGCAGAATCGGCAGGATATATCGCGGACCGTTATTTCGAGGAAGCACATGCAGAAAATGCTGTATTGTCATAAAATGAGCAGACAAAGGAGAAGGATATGCGACTGTTGGAGGAAAGAATTTTAAGGGACGGTGTTGTGCGCAAAGGGAATGTGCTGAAAGTGGACAGCTTTATTAACCATCAGATGGATATCGCGCTCTTTGAGGAGATGGCCAAGGAGTGGAAACGACTGTTTCAGGGAAAGCCGATCAATAAAATCTTAACGATTGAGGCCAGCGGTATAGGTATTGCGGCGATTGCAGCGCGGGAATTTGGAGTGCCGGTGATCTTTGCCAAAAAGGCGAAAAGCATTAATCTGGACAGTGACAACTATTCCACCAATATACAGTCCTTTACCCATGGAAAAGTGTATGAGGTTATTGTATCAAAAAAGTATCTGTCCAGTGAGGATCATGTGCTGATTATCGACGATTTTCTTGCAAATGGCTGCGCGCTGATGGGGCTTCTGGAGATCGTGGAACGGTCGGGAGCCACTGTAGAGGGAATCGGCGTGGCAATTGAGAAGGGATTTCAGCGGGGAGGAGATATGATCCGGGAGAGGGGAATCCAACTGGAATCCCTGGCAATCATAGAATCGATGGACGAAAACGGCGGAATCGTATTTCGCAGATAGGCCAATTATTTCTTTCGGCATAAAATAGTATTGCAGAAAGAAATAATTGGAGGAATAATCATGGGCAGTATTTCAGAAGTTTCCGCCCTTATCCGGTCCAGGGAAGGAAAAAATTCCTACACGCAGAGTTATCTGCGCGACAGGGTTTTTGACGGTTATTCCGACTGCTCATCCCTGGTATGGAAGTGTTATGAGCGCGGCATGGGCCTTTTTGTCGGCACGTGGACCGGTGAACAGATTGACCGGGGAACGCTGGTTTTCAAGAATACGGACACACAGAAAAAAAGCCTTGCAGAGAGCGATCTGGCGCTTATGCAGGAGGGTGATCTGGTATTCTGGGGCCCCTCCAGGGGCGATTCCCGCCATGTGGAATATTATATGGGAAATGGCGAACTTTCGGGCCATGGCGCCGGGCTGGGACCGGTCAGAAAAAGAGCCGTAGATTACCGTCACAGGTACCAGTTGCTGGAAGTTCGAAGATACGCCAAAAAAGGAAGCACCACAAAGCCGGGAGCCGGAGGAAGCGATCCGGCAGATCGCAGACGGCTGTTTATAGGCCGGTGCGTGGCAGATGATGTGAATGTCCGCGCATGGGCGGGCACCCAGTATGATACGATTAAAAGCTGGCCGAAACTAAACGCTGGAGATCTTGTGGATGTCATTGACTATACTCAGAAGGATATAGAGGGTATGGACTGGTATTATGTGCAGATCGCAGATAAATATTATGGATTTGTGAGATCGGATTTGATTCTGAAAGTATAAAAGCCCTTCGCGGGCTTTTTGCTTTGTGGCAGTGCAGCTTTTTGAATTTTACGGAACTAAAGCCATTGCGGCATTTTAAATTTTGTGCTTGCAACCAAAAGAGATATGCGTTATACTGGCTAAGTAGAAAATACAAGACGCAGATATGGTTCATCGGTAGAACGCTAGCTTCCCAAGCTGGAAAGGCGGGTTCGACTCCCGTTATCTGCTCTCTGAAATCCTTGATTTTAATATGCTCCTCATATGGCAGGCTTTCGGATATTTCCGTTGTCTGCCATATGGGGAGCATATCATTTTTCTGGTATCATAGGATACAAAGGATGCGCACCTCATGGGAGAAGAAGTTAGCTGTAAACAAGGTGTGCGGCAAGCGCACACTTTGTTATGATGTCCCGAACTACATGTTTTGCGGGCGGCGGCGAACTTACTTCTCGCGGGTGTAAAATCTGCGTCTTTCTTCCTTTATGCGCTGGCGCAGCCTGCGCTGCTCCTCCGAAATGCGCTTCTGAATTGCCTTTGTACGTGCCTGCATATAGGGGTAGGCATCCAGGATACGGCGGTGGAAAAAGGACTTCTGGGAAAGTATCCGGCGGATTTCCTGACTGATTTCCTCGGTGCTGTCTCCCTGGCTGCTTTCACCGACTTTACGGACCATAGAAGTAATAATATAAGAAACAATATTGTCCGCAATTATCGGAACAACGATAAAAATGCTCAGGCCATATAGGAGAGTGTCCGGCAGTTTGTCAAATTCGCGAAACAAAAGCGGAGCGATCAGCTTGACAATAAAAAGGCCGCCGATGCCGAATAGAATTAGATTGCCGATCCAGATACGTCCTTCCAGATTCATGGGGCGCTCGCTGTAATCCCACCATCGGGCATGGAACATTTTCTCCATATACCAGCTTACAAAATATTCCAGTGCGCCGCAGAATACAAAGCTGATTAAAAATGTCTCAAAATAACCGGCGTCGTCTCCGGCGATAATATGTACGACGGCGGTGACAATCACAGCTCCGGTTCCGTAGATAGGACAATATGGGCCGATCAGAAAACCGCGGTTGATAAAGCGGTGGAACTGAATATACTTCAGCGTAACCTCCATAATCCATCCGGCAACGGAAAATACCATAAAGAGAAGGATAAAAAAGCAGAATTCCCGAGGGGAAAGACTGACAGGATATAAGTGGTGCATTGCAGAAACCTCCGGTTAAAATTTAAACTGAGTATACCATGATTTGATAGAAAACGCTATGAAAATATTGCAGTTTAAGAGAGGAAAAATCAACGATATATGTATAGGATTGGAATTTTCAGGCATACTTCTATTAGAAATCGACAGGAGGTAGCATTATGAGCAACAGAGGTTTGGATTATACAGCAATTGTAATTTCAGTGATAGGAGCTATAAACTGGGGGCTGGTTGGCCTGTTTAAACTGGATCTGGTGGCGTGGATATTTGGCAATATGAGCTGGTTGTCACGAATTATTTATGTGATTGTTGGAATCTGCGGATTGTATCTGCTGACATTTTTCGGCAGGATCGGCAGCAGTGCAGAGACACGTTAGAGGCAGAGAACGATTTTTAAGGTGAAGTTTTCAAAATGAGGTTTTCAAAATAAGGTATATCGACGAACGCTCCGTTCTGTGGTATGATAGTAAACGTACGATTATGAACCACAGAAAGGGGCGTTTTCTATGGGAAATTCCTCGGAAGAAAATAAATCAGAGAGTATGCTTTCGGAAAATCTCTGCGTTGGTATTCTGGCCCATGTGGATGCGGGAAAGACGACGCTGGCGGAAAATATCCTTTTTCGATGCGGGAGCATCCGAACGATGGGGAGAGTAGATCACGGCAATACGTTTCTTGACAATTACGAACTGGAGCGTGCCAGGGGGATCACAATCTTTTCCAAACAGGCGCAGTTTCGTCTGGGCAACCGGGAGATAACGCTTCTGGATACGCCCGGACATGCAGATTTTTCGGCGGAGATGGAACGGACGCTGCAGGTGATCGATTACGCAATTCTGGTGATCAGCGGCGCGGATGGGGTACAGGGACATGTAACGACGCTCTGGAGGCTTTTGGAGCGCTACAGGATTCCTGTGTTTCTGTTTGTCAACAAAATGGACAGAGAGGAAACGGACCAGGAGGAGCTTTTGAGGGAACTGAGAAAAAAGCTTCATGAGCACTGCATTGATTTCGGCAGACCACCGGCGGAAATATATGAGGAGCTGGCGCTCTGTGATGAAAAGGTACTGGAGCATTACCTGGAGACGGAGCATGTGACTGATGATGAAATTAGGCAGTTGATTAAAAAGCGCCGGGCCTTCCCGTGCTATTTTGGCTCTGCGCTGAAGGACAGCGGCGTGGAGGAGCTTCTGCAGGGCATTGAGGCCTATGCGGCGGGCAGAAAATATCCGGAGGAGTTTGGAGCGAGAGTTTATAAAGTGTCCAGAGACGCCCAGGGAAACCGGCTGACACATATGAAAATTACCGGAGGCTGCCTGAAAGTAAAAATGCCTCTGGCGGCAGGTCCCATATCGGAGGGACAGAGGCGCCAGGAGAAAGCAGATCAGATACGAATTTATTCCGGAGCCGGATACCGCGGGGTATCTGAAGCGCCGGCGGGATGCGTGTGCGCTGTCACAGGGCTTACCGGGATTCTGCCGGGAGAGGGGCTTGGCTTTGAACAGGAATTTGTAGAGCCGGTGCTGGAACCGGTGCTTCGGTATCAGATGATATTGCCGGAGGGGTGCGACGCCTATGAGATGCTTGCCAGACTGCGCCAGCTGGAGGAAGAAGATCCGCAGCTTCACCTCGTCTGGGAGGAAGCGTCAAAGGAAATTCATGTGCAGGTGATGGGCGAAATTCAGACGGAGATATTAAAGAGCCTGATTGAAGAACGTTTTGGAATTTCGGTTTCTTTTGGAAGCGGCAGCATTGTTTATAAGGAGACGATTGCAGAAGCGGCGGAGGGGATAGGCCATTTCGAACCGCTGCGCCATTATGCGGAGGTACATTTGCTGCTGAAACCCGGGAAACGGGGAAGCGGCCTGGTATTTCGCGCAGACTGCAGCGAGGATATGCTGGATCGAAACTGGCAGAGGCTGATCATATCGGAGCTTGCCGGAGCCCGTCACAGGGGTGTTTTGACCGGGGCTGAGATTACAGATATGGAGATTACGGTAATTGGCGGACGAGCCCATTTAAAACATACCGAGGGCGGTGATTTCCGCCAGGCGGCGTGCCGCGCACTGAGGCAGGGGTTAAAAAGTACACAGAATATTTTGCTGGAGCCTGTCTTTTTCTTTCGGCTGGAAGTGCCGGAGGAAAACATTGGACGGGCGATGTCGGATATTACAAGGATGAATGGAGAATTTTCAGGACCTGAATCGGAGGGCGAATACGCCGTTTTGTCAGGCAGCGTTCCGGCGGCATGCCTTGGGGATTATCAGAGAGAGGTAGTCGCCTATACCAGGGGACGGGGACGCCTGTTTTGTTCTCTGAAGGGATATGAACCCTGCCATAATGCAGAAGAAATCATAGAAGCTTCCGGGTATGATGCAGAGGCGGATACAGAATATCCAACTGGTTCCATATTCTGCGCCCATGGAGCAGGGTTTTACGTTCCCTGGGACCGGGTACGGGAATATATGCATGTAGACTGCGGGAATCCCGCCGGACCCAAGGCGCTTTCTGAGAACGATACGGCGGCAGGAAACAGAGACAGAGCTTCTGAAGTGTCCGGCGCTGCCCTTGACAGGGAACTGGAGGAAATATTTACACGTACCTACGGAGCCGGAAAAGAGGAGAGAAGCGGCTGGGGCAGAAAGAGAATGGAACCGGCAAGACGGGCCGAGACAGGGAAGGCTGTGGGGCCGGCAAACCAGCCAAAAGACGAATATCTTCTCGTAGACGGATATAATATTATCTTTGCCTGGGAGGAACTGAAGGAGCTGGCAAAGATTAATATTGAGAGCGCCAGGGGAAAGCTGATGGATATCCTCTGCAATTATCAGGGGTATAAACAGAATACGCTGATTTTAGTATTTGACGCTTATAAGGTGTCCGGCGGTGTGGGAAGCGTTCAAAAGTATCACAATATTTATGTGGTATTTACCCGGGAAGCGGAGACGGCTGACCAGTATATAGAAAAAGCAGTTCATGAGATCAGCGCCGGATATCGGGTGACGGTAGCCACATCGGATGCGCTGGAGCAGATGATTATATGGGGAGCCGGGGCTTTTAGAATGTCGGCAGCGGAACTGAAAGAGGAAATCTGCGCTGTAAGCCGGGAAATGCGTGAGCAGTTTCTTAATCAGCGCCCGGACGGCGGCAGCGGCCGTTTGTTTGATGGCCTGCCTGAAGAACTGAACAGGCATATGGAGGAAGTCCGGCTTGGAAAAAAGAAATTTGGAGAAACATAATCCGCCGGGAAGCTTTACATGAATGGCGAAAAATGTCGAATGTTCACGATGGAAAATTCTTGATTCCAGGAATCCCATGACGGTATAATAATACCAGCGACTGGGAATAATTGGAGGATGGACTTTTGGAAAAATTACATGTGGCAATTGCAGACGATAATGAGAGAATGGTGCAGCTTTTAGAGGATATTGTCAGAAGCGACAGGGATCTGGAGGTTGTGGGAAAGGCGGGCAACGGAGAAGATCTGATCAATATTATACGTCAGAAGGAGCCGGACGTTGTGCTGCTGGATATTATTATGCCGAAGGTGGACGGGCTGAATGTGATGGAGAAGATCAATCTGGACACGACGATTAAGAAGCGTCCGGCATTTATTGTCATTACGGCGATTGGACAGGAAAAGATCACAGAGAATGCCTTTGACCTTGGAGCAGATTATTACATATTAAAACCCTTTGACAACGAGATGGTGCTGAACCGCATCAAGCATCTGCACAGGGAGCGGGAACGCAACTTTGCGCAGGTACGCAAAGTGAACGCCTATGAAAGCAAGACAGAATATATGGAACGGAATCTCGAGACGGATGTGACGAATATTATTCACGAAATTGGCGTTCCGGCACATATCAAGGGATATCAGTACCTGCGGGATGCGATCATCATGTCCATAGGCGATATGGAAATGCTCAATTCTATCACAAAGATTTTGTATCCGACTATTGCCAAAAAGCATCAGACGACGCCGAGCCGTGTGGAGCGTGCCATACGCCATGCGATCGAGGTGGCCTGGAGCCGGGGAAAAATGGATACGATTGACGAGCTTTTTGGCTATACGGTCAATGGCGGAAAGGGCAAGCCCACAAATTCAGAATTTATTGCCCTGATTGCAGATAAAGTGCGTCTGGAATATAAAAACCGGTAACGATACAGGCCGGGGAAATAAAAAGATAAGGTTACAAAAGAGAAGGAGACAACAAGAGGTGCTGGCGGTCTATTTATCGCCGCTCTATGCGGCATGGAATATTCTTCAACTGATCTGGATTTTGAGGTGGATGCAGAACTGCAGCGGGTTTTTCCGCTCTAACGGAGCAAGGACAGTTGTGGTGCTCATCTATGCGTTCTTTGCGGTGAGTATGCTGATTGCGTTTTTTCTTCCGCCCTCGCAGCTGCAGAGGTGGATGAAAGTGATTGGCAACTACTGGCTGGGAACCCTGCTTTATATGACGCTCACCATCGGTGCAGCTTTGGTGATTCGCTTTCTGATGCTGATTCTGCCCCTGAAAAACAAAGGCTTTCTGTTTTCCAGGAGAGGGTTTGCAGTTTCAGGGGCAGTCTGCCTTTTGATCATTGTGGGACTGAGTATCTGGGGAATCATCAACGCCAGAACCATACGGATCACCCGGTATACGGCAAGTGTAAACAAGGAGTGCAGCCTCAGCCAGGCGACCGGCGGGACGCTTCGCATTGCCCTGATTGCCGATCTGCATCTGGGGTATAATATCAGCAACGGCAGCATGCGCAAAATGGTGGAAAAGCTCAACGAGGAAGCGCCCGATCTGGTGGTGATTGCCGGTGATATTTTTGATAATGAATACGAGGCGCTGGAGGATCCGGAGGAGCTGGCGCAGATTCTTTCCGGTATCCGGTCAAAATACGGCGTATTTGCCTGCTATGGGAATCATGATATCCAGGAGCCGATTCTGGCGGGCTTTACGTTTGGATCAAAGACAAAGAAAATGAGTGATCCGAGGATGGACGAGCTTCTTGAGAAAGCGGGAATCCGTCTGCTGCGGGATGAGGCGGTGCTGATCGAGGATGCCTTTTACGTGTACGGGCGCCCGGATTACGAACGGCCGGGCCGTGGAATCGACCAGAGAAAGACGCCGGAGGAGATTACGGCAGGACTGGATCAGACAAAACCGATCATTGTAATCGACCATCAGCCCAGGGAGCTTAAGGAATTGGCAGACGCCGGGGTGGACATCGACCTGTGCGGCCATACCCACGACGGCCAGATGTTTCCGGCGAACCTTCTCGTCAGTATGATGTGGGAAAACTCCTGTGGGATGCTGAAGAAGGGAAATATGACAAATATCGTAACCTCCGGCCTCGGAGTCTTCGGGCCGTTTATGCGCGTGGGGACGAAATCTGAAATCTGCATGATTGATGTGAATTTCCGGTAACGGTGAAAACGATTCTAAATGTTTTAGTTGCTCTTTGCGGAAAGTTGCGTTATACTTATCATATCAAAAATGAGTATGTGCAGCTTCAGTCCAAGGGCCGGGCTGTATGCGTGGGAGGTTTTCATGAAGAAGGTACTTTTTGTGGCGTCAGAGGGGGTTCCGTTTATCAAAACGGGCGGATTGGCAGATGTGGTTGGTTCTCTCCCGAAATATCTGAATAAGGAGGAATTTGATGTTCGCGTGATTCTTCCGAAATATCTGTGCATGAGGGAAGATCTGAAGAACCGGCTGAATTATGTAAATCATTTTTATATGGATCTTGGCTGGAGGAGCCAGTACGTTGGAATTTTGGAAACAGTGTATGACGGCATCCAGTTCTATTTTATCGACAACGAATATTATTTCGGCGGATTTAAGCCCTATGGGAATATTTACGAAGATATCGAAAAGTTTGCGTTCTTCTCAAAAGCGGCTTTGTCTGCTCTGCCGGTCATCGGTTTCCAGCCGGATATTGTGCACTGCCACGACTGGCAGACAGGTCTGATTCCGGTATTTTTGAAAGACAAATTCCATGACGGACCGTTCTTTGCAAATATGAAATCCATCATGACCATCCACAACCTGAAATTTCAGGGCGTGTGGGATATGAAGACCATCAAGAACATCACGGGACTTCCGGATTATTACTTTACGCCGGACAAGCTGGAGGCGTACGGCGACGCCAACTATCTGAAGGGCGGCCTTGTATATGCGGATGCGCTGACTACAGTAAGTCCTACTTATGCGGAAGAAATCAAGACCCCGTTTTATGGAGAAAACTTAAACGGACTGATGGCTGCCAGAGCGCATGATCTGCGCGGCATCGTAAACGGCATTGACTATGAGGAATATAATCCCGAGACGGACAAGATGATTGAGAAGAATTACAATGCCCGCAATTTCCGCAAGGAAAAGATTAAAAATAAGATTGCCCTGCAGAAAGAGCTTGGCCTTGCCCAGAATGACAAGACCTTTATGATCGGCATTGTTTCCCGATTAACTGACCAGAAGGGCTTCGACCTGATCAATTATATGATGGAAGAAATGTGTCAGCAGGATTGGCAGATCGTGGTACTCGGCACAGGCGAGGAACGCTACGAAAACATGTTCCGCCATTTTGCCTGGAAATATCCTGACAAAGTATCTGCAAATATTTATTATTCTGAGGCAATGTCTCACAAGATTTATGCTTCCTGTGACGCGTTCCTGATGCCGTCGCTTTTTGAGCCCTGCGGATTGAGCCAGCTTATGAGCCTTCGCTACGGCACACTGCCGATTGTACGTGAAACAGGCGGCCTGAAGGATACGGTAATTCCGTACAATGAGTTTGAAGGGACCGGAACAGGTTTCAGCTTTACAAATTACAATGCCCATGAGATGTACAACACCATCCGTTATGCACATTCTGTCTATGTGGATCACAAGCGCGAGTGGAACAAATTGATTGACCGCGCGATGGCGGCGGATTTCTCCTGGAAGGCTTCTGCAGATAAATACGCAGAGCTGTACAACTGGCTGTAGAAAAATTTTTTAAATAGGAACCAGGAATAAAAAGCCCTCCCGGCTGACATACTAGCAATGTAACGATATGTCAGCAAGGAGGGCTTTTTTATGGCAGAATTATCAGAACTTGACCTGCAGAACCTGCGTCATCTGATTGGAGGATTTTCCACCACGCACTGTAAGATGACGGCTTATGCATCCCAGGCAACCGACCCCAGCGTAAAGCAGTTTTTCCAGAAATCTGCGCAGAGCGCTATGGAATCAAAACAGCAGCTGATGGGATTTTTACAGTAGGAGGTGGCAGTCATGGATGAGAAGACAATGGTATCCGATACCCTTGCAGGTATCAACGGCGAATTGGTACGCTACGGCGAAATGATTCCCCAGACGGAAAACAGGGAATTAAAGCAGGTGCTCAAACAGATCCGCAATCAGTGTGAGATGTCCCAGGAGGAGATCTACCAGATTGCCAGAAGCAAACAGTATTATGTTCCGGCGGCAAAGGCCACCGCAGAGGAAGTTGCGCATGTGAAAGCAATTCTGACGCAGGGCTGATGCGGGACAATATGGCATAGTTTTCCTTGCAGTTTATGGAAAAGTATGCCATACTGTACATAGAAAATACGGGGAAAACAGCCGCTGCATGTGGAGCAGCCGCTGCAGAGGTGAATCTGGGGGAATAAGTATGAAAAGAGCGAGAAAAACCGGGGCGGCAGCAGTGCTGCTGATTTGCCTGACGCTTCTTCTGACGGCGACGGCGGAAGCGGGGTTTCGGAAAGTTAAGGTAAATAGCAGATCTTATTACCGGTACTATACTTCCAAAACGAACTATATTAAAGGAAAGAAAGGCGCTTCGGGAACGAAGGCATACCTGCGCTGGCGGTTTCTGAATCTGAGAAAGAACGGTAAGACAGCCACATATTGTTTTGATGAAAACGGCATTATGCAGACCGGATGGAAACGGCTGGCTGTTCTCAAAACGGACAGCCGGACGAAAAAGAAAACCCAGAGAATAGAATGGTATTATTTTGACAGCAGCGGGAAGATGTACAAAAACCGCACGAAAAATGGCCATTACCTGCAAAGCAACGGGGCGATGCTGACAAACGGCGTTGCAAACGGCGTTTATTACGGGGCGGACGGCAGTGCGGTGCCGGGATATCATCAAAAGGCAACGGGCGGTTCTTTCGTCAAAAACGGAAAAAAGGGAACAAAGTTCAGAAAGTATGATGGCAGCTATGCCAGCAAGGAATGGCTGTGCATTAAAAAGAACGGCAAATATGGCTGGTACTATTTCTATACGAACGGCTATTTGGCAAAGAACAAGTGGCTTGGAACACGCCATGTGGATAAAAATGGAATGTGGGACAAGACGAAGGCCTCATAGGGGGGACACAAAATGAAAACAGCTATTGTTTATTATTCCAAACATCACGGAAATACCAAAAAATTGATTGACGCTATTGCAAAAGTTGGAGATGTAACGCCAATTGATGTGACAAAACAGTCAGAATATGATTTGGACGGTTTTGATCTTATTGGATTTGCTTCCGGAATTTATTATCAAAAATACAGTGAAAAAGTGCTTGAATTTGCCGAGAATAATTTGCCCAATTCCAAAAAGGTGTTTTTTCTCTATACCTATGGAATAAAGCGTGATTCCTATATTTCAGAGATTCAGGAAGCGGCGGAAAATAAAAATGCCAAGGTTGTGGGAGCTTACGGATGCAGGGGATTTGATACTTTCGGCCCATTCAGATTTGTGGGCGGAATTGCAAAGGGCAGACCAAATCAAGATGATATTGCGGGTGCCGTTCAATTTTTTAAAGAAATGACGAAATAAATGAGATAATATTGTTATCGAAAACAGAGCCGACAAGCTGTGATTGCCATAAGCTTGTCGGCTCTTATCCTGTGGTCCGGCTTTTTTACCCGTATCAGCCGGCAGCCAGGCTTTGCATGGTTTCATAGAAATTCGGATAACTGATATTTACACAATCCGCGTCTGCAATGGTTGTTTCGCCCTCTGCGGCCAGTGAGGCCACAGCGAAGCTCATGGCGATGCGGTGATCTTTATAGCTGTTTATCGCAGCTCCTTTCAGGGGATATCCCCCCTCGATTACCATGCCGTCCTCGGTGGCAGTTACATGAGCGCCCATGGCTGCAAGATTTTCTGCCATCACGTCGATTCGGTTAGATTCCTTCACTCTTAATTCCTGCGCATCCCGAATGACAGTGGTTCCCTGGGCCTGGGTGGCCAGTACTGCCAGCACGGGAAGCTCGTCGATCAGTGCTGGAATCAGGGCGCCGCCGATTGTGACGCCTTTTAGCTCACTGTATTTGACCAGTAAATCGGCAGTGGGTTCACCGCCGCTTATTTTTTTGTTTAAAACAGAGATATCGCCGCCCATGCTGCGGACCGCCTGAAGCATGCCGTCGCGGGTTGGATTGATGCCCACATTTCGAATCAGAATCTCAGAGCCCGGAACCATAAGGCCTGCAGCGATAAAGTATGCTGCGGAGGAAATATCGCCGGGAACTTCAATCTTCATCGCATGAAGTTGGGGATTGGGCTCAATCCGGGCGGTACAGCCTTCTGTCCGGATGGATGCGCCAAAGCCGGAGAGCATCAGCTCCGTGTGATTTCGGGAAAGCTGAGGTTCCGTGACGCTTACCGGGGCGTCTGCATAAAGCCCGGCCAGAAGAATACACGATTTTACCTGAGCCGAGGCAACCGGACTTGTATAATGAATACCGTGCAGGCCGCCGGGGCGCACAGCGCCGATATGCAGAGGAGCGCAGCCATTTCCCTTTATACTCACAATATCGGCACCCATCTGTGAGAGGGGTTCCATAATGCGCTTCATAGGACGGCTCTGTATGGAAGCGTCGCCGTTTAGTGTGGAGGAAAACTTCTGCCCGGACAGGATTCCTGCGATCAGGCGGGTGGTTGTTCCGCTGTTGCCAGTATCAAGCATAGCCTTGGGGGCCGTCAGGCCGTGAAGTCCGCGGCCGTGAATCAAAATGCGATCTTGTGCAGTCTCAATGTCAATGCCAAGCTGACGGAAACAGCGGATGGTGGAAAGACAATCGGCTCCCTGCAGAAAATTGGTCACTTCCGTGGTTCCCTCTGCCAATGCTGCGAACATAACAGCGCGGTGGGAGATGGACTTGTCTCCGGGAACTGTAATTTCGCCTCTCAGAGGCGCATGCTTCGAAAACGTCATATTCATAAAACAATTCCTTTATCTTTCATAAACAGTGTAACGGTATCTGCGCAGAAGCTCTACCGATTTTTTCAGAGATTCTTCGTCATAAAATTCTACCTTCAGTACAGCGTCCTCAAATTCGCGGTTATGAACAATACCGATATTTTTCAGGCTGATGCCGCTGCTGGCAAGAATGGTGGCCAGCGTTGCGATTCCTCCGGCTTCGTCCACCATATCGCAGTAAAGCATATAGGCTTTTTTCAGAGGACCGCTGGAACAGTCCGAGAAGGAATTGCGGTATTCGCGGGAATCCGCAAAAAGCTGCCGGATAGCGCCGCTGTCTTTTGCGGACAATTGCCGGCGCACCGTATTCAGACTGTCTGTGTAGGCGTCCAGTATGCGGACAATATTTCCGGCGTTCGTGGTACAAATCTGTTCCCACATCTCCGGGGAGGAGGAGGCGATGCGCGTAATATCCTTAAATCCCCCGGCGGCAAGCGTTTTCATGGTTTCATTCGGAGAATCCGTATCATGCACCAGATTTACCAGGGCGGCAGCGATAATGTGGGGCAGGTGGCTGATCGCCGCCGTCACAAAATCGTGTTCCCGGTAATCAAGAACCAGGGGGATTGCCCGAAGCGAAGCCACAAGATGTATGTAGGCCTCCAGCTTGTCTTTGGAAATTTTGTCGGAAGGCGTAATGATATAATAAGCGTTTTCAATCAGATGGCGCTTGGCGTTTTTAAGGCCCGTTTTTTCAGAACCGGCCATGGGATGGCCGCCGATGAAATATTCTTCCAGGCCGAGGGCAGCTACGTGTTCGTGAATATCTGTTTTTGTGCTGCCCACGTCCGTGAGAATACAGCTTTCCTTTAAATAAGGCTTTAACTGCTCCAGATAGGAGACGTTGGATTCCACCGGGGCGCATAAAAAAATGTAATCGCAACGGGAAAAGTCCTTTCCCACGGAAGAAAGGGCCTCGTCAATGATCCCCTCGGAAAGAGCATAATCCGTAGTCTCCGGCGTCCTGGAAAGCGCCAGGAGAGTGGCGCCGGGATAAAAGTATTTTATGGCTTTTGCGATTGAGCCGCCGATCAGTCCAAGGCCGATAAAACCTGCTGTAAAATTACTGTCCATGGAATTTCCTTCCTGCCAGCGCGGCAAAGGGCGCAAGCTCCCGGGCCAGCGCGTCAAACTGTTCGCAGGTCAGCGATTGGGGACCATCCGAGAGGGCGCAGGCCGGATTGTTATGTACTTCGATCATCAGACCGTCCGCGCCCACAGCCACAGCGGCTTTGGATAAGGGGGCCACATAGGCGCGCACGCCGGTAGCGTGGCTTGGGTCGATGATAACCGGAAGGTGCGTCTTGGACTTGAGCACCGGAACGGCGCTGATATCCAATGTATTTCTTGTGGATGTCTCATAGGTGCGGATTCCGCGTTCACAGAGCACAATATTTTCATTGCCCTCAGCAATAATATATTCCGCGGCGTTCAGCCACTCGTCGATTGTGGCGGAGAGACCGCGCTTTAAAAGCACCGGAAGCCCGGAACGTCCGGCTTCCCGAAGAAGCTGGAAATTCTGCATATTGCGGGCGCCGATCTGGATCATATCTATGTATTTTACAGCGGCCTCGATAGATTCGGCGCTGATGACTTCGCAGATGGTGGAAAGACCTGTTTCTTCCTTTGCTTCTTTCATATAGCGAAGGCCTTCCTCCTCAAGCCCCTGAAAAGAGTAGGGGGAGGTGCGTGGCTTATAGGCGCCGCCCCGGATAAATGTGGCTCCGGCCTTCTTTACTTCCCGGGCGATCAAAAGAAGCTGCTCCCGGGATTCAATGGCGCAGGGGCCGGCCATCACCGTCAGGCTGCCCGGGCCGATCTGTGTGTTTCCCACCTTCACTGTGGTGGGCTGAGGATGAAACTTTAGATTGGTCAGCTTATAGCTCTCCGTAACCGGCACCAGCTTGTCCACCTCCGGGGCCAGCTCCAGATTGCGGTTGGAGAGCCGGGACTTATCGCCTACAACGCCGATGATGGTGACTTCTTTACCGGCGGAAAGGTGAACCTCCAGTCCGTTTGACTTTACAATATCTATCACATGGTCAATGGATTCCTTTGACGCATGGGGTTTCATAACAATAATCATAATAAGCCTTCTTTCTACCTATAATAATTTAGAGCAACAAAACTACAGATCATTGTACTATTTAGGCAGGGCCTTTGTCAACACTTTTGCGCTTTAAAGTGCGAAAAATGACAGATCGTCCAGAGTATGTGTCAAAGTTGGTGGAATTGAATAATTTACTTGCTATTTTAGCACAATTTTAGTAGAATATATCCATAGGCATCATGATGAGGCAGCAGGGCTGTTTCAAATAACCAGTATTGGAGGAAAGTATATGAAAGTTTATACAACAGACAGGATTCGCAACGTGGTGATTTTGGGACATGGCGGAGCAGGAAAGACATCTCTGACAGAAGCAATGGCCTATTTGTCCGGTATTACCAGCCGTATGGGAAGCGTAACAGAAGGAAATACGGTGAGTGATTATGATAAAGAGGAAACAAAGAGAAAGTTTTCAATCAGCACATCCATCGTGCCGATTATCTGGGGCGATATCAAAGTGAATATTCTGGACACACCAGGTTATTTCGACTTTGTGGGCGAGGCTGAGGAAGCGGCTGCCGCTGCGGACGCGGCTGTGATTGTTGTAAACGGAAAGAGCGGCGTGGAGGTTGGAACCCAGAAAGCATGGGAACTCTGCGAAAAATATAAACTGCCCAGAATGTTCTTCATCAGCAATATGGATGTAGACAACGCAAGCTTCCGTCAGGTGGTGGAGGATTTGGAGGGACTTTATGGCAAAAAGATTGCCCCGATCCATTTCCCGATTCGTGAAAACGAAAAATTTGTGGGTTATGTAAATGTGGTAAAGAAAGCGGGACGCCGCTGGGCAGCCAAAGGAGAAAAGGTGGAGTGTGATATCCCCGATTACTCCATGGAATACCTGGAGAAATACCGTGAAAATCTTTTGGAGGCAGTTGCGGAAACTTCCGAGGAATTTATGGACCGCTATTTTGCCGGCGAGGAGTTTTCCACGGCAGAGATTATGGCTGCGCTGACAATGAACGTATCCGACTGTTCGATTGTTCCGGTGGCGATGGGTTCACCCGTAAATCTGCAGGGCGTTTCCAACCTGCTGGACGACATGGTACAGTATTTCCCGAGTCCGGATAAGCGTCAGATCGCCGGCATTAATATGAAAACGAACGAGATCTACGAGGCAAATTACGATTTTGCCAAGGCAAAATCCGCATTTGTATTCAAGACCATCGTAGACCCGTTTATTGGAAAGTATTCTCTGATTAAAGTGGCTTCCGGCGTAATCAAGAACGACGATACGCTTTACAATCCCCGCAGGGAGGCAGAGGTAAAATTAAGTAAGCTCTATGTGATGGAGGGAAGCAAGCCTGTTGAAATCTCCGAGCTTCATGCCGGCGACATCGGCGCGATTGGAAAGCTGAACGAGACGAGAACCGGAGATTCCCTGGCGACAAAGACGACCCCGATCCAGTATGCCGGCATTGATGTTTCTGTGCCGTATACCTACAAGAGATACTTTGCAAAGACGAAGGGCGACGAGGATAAGATCTCCCAGGCCCTTGCAAAGATGATGCAGGAGGATCTTACCATGAAGGCAGTCAATGATGCGGAAAACCGCCAGACGCTGCTTTACGGTATGGGCGATCAGCATCTGGACATTATTGTCAGCAAGCTTTTGGGCAAGTATAAGATAGAGGTGGAACTTGACCGGCCGAAGGTCGCTTTCCGGGAGACAATCCGCAAAAACTCTGATGTGGAGGCAAAATATAAAAAGCAGTCCGGAGGACATGGACAGTACGGCCACGTAAAGATGCGTTTTGAAAACTCCGGCGATCCGGAAACGCCGTATATCTTTGAACAGGTGGTTGTAGGCGGAGCAGTTCCGAAGAACTACTTCCCGGCAGTAGAGAAGGGAATTCAGGACTCCGTTATGAGAGGACCTCTGGCAGCGTATCCGGTGGTAGGCGTGAAGGCTACGCTGTATGATGGATCTTACCATCCGGTGGATTCCTCTGAAATGGCATTCAAGACGGCGGCAAGCCAGGCCTTTAAGAAAGGCTTTATGGAGGCTTCTCCCGTACTTCTTGAGCCGATCGCTTCTCTGAAGGTAACAGTGCCGGATAAATATACCGGCGATGTTATGGGCGATCTCAATAAGCGCCGCGGCCGTGTACTGGGTATGAACCCGGATCACAAAGGCAACCAGATCATCGAGGCGGATGTTCCGATGATGGAGCTTTATGGATATTCCACACAGCTTCGTTCCATGACGGGCGGAAGCGGAACCTTTGCTTATGAATTTGCAAGATACGAGCAGGCTCCGTCGGATATTCAGGCCAAGGAAGTAGAAGCAAGGGCAAGCAAAGTAAATACAAACGAGGACTAAGCTATAGATGTTGAGCAGTATAATGGGAAGCCTGGCAGCGCTGTGTTTATCGGCAGCGCTGTCAGGCGATTTATCGCAGGAGCTGCAGCAGAATATGATGTATGAGATTCGCGCCAGAGCGTTTCATCCCTATAAAGAACATGGGATCTATGAAAATATGCAGATCGTATATAAAGCCGGTGACACAAAGATTGTCCTTGACGCGGAGGATGTGCAGGACTGGGTGCGCTGGTGGCCCGACGGGCACTGGGACATCGACGACGACAGAATCTCAGAATATATTGGCAGCCTGCAGAAAGAATTTGATACCTGGGATTATGTAAAGATACTCCAGACGACAGAGTCGGAGGGAGTGCCCTCCAGGGAAGTGCGTATTCCGCCGGGAGAATATGGCTGGAGGCTGAATCGGAAAGAAGAAATAAAAGAGATATCAAAATTGCTGAGACGCAACGGCACATCCGTACATAATCTGCATTTTTCCTCCACGGCTGCCGAATACGGCAATCCCACCGGGGATTATGGAGACAGCTACGTGGAGATTGATCTGACACGGCAGCATCTATGGATGTACGTGGAGGGGGAACTGAAAGTATCCACGGATATTGTTTCAGGGATGATGAACACGGACCGGCAGACGCCGGCGGGGGCTTACGCCATTTATTATAAGCAGTCTCCGGCGGTATTAAAGGGAGAGGATTATGAGACCCCGGTAACCTTTTGGATGCCCTTTAACAGGGGAATTGGCCTGCATGACGCCACATGGCAGTGGTCTTTCGGCGGCGACGCCTGCTATTACAGAGGCTCCCACGGATGCATCAACCTGCCGATGGACGCGGCGGAGCAGATTTACGGCCTGATTTCCAAAGGATTTCCGGTACTTTGTTATTATTGAAATACTCCTTGAAAACAGAAGTATATTAAAGTATAATTTTACCTGTAGCAAAAGGCTGCGGATGGAAGCAGGTACAAATGTTTGACGCACTGCCTGCAGAAATGAATGATAAAGGAGGAAACGAAAATGAAGTATGTATGCAACGTTTGCGGATGGGAATATGACGAGGAAGCAGGATGCCCGGAAGAAGGAATTGCACCGGGAACAAAATGGGAAGACCTTCCTGACGACTTTGTATGCCCGCTTTGCGGAGTAGGAAAAGAAGACTTCGAGGAAGCCTAAGAAGAAAGAACACCCATGAAAAATGGGTATCATATCAGAAAGAGATGGGATTATCGGCAAATCGATAGTCCTGCACAGGGGCAGGTGTGATTGATGCGAATTACATCTGCCCCTGAAATTCGTGTTATGTATTCAGTTTGCGTTGGCAATTGCAAAATCCATAAAGGGTTCCAGTATTTTATACATATCCGCCCGGTTCTTCTTATATTCCCCGGCACCGATCCCTGACAGCCACTCACTCAGCTTTGGCCAGTATTCTGTTTGGAGGTTTCAGGCTCATTTCCATCCACCCCCGCTCAGCATATTCTGGAGATATGGGTCAGCACCATATCTTCCCTCCAGATACTGCTTATCAAAAGCTGCCGTGCTGTTTACTCTTTCATTGTCTTCACACCGGATGTCATAAAGGGAATATATCTCACTTACATGGTTTTCATTTGAAACCGCAAACCAGATCTCATCCCTCCGGAACACGGTATTCTTCATCGTCGCCATATCGTGGGAAGTAAAAAGAAGCTGCGCACCGTTCCGGTTGACTTTCCGATTCTTAAACAGGGAGATCACATACCGGAGGAGCTTTGGGTGCAATTTGGCATCCAACTCATCAATGATCACGAGCCTTCCTTCCTGCAGTGCTACCAGCAATACCGGAAGAACTGCAATCAGCTTCTTAGTGCCATCTGATTCCTCTCCATAAGACAATTCATAGCTTTTATTCTGTACAGTCCGGCGTAAAAACAGCTGCTTTTCTTCCTCATCGAAACGATAGTCCGTAATGTCAATCCCCATATCATTCAGCAGCCTTACGATCTGGCTCTTAAACGCTTCGTTGTCTGACACCATAATCTGGCGTTCTGCGCTTGGATTGGCATAACTGCGGATAATACAGGACTCAAACCACTCTTGCACTTCTGCAATCACCGGCAGGTTATAATTGATGGCAAGGAAAGACAAAAAAGGCATCTTGGCATTCACGCTGGTATTGATATTCGCTCTGCTTAAGGACGCGCCAAGGGAAATCTCATCCCTCTCCCTGTCAAAAATATGGGCTGGCTTTTTCCCACCTATTTTCTTCCTGTCCAAAGATTCGGACACAACCTCATCCTTATAGAGAGCAAGATAATATCTGTATTCATTCTCCCCGGTTCTGAAATATACCTGGAATTCCGTAGGCTCGCCCGAAGACTCCTCATCAAATAAAAATGGCGCATAGGGAATCCTTTGCTGCATGATAAGCGGCAGACGGTTCTTTTCCAGGTCATGGATTGGCTTTACTACTGTGGAGATCAGGCAGGACAATGCCTGCAGGAGATTCGTCTTGCCTCCGCCGTTTGGGCCATATACTGCTCCAACCGGGAGCAGATCGCTGTATTTCTCCTTTGTGATCAGGCTGTCCGGAAATTCCGGTATCGCGGCAGCCTGGAAATCAACTTTTATATGCCGTTTCAAAAAATATTTTTGGTATTTTTATTATAAAAATCATTTTTCCATTGTTTGTGAATGTTCCAGCTTCTTTCGATGCGAGTAAAAAAATGATATACTCAAAGAAAAATAAAAAACCTATTGACCCTCACGGTGCGTAATAGATTAAAGTGAATATATCAGGAACAGGAGGCATATGACAATGAGGACAGTAAAAGAAATATCGGATTTAACAGGTATCAGCGTGCGCACGCTCCACTACTATGATGAAATCGGACTTTTGAAGCCGACTGACAAAAGTGAAGCGGGATACCGGCTTTATGACGATAAAGCGTTGGAAACATTGCAGCAGATTTTGTTTTTCCGTGAGTTTGATATTTCCCTGAAAGAAATCAAGGCAGTTATAGAAAATCCGGCTCTTGAGAAAAAACAGATTTTACAAATGCAGCGGAAAATGCTGGTGGCAAAGAAAGAACGCATGGAGCGTCTGATCGCCGGCATTGATGACATTCTGAAAGGAGAGAATAAGATGGATTTTGAAGTATTCAGCAAGACCGAATTAGAGGATATGTATAACTCTATGGAGGCGAGGATGAACGAAAAACAGAAAGCGATTTTTATCGAGCAATACGGCAGTATGGAGGAATGGAAAAAGAAATTCCTTGAAAATGCTTCTACTGAAGCGGTTCAGAAAAATTTCCAGAAGGTTGTAGAGTGGTACGGCAGCAAGGAGAAAGCAATGGAAGCATCGAAAAATCCGGAAAATACAGAAATCTTTCCGGCTTATCAGAAACGGCTTGGGGAAATTGTGAAGAAACTGGCGGATAAAAAAGGTCAGGACGTAAATTCTTTTGAAGTAAAAGAATTAGTCGGGGAATATGACTTTGTGACAAAGCAGATGTTTCAACTGCCGGATGCTGCTTCCATGCTTCTTGAACTGGCTGCCGCCTATCGCACAAACACGGAAATTCAGGCAGTACAGGACAGCATTTATGGAGAAGGAACAACAGAGTTTATTGGAAGGGCGATTGAAGCCTTTTATCAGAAAAAGTAATTCGTGGCAACAAAATACCGGTCGCCCATCAGCGACACTGATGGTGCTATCGGCAAATTGATAGTCCTACACAGGGGCAGATGTGATTTATGCGAATCATACCTGCCCCTTCTTTAATTCTCAATTTCCACATAATAGGCCTGAAAAATCCTTTCCTTAATGGGAAGTGACGGGTTTGAAATGCAATCCATAATTTGCTGACCGGCGGCCTGAGCAAGCTCAAGAGCCGGCTGCCGCACATATCCCATTTTTCCAAGATAATAGTAGCGCCGGTCGTCCAGATTGGAGGTGAGAAGATCTACATCCTGACCAATTACGATACCGTGTTTATGGCAATAGTAAATGACATCCTCTGCCATGGCATTGTTGGATATGGCAATGGCAGTGCAGCCCCGGCTGATCAGTGTTCCCACGTAAGCGTCTGCGCTGTTGTGCAAAGAATCGCCAAAGCAGATCAATTCATCACGGATGGGAAGACCGCAGTCCGTCAGAGCGGCTTTGTATGCAAGAAAACGTTCATAGGCTGTGGAGATATGCTGCAGGCCTGCTATGTAGCCAATATTTTTATGCCCCCGCCGGATCATTTCACGCACGCCCTGGTAGACAGCTCTGTGATTAGAGATAGTAAGGCTGTGGAAAGTGCAGTCGGGGAAGGTTCTGTCCACAAGAACAACAGGAAAATCTTTTGGTATTATTTCCTGCAGCGTGCAGAACTTTTTTACCGTGCTGGCGATTAAAAGGCCATCTACCATACCGCTTGTCAGCGCCCGTATGGTGTCGATTTCATTCTGCTCATTCTCATGAGTGTTGGTAACAATTAATTTATAAGATTCATGGGCGATTACCCGTTCCACTTCTTCAATCAATGCAGCAAAGTATTCATTTGAAATGTCGGGAACAATAAATCCGATCATATTTTTTTTGCCGGTTTTCAGAATACGGGCCATCTCGTTTGGAGTGTATTCCAGGGCGTTTATGCTGTCCAGCACACGCTGCCGCGTGGCCTCCGAGACAAAACGCGTATGATTGATTACGTGACTTACCGTAGCTGTGGAGACACCAGCGTGTCTGGCTACATCATTTATGGTTACTTTCATAATATCCATCTCCGTAATTGATAATGTAAAAATGATTTAAACGATTTTCTAAAAGAACCATCTGTTTTTCTATTATAATTTGATATGACAAAAATGTCAATTTTTTGTAGCGACAATTCAAAAATATGTCAAACTGCATAAAAACAGGGGCGAAATTTGTGGAAAATGTCAATTGATTTTACACATAAAATCCCGTAATATAATGTCATTAAAACGATTACGTAAACGTTTAACAAGTACATGTAGCTAAAAACTGTGCCTTGCACGAGGCAAAAAAGGAGGAAAGGATATGAAAAGAACAGTAATTACGGCAATTCTTGCAGCATCTATGGCAATTGGAATCACTTGCACTGCCGGAGCATCCGACGGGGAGTTCAAGGTCAGCTTTATCTGCCCGAATGTGGCTTTGTCCTATTGGAGCGACGTAAAAGAGGGGCTTGACAGCGCGGCTGAGGAATTTGGTGTGGAGCTTGATTTTGTGGGTCCGTCGAAAATTGATACGCAGCAGCAGATACAGATGATGGAGGCGGCGATTGCAAACAAGGCGGATGGTATTATCGTGGCTTCTCTGGATGCAAACGCGTTTATTCCCGTTATCGACCGTGCCGTGGAGGAAGGTATCCCGGTAATTTGCCTCGATGCGGATTCGCCGGACAGTAAGCGGTCAAGCTTTATCGGAACGGAAAATACTGCGGCGGGTCAGGTGCTGGGACAGGCTTTGGTGGATGCTATGGACGGACAGGCAAATGTTGGAATTATTACGGGAGCTCTGGACAGTGAAAATGTGAATCAGCGTGTAGACGGTGTGGAAGCTGCTTTTGAGGGAAATGACGGCATGAATATTCTCGCAGTGGAAGCGGCGAACACAGATCTTGGACAGGCGACTCAGAAAGCACAGGCGATGATGCAGGCTTACCCGGAAATGGACGCGATGCTTGGAACCACGTCAAACGACATGATCGGCGCTGCCCAGGCAATTAAGGAGCAGGGCCGTACCGGAGAAATTCTGCTGATCGGTTTTGATGATCTGGAGCAGACGCTGGATTTAATACGCAATGGTGAAATTTATGGAACCGTTGCGCAGCGCCCGGTAAACGGCGGTTATTTGGCGGTACAGTATATGGTGGATCTTCTGAACGGAAAAGAAATTCCGGAACGTGTGGATACGGGCTGCGTACTTGTAACAAAGGACAATGTAGATACTTATAAAACGGGAGAATGATTATGAGGGAAGACCAGACAAAGGGCGCGTCAAAGTGGATCAGGGGATTGCTTGGCAGGCCGGAGATGGGAATTTTTATACCGCTGCTGATTCTCTGTGCGCTTACGGCCATATTGAATCCGAATTTTCTCAGCAAGAGCAATATGGCGGATACGCTGAATTATGTTTCACTGGATTTTATTATTGCTGTGGGTATGACGTTTACGATTATCAGCGGTGGGATGGATTTGTCCGTAGGGTCTACCGTGGCTCTGGGCGGTTATGTTACCGGGCTTGCCCTGGTAAATCACGTGCCAGTTTTTGCAGCGGTGCTTCTGGGCCTTCTGACGGGAGCGGTGATAGGACTGGCAAACGGCCTTATTATTGTAATGTTTCGGATTCCACCTTTTATAACGACCCTGGGTATGATGAATATTGTAAAAGGAGTAGTGAATGTGCTCAGTGAGGGGAGGCCGGTGTTTCCATTTCCAGACAGCTTTAACGCTTTGGCGCAGACCCGTATCTGGGGCTTTCCGACTCCGGTTTATATGGCACTGCTTCTGTTGATTGCAGCTGTTTTTCTGCTGAAAAATACGAGCTTCGGGCGAAGTGTGATGGCAGTGGGCGGCAATGAGGCTGCGGCAAACACATCGGGAATCGACGTTAATAAAGTCAAAGTAATTACGTATGTGATGACGGCTGTGCTGGCTTCTTTCAGCGGTATTCTGCTGGCAAGTAAAAGCGGAACGGCTACGCCGGGCGCTGGCGACGGTTACGAGATGAATATTATTGCGGCTGTTATTATTGGGGGAACCAGCCTTTCCGGAGGAAGCGGCTCTATTATCAGTACGGCAATCGGCTGTGCGCTCATTAAGGTTCTCAATAATGCGATGGTTATTTTGTCGATCAATACTTATTGGCAGAATATCGTAATTGGAGCGATCATTATCGCGGCGGTGATTATTGATACGCTGCGAAGGGAAAGTGCTCTTAGGGGAGGAAAATCAAAACGTGGCGGCTTCAGGCCTTCCAGAAACTGAGAGGGGTGAAAGCGTGAGCAGAGTTACACTGGAGATGAGTCATATTACAAAGCGCTTTCCGGGCGTTACCGCCCTTGACGACGTCAGTATCAAAGCGTACGAGGGGGAAACCCTGGCGCTTCTGGGGGAAAACGGTGCGGGAAAATCCACATTGATGAAGATATTAAGCGGTTTTTATCCGGCGGGCAGCTATGACGGAGAAATCCGTGTGGACGGCAAAAAGGCTGCATTTATGAATACAAGCCAGAGCGAGAAAGCCGGAATTGCGATGATCTATCAGGAACTGAATATGCATAATGAGATTACGGTGGCCGAGAACCTGTTCCTGGGACACTGGCGGAAGAATAAGTGGGGCGCGATTGACTGGAAAGGACTGTATCAGGAAGCGGGAAACTATCTGGAGACCGTTGGACTTGGGTTTGTGAAGCCGGATGCGCCCCTCAGGACGCTGAACCCCAGCCAGCAGCAGCTTGTGGCGATTGCAAAGGCGCTGACTGCAGATCCGGAGATACTGGTGCTGGATGAGCCGACCGCGGCGCTAAGTGAAGAAGAATCGGAGAACCTGTACCGTATCCTGGAAAAATTAAAGGCAAACGGACTGACGTGCCTTCTGATCTCTCATAAACTGGATGAAGTATTTGCGCACGCACAGCGCATGGTGGTTATGAGAGATGGGCGGGTGATCGGAGAACACGATACGAAGGAAGCCAAACTGGATTTGATTATTTCAGAGATGATCGGCCGTACTTTGGAGGATTATTATCCGGGGCGGGAGACTTCTTTGGGTGAGATACTTTTTGAGGCGAGGAATATATCTGTTCCTTATCCCTACAACCGTTCCAGAAATATTGTGAGCGGTGTAAATTTTAAAGTGCGTAAGGGTGAGATTCTGGGTATCTGCGGTTTGGTTGGAAGCGGCCGCAGCGAGCTTGTAAACGCAATATTCGGGAAACTGCCGGTTACCGGCGGGGAGCTTTACATGGACGGAAAAAGATATTTTCCTAAAAATCCAAAGGATGCGATTGAAAAAAAGATCGCGCTTGTTACGGAAGACCGCAAGGCAGACGGTATGGTAGGGATGCTGAGCATTTCTCAGAATCTGACTCTTTCCAGCCTGAAAAAGGTAGCAAGCCACGGGATCATCAACAAAAAAACAGAGCGCAGCGAGTGCGGGCACTATTTTGAAAAGCTTCATGTGAAGGCGCAGAACATGTCTGTGCTGGTGCAGACGCTTTCCGGCGGGAACCAGCAGAAGGTAGTTCTGGGACGGTGCCTGATGGCGGGACCGAGGCTTTTGATTTTAGATGAGCCAACCCGTGGAATCGATATCGGCGCAAAAAATGAGATTTATAAGATCATGAACAGCCTGGCCGGAGAGGGAATATCTATCATCATGATTTCTTCGGAAATGCCGGAGCTTCTATCTATGAGCAACCGCCTTCTTTTATTGGCAAATGGAAAATGTCTGGGAGAAGTGGCGGCGGACAGATACACAGAGGAGGAGATCATGAAATTGATTACCGGTGCTGTGCCGGCAGAAAACGGGGAGGAATCGGCATGAAAGTAAATACAGTTTTGGGGCCGGTAGACAGCAGCAAATTGGGGAAAACATTAATGCATGAGCACATCCTGTGCGCCAACTGGACGGCAAGAATGAGCTATCCGGGGTGGATTAATCACGACGAGGTGGTAGAACTGGCAGTTCGCATGCTGCGGGCAGTGAAAGCCTGCGGGTTTCAGACGATTGTGGACTGCACGCCGCCGGGACTCGGACGTGATATTGCAATTCTGCGTGAAGTCAGTGAAAAGGCTGAGATGAACATTATCGCCTCCACCGGATTTTACTGGTATGAGGAAGTATGGCTGGTGTGCAAGGACATCAAACGTATGGCGGACAGATTGATCCAGGAAGCAGAGAGGGGAATACAGGGAACCGACAGCAAGGCTGGCATTATTAAGTGCGCTACAGATAAGTATGGATTATCAGAAAACAATAAGCGGCTGCTGGAGATGACGGCAAGGGTTTATGAAGCTACGGGACTGCCGGTGTATACCCATACCTCCATTCAAAATCGGGTTGCTCCTGCCCAGCAGGAATATCTTATGGAACTTGGAATACCGGCAGAGCGTATGGTGATCGGCCATCTGGGAGATACGGATGACCTGGAATTTATTGAGTCTGTTTTGAAAAAGGGAAGCTATGCGGGTCTGGACCGTTTTGGCCTGGGCTGGATTTTCCCGGACGATAAAAGGATTCATACGCTGGCAGAACTGGTAAAGCGCGGCTATAGAAATCAATTGGTGCTGTCTCATGACTGCAGCGTTTTTATAGACGAGTTTGACAACGAATGGGAGGAACGAAAAAACGTAGATTTGAATACACTGCAGTTTCAGTATACGCATCTTCCAAAGCGTATTGTTCCAAAACTCCTTGAGGCAGGACTGACTGAGGAGGATATAGACGTTTTGTTTAGAAAAGTACCAAGGGACTACTTTGAACAAAGACCGGCATAATTTTCTGCCGGTCTTCATACATTAAAGCAAAGAGATTCCCGGAGGCTGCATGAAGAAATACTCTGTGAAAGAAATTCTGCTGACAGCTGCCTTTTTCGGCGGATTTCTGGCTGGAATACTGTTTACCGATCTGTGGGGGAATACTTATCTGAAAGAAAACACATTTTTGTCCCCGGAGAATCTTGTGCGCGTGGCCCGGCAGGAGATTGATACGCAGGCGCTTTTTTTCTACCTTTTGAAACACAGAGGAAAGTGTGCGCTGCTTTTGTGGCTTCTTGGATATACGGTGGTGGGAATACCGGCGGCGCTGCTGGCTCTTGTCTGGATCGGATGTTCGGCGGGGGTATTTCTGAGCTTATTTGTGGTTCATATGCATTTGATGGGTGTGCTCATGTTTCTTGCGGCTGTTCTGCCCCAGGCGCTGTTCTATGGGCCGATGGTCTGGCTGCTGGTGCTGGATGTTTATGACAGGTGTGCGGCGAGATACAAAAGCCGAAGGCTTTCGGCAGAATTGTTTCGGGATTCTTCCGGTGCAAAGCGGTTTGCCCTTCTGCTGGCGCTTTTTCTGGCGGGGGTGGTTCTGGAGAGCAGCATCAATCCATGGCTTCTGACACAGGCTGTAAATTATTTTTTATAAAAAAATTTCTAGTGATTCACAAGATATAGTGGTATACATAATATTGAAAATCGAAATCTTGTAAAAAAAGTTCAAATGTGTAAAAAGTGAAGTAATAGTGCAAAAAAAACGGATTGATTTTCTTTGGAAAAGTACGTATAATGTTTACATAAAATGATTCTGGGGAGAATTATTTGTATAATCAAGGGGACAAGGGAACCTTGTTTTTTTGCGCGCTTTTTGGGGAGATTCTGTGCAAAATCGGCCGGTTCCGTAGAAATACGAAAGAAAGATGAGACTTATTTAATATGATGGCAGCACAGAGCTTAACTCCTCAATTACAGCAGAACATAAGCCAGTTTGTGATTTATCTGGAACAGGAAAAGAATGCGTCCAACAGTACGGTTATGT
This sequence comes from Eubacteriales bacterium, assembly GCA_030524785.1. Taxonomy (GTDB): domain Bacteria; phylum Bacillota; class Clostridia; order Lachnospirales; family Lachnospiraceae; genus Marvinbryantia. Next base: position 38,569 of record JAUNFZ010000008.1, read on the forward strand.
CGTACCAGCGGGATTTAAAAAAGTTATTTCAGTTTTTAGGAAAACGCGGAGTGGAGGATATTCAGGGCATTACCGCCACAAATCTGAATTCCTACATACTTCAGATGGAGAAGGAGGGCTTTTCCACGTCGTCGGTATCCCGCTCGATTGCGTCTATCCGTGCCTTCTGCCATTACCTGACAAAGACCAGAAAGACGCAGGAGGATCCCAGTGAAATGCTGAAAGCACCCCATGTGGAAAAGAAACCACCGGAAATTTTGACGCTGGGCGAAGTGGTGCTGCTTTTAGATCAGCCGGATACGACTACGCCCAAGGGAATCCGTGACAAGGCAATGCTGGAATTATTATATGCTACCGGGATGCGGGTGTCGGAGCTGATTTCTGTGAAGCTGTCGGAAGTCAATCTGCAGATGAGCTATGTGATGTGCCGGGACGGAGAAAAAGAGCGGGTGATCCCCTTTGGAAAAGAGGCATCGAAGGCGCTGAAACAGTATCTTGGGGAGAGCCGTGAAATACTGCTTAAGGGCAGGGAAAGCGAGTATTTGTTTACGAACTGTTCGGGAAAATGCATGAGCCGCCAGGGATTCTGGAAGCTGATTAAGCAATATGCGGCGAAAGCAGGAATTACAAAGGACATTACCCCTCATACGCTGCGTCATTCCTTTGGCGCCCATCTGGTGCAGAATGGGGCGGATCTTCGGGTAGTGCAGGAAATGATGGGCCATGCGGATATTTCCACCACGCAGATTTATATGGAGATGAACGTGCGCAGGGTAAGAGAAATTTATGCGAAATCTCACCCGCGGGGATAATATGATTCAGAAAATATTCAGAGGAAGCTGTGTTCGGCAGCTTCCTTATTTTATATCATAGGATTACAGTGTCAAAAGGTCTGTGTCCACTTGTGCTTGCACAAAAGTGGACATATGACCTTGGGACACGCCACAATATGAGCATAAAAGTGGAGCGTAAGCTACACGATATGCGAATATTGGGTAGGATTGTGGGAGTGCGAAGCACGAAACAATCCGTGTAATCATAAATTCGGGTGTTTCGACGCCCAAATCATCATAGGAAACTTAACGGGAAACGCACGGCTTCTACGGCAAAATTACACCTTCCAGCGCAAGGAGTTTTACTTTCTTTTCGATTCCTCCTGCGTAGCCCGTCAGGCTTTTGCCCGCTCCCAGCACCCGGTGACAGGGAATAATCAGGGAGATTGGGTTGTGCCCGACGGCGCCGCCCACCGCCCGGGCAGACATTGCGGAAGGCTTCTGTTGTACGGCAATTTTTTCTGCAATCTCACCGTAGGTGACAGTCTGCCCAAAGGGAATCGTAAGGAGAATGTCCCACACAGCTTTTCGAAAGGGCGTTGCTTGTGGGAAAAGCGGCGGCGTGAAGCCGGGATCTTTTCCGCTGAAATAAATATCAAGCCATTTTTTGGTATCGTCAAAAAGAGGCAGAGATTTCTCAGGACAGTCGTCTGGCAGACCCAGACCAAAATATTTCTGGCCGTCAAACCACAATCCCGTGAGGGCGGTTTCACTGCCGGAAATGGTAATGTTTCCCAGAGGGGAGCGGTAGTGCGATATATAAATCATGAAAGAAAACCTCCTGTATGCAAAACCTTCGTGCCGCATCCTGCCGCATACGAAGCCTTTGCGCCATGGTCTTTGGCATGCAAAGCCTTTGCGCCGCATCATGTAGCGTTTCTTCTATGATACCATGCCCTGGGCCGATTGGAAAGAAGAAAGACGTAAAACGCTATTTTGTCTAACACTATTTTGTGCAAAAAATAGCAGATTTTGAATTTTATCTAAAAAATACTATGCAAATTGTTGATAATAGTGGTTGACAGACAGAATTTTATATAATATAATAAATAAAACTTATTAATTATTTGAAACGGACGGACTGCCGTTTCCCTGGCTGGAGGCATCGGCTGGGGTGTGGAAAGAAAAGGATGGAAGATAGGGATGGCGACGGCTGGAAAACCTCAGATTTTAAAACAGTATAATACAAGTATGATACAGAAGCTGATTCTGGAGAGGGGGCCGGTTTCGAAACCGGAACTGGCGCACCTGACGAATTTAAGTCTTCCTACGGTAAATAAAATCGTGGATGAGCTGGTGAGAGAGGAATTTGCCCTGGAGGATACGTTTCAGGCGGGAACCGGCGCCGGAAGAAAGGCTATGACCTATGTGGCAAACGGAAACTACGGCACTTTTGCCACGGCCTATTACATGGATGGAAAGTGGATCGGCTGCGTGGCAAATATGCTGGGGGAAGTGCTGTTTAAGTCGGAGACCAGAATCCCTGCGTTAGAGGATGAAAACAAAGAGCAGCAGGAGGAGGCAGAACCACAATCGGCGCTGTATTTCGCAAAAGCAGAAAAGACTTCCGGGCAGCTTAATCTTTTGTTTGAGGTGCTGAAGGATTTGATGAACAATGCGCAGAGAGTCAAAGCCATTGGCGTGGGGATTCCCGGCATTGTGATGGGCAATGATGAAATTGCGGCAATTCCAAGCCTTCCGCAGTTTGAAGGGCTGAACCTGAAAAAGAAACTGGAGGAGCGGTACGGTCTTCCTGTTTTTATAGAGAATGATGTAAAACTGATGACAGTAGGCTATCATTCCCAGAGGATGAGTCATCTGGACAACATGGTATTTTTATACATTGGCAGCGGCATCGGCGGCGGTATTTTGATTAATGGACAGCTTTACAAGGGAAATACCAGCTTTGCCGGTGAGTTTGGGTACATACCGGCCGGACAGGGACAGCAGGAGGACGCGTGCAGCTTCCAGGGCGGGAGCCTGGAAATGAGGCTTTTTGCCCTGCGCAAACAGATGGAGGACAGAAATCTGGCCCGGGAGGCCAGGCAGAAGTTTTCTGCGGAGATTGGCCGGGCTCTGGTGAGCTGCGTGGCAGTGGTAAACCCGGAGGCGGTAGTGCTGTACTGCAATGAGCTCAACGAGGGAAGCCTTGGTGAGATTTCCCAGGAGATTGCCCGTTTCCTTCCCTCGCACTGCGTGCCCAGAATTTATCTGGCGGCCAGCAATACGTATGGTTTGTATGGCCTGATCTGTATGTGCAAAGAGGGCGTCAACCGCAGATATCCGCTGTTGGAGACCATGGAAGGATAAGCCGCTGGAAGAAAGGGGGTTGAGGTGATTCGCAGTGAAAGAACAGAATAGGATTTGGATTTCAGTGGATGGGGGCGGGACGAAAACAGAGCTCTGCGCCTGCGACAGTTCGGGGAAAAAGGTGTACGACGAATTTTTCGGCCGCTCGAATTATAAGACGGCGGGCCGTGATACCGTGAAAAATACGCTGACATTAGCCTTTCGGGAAATGATGGAAGCCCTGGGAATCCAGATGGAGCATGTGGCGGGAATTGTGCTGGCCATTGCGGGATGCGATTCCAGGCAGGACAAGAAGGTATATACGGAAATGATGCTGTCCGCCGGGATACCCGAAGAAAAACTATTTATCTGTAATGATACAGAGGTGATTTTTAGGGCTCTCTCCGATGAAGACGGCGTGTGTGTGGTGGCCGGAACAGGTTCCATCGTATGCGCCTACAACAAAATTGAGATGTTCGCCCGGGTGGGCGGATGGGGACCGCCCCTTTCGGATATGGGCTCCGGCTACTGGATCGGCACGGAGATTCTGCGCAGGATGGTGCGCTGGCTGGACGGCATGGAGGAACAGAAACTGCCGGTATTCCAAAAGATTGAGGAACGGTTTGCAAGGCCGGACGTGGAGCTTTCCTGGGTGCTGGCCGGACTGACTGTGACGGAGATGGCTTCCGTCTCCTCCCTGGTGTTTGAGTATGCCGGACAGGGGGACGAGGTGTGCCGGAAGATTATCCATCAGGCGGCGCAGCTTTTAGTGGAACAGATCACAGCGCTCTGCAGGAAGGCCGGATTTTTGAAAAGGATTCCCATTGTGACGGTTGGAGGACTGTTTTCTGACGAAAATTTTTGCAGAAAAGTGGAAGACGGAGTGCAGAGGGCCTTAAAAGAAAAGGAAATATCCTTTTTAAAGCCGGTGGGTTCTCCGGCGGAAGACGGCCTGCACTATGCAAGAAAGCTGTTTCCATAGGAGCTGCGGCGAAGGAGAGGTAAAAGCACAAGGCAGCAACTGAACTGGGTATTATTAATTAATAAACTATATAAATAAAAAAGGAGGACATGACATGAAAAAAGCACTTGTTACCACACTGGCTGCTGTCACAGCAGCGTCCATGATTTCCGCCGCCTGTATGGCAGAGGACAATGAAAAGTATCTGACGATGATTCCAAATTACGACAATGCGGTAGGCACTTTCGCGCAGGGACCAAATGGCGAGGAAGCTGTTCCGGCAGATGATGTCGAATTGACGGAAGAACAGTATGCGGCGGCAAAGGAGATGAACCTGACGCTGGCGATGCTGTGGGCAGGCGCGGGAGAGTGGTATAACGGCATGTCGGACGGGGCAAAATCGGAATGTGAAAAGATGGGCATCGAGATTGTGACGACGGCGGACGCGGAGTTTGATCCGGCCCTTCAGGCCACCCAGATTGAGACGGCTCTTTCCCTGAGCCCGGATATTATATTGACGCTTCCGGTGGATCCCACCAGCGGAACCGCGGCATATCAGCCGGCGGTAGATGCGGGGACGAAAATTGTTTTTGCGGATAACTCCGTAGATGATTACGTGGGCGGCGAGCAGTATGTAGCGGTCTGCACCGGCGACCAGTATGGAATGGGACGTACCTGCGCGCAGTTGATTTCTGACGCAATCGGTGGCCAAGGAAAAATTGGCATTATTTATTACGAGGCAGATTATACGGTTACGAACAACCGCGACAATCAGTTTGTGCGCTCTATTTTGGAAGATTATCCTGATATCGAGATTGCCAGCATGATGGGATTTGCGGAAGAAACGGCAACAGGCGAGGTAGCCTCCGCAATGCTGACCCAGAATCCGGATCTGGATGCGATTTATGTCTCCTGGGATGTGGCGGCAGAACCGGTGGTAGCAGAAATCCGGGCCGGCGGATATGACACAAAGCTGGTTACGATTGACCTTGGAGGCAACAATGACCTGGAGATGGCAAGAGGCGGCATCGTATATGGAAAATCTGCAGATATGCCCTATCAGATCGGAGCGACCATGGTAAAACTGGCAGTTCTGGATCTTCTGGGAGAAGAAACACCGACGTATGTGGTAAGCGACAGCATTTGTATGACAAAAGACAATATTGAGGAAAGCTGGTTGGCAGCCATGAACTGCGAGCCCAGCGAGGATGTTTTGAAGGCGCTGGAAAACTAAGCAAAGAAACAAAACTGTGCATCAGAGGAGCGAAAGGAGTTGTATGATGCCAAAATCAGAAGGTACAAAAAATAGGAATCTTGGCAAGTTTATTGTTTACATCAGTTTTTTTATTGTTCTGATCGGATTTTCTGTGCTGCTGCCAGGTAAATTTCTGACGGCGGGAAACATTCTGAATATCCTGCGTCAGACGGCAATGATTTCCGTGGCAGCCGTGGGAATGACCTTTGCGATCACTGCCGGACAGATTGACCTGTCTACGGGCGGGGTGACGGCGACTGCCAGTCTGATTACAGCTCTGACGCTCCAGAAAGCGCCCACCATGGCGGCTGTCCTGGCGGGAATCCTGGTGGGCCTGGTGTGCGGCGGACTCAACGGCGTGATACTGACGAAATGCCGCATCCCGGCGTTCATTGTAACCCTGGGTACCAGCAGCGTTTACACGGGAATTGCCCGCTCACTGACAAATCTGGAGGCGGTGCCGATCACCAACGAAACCTTTACCAATTACTTTGGGTCCGGCAATCTGGGTGTGATCCCCACACTGTTTTTCTGGACGATTATTCTGACACTGGCGGGTCAGTACCTCTACAAAAAGACTTCCTTTGGCCGGGCGGTGCTGGCGGTGGGCGGCAATGAATCGGCGGCCCGCTATTCCGGAATCAATACGGACAGTATTAAATTCTGGTCGATGGTAATCTGCGGCCTGGCGGCCTCCTGTGCAGGAATATTATACGCGGGGCGTATGCACGGGGCCCGCTATACTTATGGCGAAAACGACAGCATGAACATTATTGCCGCAGTGGTAATCGGAGGCACCAGCTTCAGCGGCGGCAAGGGGACTGTACTGGGGACGCTGATTGGCTCCCTGGTGATCGGTATGCTGAACAACGGCCTGCTGCTTCTGGGACTGAGCGTAAATGCCCAGATGATTGCCAGAGGAATTGTGATCATTGTAGCGGTTTCCTTAAGCCTGCGGGAAAAGAAAGTGGATTAGGAGGCAGCCTATGTTTTTAGAGAAAACCTTATCAAGAAACGAAGCATTGATTGATGCGGCCGTAACGCTGCATCAGGCGTATCAGATTCCGGCGAACTCCTATGTGCTGGATGTGGATGCGATTGTGGAAAACGTAAGAATGATGGCAGAGATGTGCCACAAATATCATATGAAGCTGTACCCGATGACAAAGCAGATCGGAAGAAATCCGGTGGTGATTAAAGCGCTGAAAGAAGCCGGAGCCGACGGATGCGTCTGCGTGGACATGGCGGACGCCCGCCGCGTTCACGAAGCCGGAATGAAAATCGGTCATCTCGGCCATCTGGTACAGGTGCCGGCAGGCGAGACGGACGCCGCCGTTGCCATGAAACCGGAGTACTGGACGGTGTACAGCATGGAAAAAGCCAGGGCAATCTCGGAAGCTCTGGTGAGAAGCGGTCTTGAAAAGACCTATACGCAGAAAGTGATGGCCCGTATTTACGCTGAGGGAGACACTTACTATACGGGACATGAAGGCGGATTTGCTGCGGAGGATGTGGTGGAAACGGCCAGAGCGCTGGACGCTTTGCCGGGGCTTAAATTTGCCGGAATTACCAGCTTCCCAACCCAACTGTTCGATGCGGATGCCGTGGAAGTAAAACACACGCACAATTATCAGACGCTTTTAGAGGCAAAGGAGCGGCTGGAGGCGGCGGGATTTACCAAGATCGAGGTAAACGCGCCGGGCACTACCTCGTCCCATCTTTTTGCTGAAATGGCTCAAAAGGGCATTACGCAGGTGGAGCCGGGACATGGGATGACCGGAACGACGCCACTTCATGCGCTGAAGGATCTGGCTGAGAAACCGGCCATGGTGTATGTGTCGGAGGTGTGCCATTTTTATAAAGGACGGGGATACTGCTATGGCGGCGGAATGTATATTGATCCGGTGTTCCCGGCATATCCGGTGAAAGCCTGCGTGGGGGCAAGTCCCGAAGAAGCCAGGAAAAATCAGGTGGTGTGCGATATACCAAGCCCCGCCGCGATAGATTATTATGGCATTTTCAAGCCGGGCGCTTCCATGAAGCAGGGGGACACGGCAGTGTTCGGCTTCAGGGCGCAGGCGTTTGTCACCAGAGCCTTTGTGGTTCCCGTAGTGGGAATTTCCAGGGGGACACCGCAGGCAGCAGGCATATTTGACAGTGATGGAAAAGCAATGGGGTGGCCAAATTGGTAGAAATGAAAAATGCGCTGGAACTTAAAGAGATTTACAAATCCTTTTATGAAAACCAGGTACTAAAAGGCGTATCTTTTGCGGTGGAGAAAGGAACGATTCTGGGACTTTTGGGCGGAAACGGCGCCGGAAAATCTACGCTGATGAAGATTGTCAACGGTGTTTACCGCAAAGACGCGGGTCAGATCTTTGTGGATGGGAAGGAAGTGCAGATTCAAAACGCCCAGGACGCCAGAAAAAGCGGTATTGCCATGGTTTACCAGGAACTCTCCCTGGTGCCTACGCTGACTGTGGTGCAGAATCTGTTTTTGAATGACGAACCCCATAAGGGGCTGAGCATTGATGAGAAAGAATGTATGAGAAGGGCAGAACGGGCCTTCGATGAATTTGGAATCGACGATATCGATCCTAAGGCGGTGACAGGAGAGCTGCCGATTGGAAAGCAGCAGCTGATTGAGATCATCAAGGCGATGCTGAAAGAGCCCCATGTGTTGATTCTGGACGAGCCCACGGCTTCTCTCACCCAGAGAGAGATCGGACTGCTGTTTGAATTTATGGAGAAGCTTAAGAAGAAAGACATCGCGATTATTCTGATTTCTCACCATATGCAGGAGATTGTGCAGATATGCGACCGGACAGTGATTCTGTTCAACGGAACCGTGGCTCTTAACGACGAGGTGGCGAACCTGACGATTCAGAAAATGGTGGAGGCGATGGTGGGCCGGAAGGTTCAGGAAAGGGCTGTGGAGAGAAAAGCGCCTCCCCGGTATGAGCAGGAACCGCTTCTTGTGGTAAAAGAGCTCTCCAGCAAAGATCAGAAAGTGAATAAAGCAGAGTTTTGCATATATCCGGGAGAAGTGCTGGGCATCGCTGGACTGATGGGAAGCGGCCGCACAGAGCTGATTAAGTGCATTTATGGAATGATGAAGCCCGGGGAAGGAAGCGTTTTGCTGAAGGGACGAGATATCACCGGCCAGAAGCCCTGGAAGGCGATAGACAACGGCGTTTTTATGATTCCGGAGGACCGCAGAAGATCAGGTATCGTTTCCATTCACTCTGTAAAAATGAATCTATTTATGTCCGCCTGGAAACGATTTTCAAAGAGAACCTGCATCAACGACAAAAAGGCGGAAAAGGCGGCGAACGAGCTGATCGAACGGCTGGATATCAAGACCACCGGAACCGGTCAGGAACTGAAAAACCTTTCCGGAGGCAATCAGCAGAAGGTTGTATTTGGAAAAAGCATCTTTCTGCATCCGGATATTCTGATGCTGGATGACCCTACGGTGGGCGTAGACGTGGAGGCGAAGGAGAGCATCTGCCACATTATTGCGGATATCGCGGATTCGGGCAGCGGGGTACTGCTGGTCTCCTCGGAATTTGAACATCTGGCGAAGGTCTGCGACCGTATTCTGATTATGAAGCAGGGAACCTTCACCGGAGAACTGCGAAGGGGAAAGGACGAGCTGTCGGAAGCGTCGCTTCTGGTGGCGGTACAGTCCTAAGAAGGAATATATAAATAAGAAAGAATATACGAAAAGGGAAGCCCTGGCAATGAAGCCGGAGCCTCCCTTTTCCGTCATGCGCCAAAGATACTCAGCACATTTTATAGATATCGTAAATCAATTCCTCAGATTCTTTCCATCCCAGACAGGGGTCGGTGATGGATTTTCCATAAATATGCTGGCCGCAGCCGATTTTCTGGCTGCCGGGTTCCAGATAGCTTTCGATCATGACGCCTTTTACAAGCTCATGAAGGCGCGGGTTTAAAGCGCGGCTGTTCAGAATCTCCTTGACAATACGCACCTGCTCCTCGTACTGCTTATTGGAATTGGAGTGGTTGGCGTCGATGACCACTGCGGGATAGGACAATTCGCGCTGGTCGTACATATGCAGCAGGCGGATAAGATCCTCGTAGTGGTAATTGGGGATCGAATTGCCGTGCTTATTCGTGGCGCCCCGCAGTATGACATGGGCCAGAGGATTTCCCTGGGTGGCGACTTCCCAGCCGCGGTAGATAAAGTCGTGGGCGTTCTGGGCCGCCACAACGGAATTTAACATAACGGAGAGATCTCCGCTGGTAGGATTTTTCATGCCTGCGGGAACGTCCATGCCGCTGGTGGTCATGCGGTGGTGCTGATCCTCCACGGACCGGGCGCCGATGGCCACGTAGGAAAGAATATCCGCCAGATACCAGTAGTTTTCGGGATAAAGCATTTCATCCGCGGAGGTGAGGCCTGTCTCCTCAATTACCCGAAGATGGAGCTTGCGGATGGCAATCAGGCCGGCCAGCATGTCCGGTTTCTTTTCGGGGTCGGGCTGATGCACCATGCCTTTGTAGCCCTCGCCGGTGGTGCGGGGTTTGTTGGTATATACGCGGGGAATCAGGATCAGACGGTCGGACACGCGCTCCTGCACCTTTGCAAGGCGGCGCACATAGTCCATAACGGAGTCCTCCGCATCCGCGGAACAGGGACCGATAATTACCAGAAACTTTTTGGAGGCTCCGGTAAACACATCTCTGATCTCGGCATCTCTTTTGGCTTTTATTTCGGCGGCTGCTTCCGAGATGGGAAACTGCTTCTTGATCTCCGCCGGGATTGGCAATTTTCTTACAAATGTAAAACTCATGGGTTTCCTCCGGTGTTTTTTCGTATTCTGCGTTCCCAGTATAACGCAGCTTTGCCAAAAATGCCAGTGCAAATTAGCACTTGATGAAAACAGGAAGTTTTTGTATACTGAAATATAAGTACAAGCAACGAGGTATGTGCAAAATGGCTGAGAGCAGAAAACCGTATTTTCCCATGTTTGTGGATCTGTCAGAAAAAGAAATTTTTGTGGTGGGAGCCGGTACAATTGCAAAGAGAAGAATCCGGTCCCTTTGCAATTTTACGGAGCATCTTACCGTGATTGCGCCGGAGGTAAATCCCGAACTGAATGAGATGGAACAGGCGGGACAGATACACATCCTGAGAAAAAAATATGAAAGCAGCGATATTTACAAGGCGGATATGGTAATCGCAGCCACAAATGATTTCAAGACAAACAGCGATATCTACCGCGTATGCAAGGAGCGGGGGATTCTTGTGAATGTCTGCAGCGACAAGACAAAGTGCGATTTCTATTTTCCGGGCCTGGCGGTGAAGGACGATGTGGTAGCGGGTGTGACGGCCAACGGACTGAACCACAAAAAGGCGAAAATAATGACGCAGAAAATCAGGGAGATGCTGGAAAAATGCTGGTAAAAATATATACGGACGGAGCGGCCAGGGGAAATCCCGACGGGCCGGGCGGTTACGGAACGATTCTTCATTATGTGGATTCGGCAGGGAAGCTTCATGAGCGGGAGCTTTCCCGCGGCTATAAGAGAACGACCAACAACCGCATGGAGCTGATGGCGGCGATTGCCGGACTGGAGGCTCTGACAAAACCCTGCAGCGTGGAGCTGTACTCTGATTCCAAATATCTGACGGACGCTTTCAATCAAAACTGGATTGACGGATGGGTACGCCGGGGATGGAAGCGTGGAAAAAATGAGCCGGTAAAAAATGAGGAACTGTGGAAGCGGCTGCTGGCGGCTATGGAGCCCCATGACGTCCGCTTTATTTGGGTAAAGGGGCACGACGGCCATGAATTGAACGAGCGCTGCGACGCCCTGGCCACTGCGGCGGCAGACGGAGAGGAACTGTATGTGGATGAGGGAGTGCAGGAAAAGGACTGAAAAAGGCTGGCGCTTCCCCCAAAAAGCTTCCCGGAAAAGGGCAGCAAAGCTTGCAATAGCGCCGCCGGTATGCTATAGTGGATAGATGGCAATAAAGGCGTTTCCCGGATGCAGGGGAGCGTGAATGAGGAGAATGAGAGATGGGAATTTATGAGGAACTGGTTGAGCGCGGCCTGATCGCGCAGGTGACGAATGAGGAAGAAATCAGAACGATGATCAACGAGGGAAAAGCTACCTTCTACATCGGTTTTGACCCCACGGCGGACAGCCTTCATGTGGGACATTTTATGGCGCTTTGCCTGATGAAGCGGCTGCAGATGGCGGGAAACCGTCCGATTGCCCTTCTGGGCGGCGGTACAGGTATGGTGGGCGATCCCTCCGGAAGAACGGACATGCGCCAGATGATGACGACGGAGACCATCAACCACAATATCGAGTGCTTTAAAAAGCAGATGAGCCGTTTCATTGAATTTGGCGAGGGCAAAGCCATGATGGTAAATAACGCCGACTGGCTGACAAACCTTAATTACATTGAGTTTCTGCGGGAAGTTGGCCCCCATTTTTCCGTAAATAATATGCTGCGGGCAGAGTGCTATAAGCAGCGCATGGAAAAAGGCTTAAGCTTCCTGGAATTTAACTATATGATTATGCAGAGCTACGATTTTCTGGAGCTTTACGAGCGCTACGGCTGCAATATGCAGTTTGGCGGCGACGATCAGTGGAGCAATATGCTGGGCGGAACGGAGCTGATTCGCCGCAAGCTTGGCAAGGACGCCCATGCGATGACGATTACGCTGCTTTTAAACTCCGAGGGCAAGAAGATGGGCAAGACCCAGTCCGGCGCCGTGTGGCTGGATCCGAATAAGACTTCACCCTACGAGTTTTATCAGTACTGGAGAAATGTGGCGGACGCGGACGTGCTGAAATGTATCCGTATGCTGACATTTCTTCCGCTGGAGGAAATTGACGCCATGGACGCCTGGGAGGGCAGCCAGCTCAACCGGGCGAAGGAGATTCTGGCCTATGAGCTGACAAAGCTGGTACATGGCGAGGAGGAAGCAAAGAAAGCTGATGAGGCGGCAAAGGCGCTGTTTGCCGGCGGCGGGAAAAGCGAAAATGTGCCGGCTACCGAGTATGAGAGAGAAGTGCTGGCAGCGGGAAAAGATATTCTGAGTCTTCTTGTGGAGACAAAGCTTTCTGCAAGCCGCTCGGAGGCAAGACGTCTTGTGCAGCAGGGCGGAGTCAGCGTAAATGATGTAAAGGTGACGGCCATCGACCGTATATTTACATTGGAGGATTTGGACGGCGACGGCACGCTGCTGATTAAAAAAGGCAAAAAGGGTTATCATCAGATCAGAGTGAAGTAGGAGGTACATTCATGGATTTTGTGGTTTACTTTGTACAGACAGTAATCAAAATGATTCTGGTGGCGATTGTGGCGCTGGGCGGCATTCGCCTGGGAAAGGTGCTGCGGGACCGCAAGGATGAGAAGAAAGCCGCGGAGGATTCAAAGACGGCTTAAAAACGGGAGGAGCAATTGTGAAACAGTACGGTGTAAATGAACTTAGAAAAATGTTTTTGGACTTTTTTGAGAGCAAGGGTCATCTGGTAATGAAAAGTTTTTCCCTTGTTCCGCATAATGACAAGAGCCTTCTGCTGATCAACGCAGGTATGGCGCCCCTGAAGCCCTATTTCACGGGCGCGGAGATTCCGCCGAGACGCCGGGTGGCAACCTGCCAGAAGTGCATCCGCACGGGCGATATCGAAAATGTGGGAAAGACGGCCCGTCACGGTACATTTTTTGAAATGCTGGGAAATTTTTCTTTTGGCGATTATTTTAAACATGAAGCGATTGCCTGGTCCTGGGAATTTCTGACGGAGGTGGTGGGACTGGATCCCAACAGGCTGTATCCGTCGGTATATCTGGAGGACGACGAGGCGTTTGATATCTGGAATCAGGAGATCGGCATCCCGGCGGAGCGGATTTTCCGCTTTGGAAAGGAAGACAACTTCTGGGAGCACGGAGCCGGACCCTGCGGTCCCTGCTCGGAGATTTACTACGACCGCGGCGAGCAGTACGGCTGCGGAAAGCCGGGCTGCACCGTGGGCTGCGACTGCGACCGCTACATTGAAGTCTGGAACAACGTGTTTACCCAGTTTGAGAACGACGGGGAAGGCCATTATGAAACGCTGAAGCAGAAGAACATCGACACCGGAATGGGGCTGGAACGTCTGGCTGTCGTTGTGCAGGAAGTGGACTCTATTTTTGATGTGGATACGATTCAGGCACTGCGCAACAAGGTGTGCGAGTTTGCCCATACGCAGTATAAGCAGGACGAGAATAAAGACGTCTCCATCCGTCTGATTACGGACCATATCCGTTCCGCCACCTTTATGATTTCGGACGGCATTATGCCGACGAACGAGGGCAGAGGATACGTGCTGCGCCGGCTGATTCGCCGGGCGGCCCGCCATGGAAGGCTTCTGGGTATCCAGGGGGCGTTCCTGTCCAAACTCAGCGAAGAAGTGATCCGCGGTTCCAGAGACGGCTATCCGGAGCTTGAAGAAAAGAAAGAATTTATCTTCAAAGTACTTTCTGAGGAGGAAGAAAGGTTTAATAAAACGATCGATCAGGGCTTAAATATCCTTGCGTCCATGGAGAGCAAAATGGAGAAGGCAGGCGTAAAGACTCTGGCGGGCACAGATGCGTTTACACTGTATGATACTTACGGCTTTCCGCTGGATCTGACAAAAGAGATCCTGGAGGAAAAGGGTTATTCCATCGATGAGGATGGATTTAAGGCCGCCATGGAGGAACAGCGCACCAAGGCGAGAAACGCCCGGGAGATTACCAATTACAGCGGAGCCGAAGCAACGGTTTACGACGAGATCGATCCTGCTGTCACCACAGAGTTTGTGGGATACGACAGCCTTTGCTGTGATTCAAAAATTACGGTACTGGTGGTAGAAAAAGAGACTGCCGGAGAGGTATCCGACGGCGAAAAGGCGCCGGCTGCTGAAAAAGAGATTACCGATGCGGTATCCGACGGCGAAAAGGTGACAGTCTTTGTGGAAAAAACGCCGTTTTATGCCACCATGGGCGGCCAGGAGGGCGATACGGGAGTGATCCGTATGGCGGACGCAGAAATTGTGGTAGAAGACACAATCAAGCTGCTGGGCGGCAAGGTAGGCCATGTGGGCAGAGTGACGAAGGGCATGTTTAAGACAGGAGACGTTGTGACGCTTGAAGTTGACGCCGCAAAGCGTGCCGATACCTGTAAAAATCACAGCGCGACCCACCTTCTGCAGAAAGCTTTAAAGACGGTGCTTGGAAGCCATGTAGAGCAGAAGGGCTCTCTGGTAACGCCGGACCGGCTGCGCTTTGACTTTGCACATTTTGCGCCGATGACGGCGGAGGAGATTGCAAAAACGGAAGCCCTTGTCAATGAACAGATTGCGGCGGCCCTTCCGGTGGAAACAAAGATAATGAACATTGAGGACGCAAAGAAGACCGGAGCGATGGCCCTCTTTGGCGAGAAATATGCGGATGATGTGCGCGTGGTGTCTATGGGAGAATTTTCCAAAGAACTCTGCGGCGGCACCCATGTGGCGAATACCAGCGCGATTACTACCTTTAAGATTCTTTCCGAATCCGGCATTGCGGCAGGTGTGCGCCGTATTGAGGCGCTGACCGGCAGCGGCGTGTTCGCCTATTATCACGGTGTGGAGCAGCAGCTTGCCGAGGCGGCAAAGGCGGTGAAAGCGACGCCGGCAACATTGATTGACAGACTGCATCATCTGACCGGGGAGCTGAAAGCGGCCCAGAGCGAAGTGGAATCCTTAAAGAGCCGGCTGGCGAAGGATGCTCTGGGGGATGTTATGGACAATGTCAGAGAAGTGGACGGCGTGAAGCTTCTTACGGCAAAGCTGGAGGGCGTGGATATGAACGGCCTCAGAGATCTGGGCGATCAGTTAAAAGAAAAGCTGGGCGAGGGCGTGATTGTGCTTGCCAGCGTGTGCGACGGAAAAGTAAGCCTTTTGTCCATGGCGACTGACGGTGCCCAGAAGCTTGGAGCCCATGCAGGCAATCTGATTAAGGGAATTGCTTCCTGCGTCGGCGGAGGCGGAGGCGGACGCCCGAATATGGCTCAGGCCGGCGGCAAAAATCCGGCGGGCATGGACGATGCTCTCGCTAAAGCGGAGGAAGTGCTGAAGGGCCAGCTCTGATTTTGCGCAATGGCCGGTCACAGAACTTTGTGAGGCAAAAAGTAGACCTTCCGCTGAAAATAGCTTGACGGATGGCAGCAAACTGGGTATAATAACTCTAGTGCAATAAAAAATACCCACAGTTGTATTATGCACAATCTGCAACTGGAGGGAGGTTAGGTGTGAGACTATGTCAAATGTAATCGTTAAAGAAAACGAGACTTTGGACAGCGCATTACGCCGTTTCAAAAGAAACTGCGCAAAAGCTGGTATCCAGCAGGAAATTCGTAAGAGAGAACATTACGAAAAGCCGAGCGTAAGACGCAAAAAGAAGTCTGAAGCAGCTCGTAAACGTAAATTTAACTAATGTGCAGAGCAAATCCCCGGTCATCAGGCCGGGGATTTTTTCTGATATCATAGGGTGCTGCGTGCCAGTGACACGCGTTCAGCACCGACCGTAGTGAAACGGAGATGTGGGAGTGCGAAGCACGAAGCAATCCGTGTAATCATAAATTCGGATGTTTCGACACCCTTCTGCTGTTCAGGTAATTCCACAAAATAAACAGGAAAGATACGGCGACGGCCACGACAATCACGCTCATCCCGCCGTAGATGCCGATATGCTGGGCGGCTACGCCCACGACCGAGGGCATCAGGATAGCGCCTGCGCCTGCAAAGGTCAGCACAAAACTTAAAGCCAGTGGATAACGGCCTGCGATATCGCCGATGGAGGCAATGGTGGTGGGATAAAGCCCCGCCATAAAAAAGCCGATGCCGATGATGCCTGCTATGCAGGGGGCCGAGGAGCGGGCGGTAATCAGCAGAACAAAAAAGGCCACATATCCGATAGAATTTGCCAGAAGGAGTTTCGGCTTTTCTATCCGGGTGGAAAGAGCGGCGCTGGTTAAGCGGCCGATAAGGATTACACCCCATAAAAGCGAGGCCATAATCTGCGAAAATTCTTCGCTCATGATACCGGTGTCTTTTAAATAGGTGACAAGCCAGCCGTTGATGGCCTGCTCTGCGCACATATAAGAAAACAAAATGCCGCAGGCGATGACAAAGCGTTTGTTTCTCAGAAAGCTCCAGTCGTTTCTGGCGTTTTCTGCCTTTGCAGGGTAATTGTTTGGGACAGTCATCCGCCAGATGACCGCAAGCTCCGTGGCGATGGCGCCGGCCATCAGGAAAGCTGCAAAGATCCAGTTGGCGCTGCTGTTTCTTACAAACAGCAGAACAACAAAGGGAGAAAGCAGCGCACCGGTACAGAAAAAGGCGTGCAGCAGATTTAACGCCGCGGCCTTTCCGCCGGAGACATCATTGATAATGGCATTATTGAAGTTGCTGACAGCTCCGCGGTTGATGCCGGTCAGGAAAAAAGCCAGGATTAAAAGCAGCGGATTTCCGGTGACTGTCATCAGCAGAAAGGCGACAACGCCGCTGGTGCACAGGAGCAGGGCTGTTTTCTTTCTCCCCAGCCAGATCGGCAGAGCGCCGCCCAAAAAGCTGGAACACAGATTCCCGATAGAGTGGGCGGAGACAAGGAATCCGGCGATTCGGTAATCAATACCATAAGTCTCCCTAAGATATGGCAGCAGGGAACCGATCATCAGCGCCAGAGCTCCGTTTACAAAAAAGATGTAGTAACATTGTGCAATTGTTTTTTTCTGATTCATTTTCATCATCATATCCTTTGTGTATCGTTTCGTTTGATTTGCAGGCAGCAGAGCGCACATCCAGCTCCGCAAATCTTAACTATCATATAATATAACAGTAGAAAAGACAATAAAAATTTCTTTTTGTAAGCTCATATCAGACAGACATTTGAAAAAATGTATTGAGAAATTTCATTCCCGATAGTATAATAAAAGCAGTAGAAAATGCGTGGAAGGGACTTGACAGAGACTA